>JAEEIG010000186.1 GCA_016281255.1 Bacteroidales bacterium
AAAAATACACTTTTTTTGTTATCACACAGTCGGTTGTGAAACTTTTTTTTGAACAATGTTGACAACCGGCACCGGCTACCCCTGGACAATAAAAAAGCCCCGAAGTTTCGGGGCTTGTGGTGCTGACGGGAATTGAACCAGTGACACACGGATTTTCAGTCCGTTGCTCTACCAACTGAGCTACAGCACCGTTGGATTTGAGGTTGCAAAAATACACTTTTTTTCTAATAATCCGTCGATTCTTGAAAATTTTTTATAAAAGATTGGTTATTAGTTATTTACAATGATTGTTTTTGGGAAAATCACCAGAATTTCGACACCGGAAACTGCTCTCTTAGCGCTTTTATGACATCCATTTCGCAAGAATGAATCAAAATCTCCTCTTTTTCGGATGAGGTTCGCGCCTCGATCTCGCCATGCGGATTGATGACCGCGCAGCCGCCGGCATACCTCCGCTGGTAACCATCCACACCCACCCGGTTGACCACCAGCGCGTAAGCCTGGTTCTCGATGGCACGCGCCCTTGCCAACGTCAGCAACTCATTCTCACGCGGCGCGGGAAAGTTGGCCGTGTAGAGCAGACAGTCGTAATCGAACTGCCCCTCCACCACGCGGTTACGACTCCATTCTGGAAATCGCACATCGAAGCAGGTGAGCGGCAAGAACTTATAACCCAATGTGTTGACAATCGTCCTGCTGACCCCGGCTGTAAAGAACTCCTCCTCGCCCATGAACAAATGATGCTTGTCGTAGCTGCCCAAGATGCGGTCGCGCGAAAGCCAAACCAGACGGTTATACAATATATTATTATATAGAACCGGAAGTGTGGCCACCACGTCGCACTGGAATTGACAGGCCGTCAGATAGAGAAAATAGAGACTGCCGCCGTTGTGGGGCTCCGCATCGTCCCGGATATTGGGCGAAAAACCGCAATTGAACATCTCCGGAAAGACCAACAGATGCACCGGCTCCTGAATCGCCTCTTTCAACCATTCGGTGTAGTGTGACAGGTTCCCCGCCTTGTTATAGGGCTTGATGTCCGCTTGTACCAATCCTACTGTTATCATGGCTATTCGTATTGGATAATGATGCGGTCCCCGGGTTCCAAATCCGCCAAAATGGCCACGTCCGACTGGTACACAGCCACTTCGACAAATCCTAACGCATTGCCACACAGGTACATCTCGTTTTCTGCATTCCTGTACTCATCGAAGTATCGGGTCATCTTCCACTCACCCTTGGAATGGATGGTAGCCGTGAAGGGACGATTCTGTCCCTTCTCCTTGAACATCTTGACAGGGATGTCGGTGATGGCATTGTTAAAGGCATCAATGTAAACGATACTACCCTCTATTTGCTGGCTTTCAGCATTATAATCCGATTCTTGAATGAACATTCTCTTGAATGTCAGGTACTCCTTCGTGTTCTCCGCATTCATCGCCCCGTCTGAAATCAGTTGAATCCATTGCTGAATTTGATCAGGGGTATTTTGCTGAGCATCAGAGAGTTGATGTCCCTTCAGAACCTCTTCCTGTCCAAACATCAAATGGAAAACCCCGTTGTCTTCCCCGATGAAATAGTGACCTTTATGTTCCAACATCACGGGCGAAAAGGTGGAATTCAGTGACATATTGGTGAGTATCAGGTGGATAGTGCCTTCAGGGAACGCAGTGTAACTGGACTTCATCAGCAAGGCCGTCTGCAGCAGATTGAACTTATCGACGTAGTGTGTGATGTCGATGACATTTGCATCGGGATGCGCTTTGAGCAGCAATCCCTTAAGCATGGCCACGTAGGGGTCGCGAAGGTGCCAGTCGCTTAACAAGGTGATTATCTGATTCATAGAATTAAATCCTAAGTATTACATTAACTCAACGCTTTCTCTCTCAAAGAGTTGAAACCGTCGCCGAGCGTCTCGGAAGCATCCAGAATAGTGACGAAAGCCTTGGCGTCAATCTCGTGGACGAAGTGGATAAGGGTGGGCAGCTGCTTGCGGGAAATGGAAGTGAAGATGATCTTCTTCTCATCGTGGTTGTACATCCCTTCCCCCTTGAGATAGGTGCCGCCGCGGTCCAGCTCGTCGAAAATGCGCTGACGGATCTCCTCGTATTTTTCGGAGATAATCAGCACCGCCTTGTTGGCGCGGAATCCGGTGATGACCTTGTCCATCACCACACCGGTGATGTAAATCACCAACCATGAGTACAACGGGATAGTCCAGTCTTTGAAGGCAACCAGTGCCACGAGCACAATGGTGGAATCGACGAAAATGAGCAGTGTGCCCAGCGGGATATGCTTGATGTACTTGCCGAGAATCATGGCGATGATGTCGGTGCCGCCGGAAGTGGCACGAGTCTTAAAGATGAGTCCCAGCCCGACACCGATGATCACGCCGCCGAAAAGCGCCAGGATGAAGGTGGCCGAAGGGTCGGGGGTCATGGGATCGTTGGGAAGCGCGATCAAGGGTGCATAGCCATAGACTTTCTCCCATAGCGAGATGAACGCCGGCAGCGAGATCACCCCGACCAGCGTTTTCGCACCGAATCTTGGGCCAAGCCACAACGTTCCGATGAGCAACAACGGCAGGTCGAGACAGATGCCCGACAGACCGATGGGGAAGTTGAACACGTGGTGCAGGATGATGGCGATACCATACACGCCGCCGGGTGCCAATTTCAGCGGAGAGATGAACACCACAAAGCCGATGGACATGATAAAGGTGCCCAAGATGATGAGGCTGTAGGTTCGGACAAGATCTTTTGTTTTTTCTTTCGTTAAGGCCATATTGTTAAGTTTCAAGTTTCAGGTTTCAGGTTGTCAGATTACCGGCTGACAACGCGGTTCAGCCGTTTGGATATCTCTTTCTTCATCTGATTGATGCTGTTGAGCTGCTGCAGGGCGAGCACCATGTCGTCTTCAGCCAACGCCTCGCTCTCCAATATCTTCTGAATCACCGAAGCGTCGTTCTCCAAGATGCGCAACTTCAAAGTAAGCAGGATGTTCTGCACTTGATTCTGCAAAATGCGCAGGTTGTTGCGCGTGGTGTGGGTATGGATGTCGTACTTCTCTTTCCAGCGGTCGCTGAACCGAGGC
The DNA here is from genome assembly GCA_016281255.1 of Bacteroidales bacterium. GTDB lineage: Bacteria > Bacteroidota > Bacteroidia > Bacteroidales > WCHB1-69 > F23-D06. The sequence continues at coordinate 3,094 of JAEEIG010000186.1, forward strand.
TCCTCCACAGGAATGTTGCGAATCACGAACTCGCTGACCTGCGGGTCGTCCGACAGGGTGAAATTGCGGATAATCTGGTCCTGGTTGCCGATGTAGGAGGCCCAATCCACATATTTGTCGAAGATATCCTGCAATATCTTATAATGAAGACGAATGTCCTCCTTCTCCATTTCGTCGCAGATGTACTGGTCGATTCGCACGCCCGACGACTCCTCGTCGCCGGCCTCGTAGATCAGATAATTCCCGTAACCGAGCATCAACAATATCAGATCCTTCTCCGCTTCAAACAGCAAATCCGTCTGTTGCGTGAGGTCCGTATGTTTTTTATTGTCGATAAGTTCCGGATTCTCGGGCTGCTCAGGAACTTGAACCTGCGGCCCCAAAACCCCTTGCATCTGCTGTTGCTGCTGCAATGCCGCCCTGCCTTGCTCCTTGGTCTTCTCCCACACGAACCGTCGCAGGTTCATGTTGAGGTCGTTTTCGGAAAGGTCGAACAGCTTCGCGCACTCCTTCACGTAAAAGGCGCGCTCGATGTTGTCCTTCACGCAGCTGATGGACTTCAGGATCTCGTTCACCATCGAGGCCCGCTTGATGGGGTCGTTGCCCGCCTCTTTCGACAAAATATCGGCTTTGAAAAGCAGAAAATCCTTCGATTCGGCCGCCAAATAATCCAGTAACTCGCTGTCTCTGTGTTTCTTGGCGAAAGAGTCGGGATCTTCGCCATCGGGCAGCAGACAGACACGGATTTTGAGGCCCTGTTCCAACAGCATGTCGATGCCGCGCATGGAGGCCTTGATGCCGGCCATGTCGCCGTCGTAGAGCACCGTAATGTTCTGGGTGCGCTTGGTGATCATTCGGATCTGGCCTTGCGTGAGCGAGGTACCCGAGGAGGCCACCACGTTCTCCACGCCCGATTCGTGCATGGAAATCACATCCGTGTAACCTTCCACCAAATAGACGTTCTGCTGTTTATGGATGGCGTTTTTGGCAAAATAGATGCCGTAAAGCGTGTCACTTTTGTGATATATGGTGTTTTCGCGGGAGTTGACATATTTTCGCGGGTCTTTGCCGTCCTTTTTCAGGATGCGCCCGCCAAAGCCGATTACCTTGCCGGCATCGTTGTGGATGGGGAAAATCACGCGCCCGCGGTAGATGTCGTACAGCTTGCCGCTCTGCGACTTGCCCGTCAAGCCCAGCTCAATCAGGTATTCCTCTTTGTAGCCCTTTTCCAACGCCGCCTTCGTGAAATTGTCCCAGCCGTCGGGACAATAGCCGAGACCGAACTTGTCGATGGTGGCGTCCTTAAAGCCGCGTTCTTTGAGGTAGGCCATGCCCATGAGTTTGCCCTCTTCGGTGTTGCGCAGCTGGTCCATGAAGTATTTCTGTGCGAACTCGTTGACAATCAGCAGACTTTCGCGCAAAGTGCGCTGCTGCCGCTCCTCGTCGCTCTCACTGCGTTCATACTCCAACGGAATGCCATATTTCTTCGCCAGGTATTCGATGGCTTCCGGGTAGGACATTTTCTCATGCTCCATGAGGAACTTCACGGGGTTGCCCGCGGCGTCGCACACGAAGCACTTGTAGATGCCGAGTCGCGGGCTGACGTGCATGGAGGGGTTTTTGTCATCGTGGAAGGGACAGATGCCCACGAAATCCTGACCCTGTTTTCGCAAGGAGACAAAATCGCCCACCACCTCCTCGATGCGGACGGCGGCCATCACACTGTCTATGGATTTCTGTTTGATCACGGCGCAAAAATACGATTTTTTCGGCTTGCTATTGTAAAAACCACGCAAAAGTTTACCACTTGATCATCGTTGTCATTAGCGTTTCACATTGGATCTTTACAAACGAGGTGCAAAATGGCTTGCCACCTATTGTTCTGAATTAGAAATGGAGTTAAGAAGATGGGATTTAGTCCGCGTAAAAAAAAAAGACGCCATGTTATGGCGTCTCTTCTATCTTCATAATCAAAGGATTATTGCTTCGAGAAATTGGATTTGTCCACGCCGCAGAGCGGGCAGCTCCAATTGTAGGGAAGATCTTCAAAGGCGGTGCCGGGGGCAATGCCGTTGTCGGGATCACCGACTGCGGGGTCATAGACATAACCGCACATGTCACATACGTACTTTTCCATAATTTGATGATTTTTAAGGGTTTATAATTGTAGAGACGCACGGCCGTGCGTCTCTACGATAATGTCAATTATTTCAACGGGCAGGTGGTGTTCATGCTGCAGATGAGATCGACAACCTTGTTGGAGTAACCAATCTCGTTGTCGTACCAAGAAACCAGCTTCACGAAGTGCTCGTTGAGCATGATGCCGGCGTTGGCGTCGAACACGGAGGTTCTCTTCTCATCGAGGAAGTCGGTGGAGACCACAGCGTCTTCAGTGTAGCCGAGGATGCCCTTGAGTTCGTTCTCGGAAGCCTTCTTCACCGCATTCTTGATGTCCTCGTAGGTAGCGGCCTTTTCAAGGCGGCAGGTGAGGTCAACCACAGAAACGTCAGCGGTGGGAACGCGCAGTGACATACCGGTGAGTTTGCCTTGCAGAGAAGGAATCACTTTACCCACAGCCTTTGCGGCGCCAGTGGAGGAAGGGATAATGTTGCCAAGGATGGAACGACCTCCGCGCCAGTCTTTCTTGGAAGGACCGTCAACAGTCTTCTGAGTGGCGGTAGCAGCGTGCACGGTGGTCATCAAACCTTCCACGATGCCGAAGTTCTCGTGAATCACCTTTGCCAACGGAGCCAAGCAGTTGGTGGTGCAAGATGCGTTGGAGACGATGGTCTGGCCGGCGTATTCCTTGTTGTTCACGCCCATGACGAACATCGGGGTGTCGTCTTTGGAAGGAGCGGACATCACGACGCGTTTCGCACCTGCTTTGAGGTGAGCCTCAGCGAGTTCCTTGGTCAGGAAGAGACCGGTGGACTCCACAACATAGTCAGCGCCCACTTCATTCCATTTCAGATTGGCGGGGTCTTTTTCAGCGGTGACGCGAATCTTGTTGCCATTCACCACCAACATGCCGTCTTCCACAGAGACTTCGCCCTGGAATTTGCCATGCACGGAGTCATAGCGAAGCATGTAAGCCATGTAATCCACGTCCAAAAGGTCGTTGATAGCAACCACTTGCACGTTGTCTCTTTCCGTTGTAGCTCTGAAAACCAGTCTGCCGATACGGCCAAAACCGTTGATACCAATTTTAATTTTTTCCATAGATTATTTTTATTAATTAGAGATGTTCAAAAATCGGGCAAAGATACAAAATAATATCACCCAAATTTTGTATTTTTGCGAAATTTTTTTAAAAGGTATGTTCAGTCTCTACATTAAAGAACTTAAGGCGTTTTTGAGCTCCATCATAGGCTACATTTTCATCGGGGTTTTCCTGATAGTCTCGGGGCTTTTCATCTGGGTTTTCCCGAATGTGAACAATGTGGTGGAATCCGGTCTGGCCGACCTGCAAGGTCTCTTCAACCTGTCGCAGTTCCTGTTCCTCTTTTTGGTGCCGGCCATCACGATGCGCTCCTTCGCGGAGGAGAAGCGCACCGGCACGATGGACTACTTGCTCACCCTTCCCCTCACCGACATGCAGATTGTATGGGCCAAGTTCCTCGCCTGTCTGACATTGCTCGCCATCGCCCTCCTGCCGACGCTCGTCTATGTGATTACCGTTTATTGGATCGGCAATCCCGTGGGCAACATCGACATGGGCAGCACCTGGGGCTCCTACCTCGGCCTGCTCTTCCTCGGCGCGGCGTTCATCGCGGTAGGTCTCTTCTCCTCCAGCCTCACCAACAACCAGATCGTGGCCTTCATCATCGCCGCCCTGCTCTGCTTCATCCTCTCGTTCGGTTTCGCCTTCATCTACTCCTTCGACGCCCTCGGCAACTTCGGCTACTACCTGAAAACCCTCGGCATTGAGCACCATTACTCCTCAATCAGCCAAGGCGTTATCGACACCCGCGACGTGATTTATTTCTGTAGCGTGATTTTCATTTTCCTCTATTCCACCCGTTTAGTGTTATTGAGTCGTAAATGGTAAATTGTAGAGACGCAATGCATTACGTTTCTACAGTGAGAAAAATTCGAACATTATGAGCAAAAAGATCAATAAACAGAGCAAACAATTCAAGAGACGCATGCTGCTGGGGCTGTTGGCGGTTATCGGCATCGTGGTCTTGGTCAACATATTGTCCTCCTTTTTCTTCTATCGCATTGATTTAACGAAAGACAAGCGTCATTCGCTCTCCAAGAGCACCATTGAGATGCTGAAGAATCTGGAAGACCGCGTCTATTTCCGGGTTTACCTCAAGGGGAAAGACCAACCTGCTGATTACCAACTTTTTGCCAAGCAGGTGGAGCAGATGTTGCAGAACTTCCGCAGCTACTCCAAGAATGTCTATTACGAATTCATCGACCCGTTGGAGGGCAAAACCAACGAGGAGGTGAACGGCATTTTGGGTGAGTTTGTGAAGAAGGGGCTGGAGCCGATCCCCATCAGCAGGGAAGATGCCGGCGGCTACTCCACGCACGTGGTGATTCCCGGCGCCATCGTCTCCTACCGCAACCACGAATACCCCGCCAAAGTGGTGGTGGCCGACCCCTCCGGCGCCGACTGGATGAAGTACTCCAACGAGGAGCTCGAATACAACTTGGTGGCCCCCGTGCGCCGGCTGATGAAGACCGAGAAGCCGAAAGTGGCCTACCTGGACGGTCACGGCGAGCTCGACTTCTGGAACACCTGCTGGACGGCCATGCAGCTGCAGCGGTTCTACAACGTGAGCCGCATCACACTGGACGGCAAGATCAACGCCCTGCGCAATTTCACCGTTGAAGATTCCGTGTCGGGCACATTGATCCCCGGCGGCAACAAATACGACGTGCTGATTGTGGCGCAACCCACGCAGCCGTTCCGCGAATACGACAAATACATCATCGACCAGTTCATCATGCGCGGCGGCAAGGTGCTGTGGCTCATCGACAACACCACGGCCTCCCTAGACAGTCTGCAGAAACAGGGCGAGTTTTTCGCCACCCCGCGCGCGCTCTACATCAACGACCTCTTCTTCACCTACGGCGTGCGCCTCAACACCGACCTGATCCAGGACTTGAGCTGCATGCCCGTGCCGCAACAGGTGAGCGTGATCGGCGACCAGCCGCAGTACAAATTCATGGCGTTCCCCTATTGTCTTGACATCGTGAACTTCGGCAACCACCCGATCGTGCGCAACCTGAAGGACATCAAGTCCGACTTCGCGGGCAGCATCGACATGGTGGGCAACAACGCCGACCTCTCGAAAACGGTGCTGATGACCACCTCCGAACGCACCAAAGTGGTGCCCACGCCCTCTATCGTCACTCTGCGTGTGGGCATGGTGAAACCGAACCTGCAGGAATACGCCTACCGCAACGTGCCCGTGGCCGTATTGGTGGAAGGCACCTTCCAGTCGGCGTTCAAGGGCATCCTGCCGGTGGAGTTCGACACCATCAAGGAACTCGACTTCCGCGACCACAGCGAATACACACGCCAGATTTTCGTCTCCGACGGTGACATCATCCGCAACCCGTTCGACAGCAAGCGCAACCAGCCTTATCCCGCCGGCTACGACATCTACACCCGCCAAACCTTCGACAACACCGACTTTATCGTGAACTGTGTCAACTACTTGTGTGCCGACGACGACCTGCTGCAGCTCCGCGCGAAGAACTTCAAAATCGGCTCCCTCAGCAGCGAAAAAACCCGCAACCACAAAGTGCTGCTCGCCATCCTCAACATCGGCATCCCCTTGTTGATCATCGCCCTTATGGGAACGGTGTTGATCATTGTCCGGAAGGTCCGGTTCTCAAAAAAAGGTTAAGGATTAAAGGTTAAAGATTTCGGGTAACCAAAATATATTTAAAACCACTTCCTTAAGCAGCCCCGTAGGGGCAAAAGCTCGGTAGCCAGGGGTAAGCGAAGCGTAACCCCTGGAATGAAGGGGTAAGCGAAGCGCAACCCCTGGAATGAAGGGGCAAGCGAAGCGCAACCCCTGGAATGAAGGGGTAAGCGAAGCGCAACCCCTGGAACAAAAACAGTTAACGTTTCCAATAATCCTCCATCTGTTCCAACGATTTCCCATTGGTTTCCGGCACCATTTTCCAGATGAAAACCGCGGCCAGAACGCCCATGAGCCCGTATATCCAGTAGGAGAATCCGTGATTGAACATCGCGGTGAGGGTCTCGTTTTTGTCGAGCATCGGGAAGGTCCAGGAGACCAGGAAATTGGAAATCCATTGCGAAGCCACCGCCAGGCTCATCACGACCGAACGGATGGAGTTCGGGAAAATCTCGGAGAGCAGCACCCAGCAGACGGGTCCCCACGACATGGCAAAACCGGCCGTATAGACCAGCATGCAGACCAGGGAGCCCACGCCCACATGATGCGTGAAAAAGGTGGTGCCGAGGATGAACATCGAGAGAGCCATCACCAATGCGCCGATGATCATCAGCGGGCGGCGGCCGAACTTATCGACCGTGAGGATGGCCAAAATGGTGAAAGAAAGGTTCACAGCGCCTACAATAATCTGCTGCATAAGCGCCATATCGGTGGCCGCGCCCATCGTCTTGAAGATTTCAGGAGCGTAGTAGAGCACCACATTGATGCCGATGAACTGTTGCAGCGATGCCAGCAGCACCCCCACGATGATGATACGCAACCCATAGGTGCGGATGGGGTGTATCAAAGCTATCAAGAAGCTGATTAACAGCGAGATTTCAAACGAGCTGTTCACCTTGCAGAGTTTCAGAATCACAAAACAGATGAGGAAAAGTCCCACCCACGAGAGAATGGAGACATAGTAGGAGCGCAGGGAGGGTGCCTTTTCGGAGAGGCTTTCGCGGATGGCTGCTATTTCGCTTTCGGCCTCCTCGCCCACCGTTTTGCGCAGCACCTTCAGCGCCTTCTCCTCACGGCCGCGCATCACCAGATAGCGCGGGGTTTCGGGCACGAACAGCAAGGCTACCAGGAAGATGCCGGCAGGGATGATTTCGGAGGCGAACATCTGACGCCAGCCAATGGTGTGCAGCCAAAGGGCATCGCCGCGACTTGCAATGTTGTAGTTCACGAAATAGATGATCAGCATACCGAGAATGATGGCGAACTGGTTGAGGGAGACCAGCGTGCCGCGCCTTTCGGCAGGGGCGATTTCCGCAATATACATAGGCGACACCATGGAGGCGATACCCACGCCGATGCCACCGCTGATGCGGTAGAAGACGAAATGATAGATGAAGGTATGGTCGCCGTCGCCGGGCATTCCCCAGAAAATCTCGGGCCAAGCCGAACGGACTGCCGAGAGCAAAAACAACACGGCCGCAATCATCAACGTGGGTTTGCGGCCCAACTTCTGGGTGAGCAGCCCCGCCAAGAAGCCCCCTATGATGCACCCTATGAGGGCACTGCTCACCACAAAGCCCTCCAAAGCGTTGGCCTGCGCAGGTGGCAGTCCCTTCGGGTCAATGAAGAAGACACGCAACGACTCCACCGTTCCGGAAATCACGGCCGTGTCGTAACCAAACAGAAGCCCGCCCATAGTGGCCACCACGGTGAGCGCCAAAATATAGAATTTGTTGTTTTTCATACTATATTAAATATACAATGAGCGGCAAAAGTACAATTTATTTCAAAATAAGGCAAACGGAATATAACAAAAGCGGCCCGGACCAATCCAGACCGCTTTTCGTGTTCCAGCTGGGGCTCGAACCCAGGACCCCATCCTTAAAAGGGATGTGCTCTACCTGCTGAGCTACTGAAACTCCTTCTCTCGTTTTTGAGGCTGCAAAAATACACTTTTTTTGATATGGAATCACCAATTTATGAAAAAAAATAATTCAACATAACTTGCTAACCCTCAGTATTTTGAAAATAAATTGAAAAACATGCCTTTTTTATGCATTTTGTATGAAATTTTTATATATTTGCAATGTATCTTATTGATTATAAACGTATTAAAAAGCAAAAAACAGAGAATACAAAAACGAAAGCGAATCCGCAGAAAAGGCAGCCGAGCATGACAATTTTCGCTAAAAAGAGACCGAACCTAAATTTTTCACCAAAACTAAAAATCGATGAAAAAAATGATTCTTACCCCGCAAAGAGACACCCTGACCCTCTGCCTGCCTCACGATTGGGTTGGCAGACCTTTGGTCTGCATTTTGCAACATCCTCATGAAAGAAACGCGTTTCCGATCGAGTCGGAATACGTTTCCGAACTCCGGGAGGACGCTGTCGGCTATCAGGCCCACCACTATCGCAAGAGACGGAAACCGAGGCGCAAACGCCTGAGAAGAAAGAGTGGCGGCGTCAACAGACTCCTCTGAAACGATCCCGGCACCCGTCAGTGAAGGTCAGCGCCGATGAGGTGCATGAATTCCTGGCGGGTGTTCTCGTTTTTGAGGAACGCGCCGGTGAATTCGGAAGTGGTGGTCACGGAGTTCTGTTTCTGGATGCCGCGCATCGACATGCAGAGGTGCTGCGCCTCGATCACCACCGCCACGCCCAAGGGATTCAGAACCTCCTGCAGACAGTCCTTGATCTGGGAAGTAAGGCGCTCTTGGAGTTGCAAACGGCGGGCGAAGCACTCCACCACGCGCGGGATCTTGCTGAGGCCCACGATGGTGCCGTTGGGGATGTAGCCGATGTGCGCTTTCCCCAGGAAAGGCAGCATGTGGTGCTCACAGAGAGAATATATTTCGATGTCTTTCACCACCACAATCTGCTTGTAATCCTCATGGAACAAGGCACTTTCGAGAATGGCTTTGGGGTCCTGGCGATAGCCGTGGGTCAGGAAATCCATGGCTTTGGCCACGCGTATGGGGGTTTTCACCAGCCCTTCGCGAGCGGGGTCCTCGCCCAGCAAACCCAAGATCTCTTTGTAATGGTATGCCAACTGATTTAATGTCTCCTCTGAAAATTTAGGGATCTGACTCATATTTATATACTGTTAATTTTTCCAAATATATGTGTTTCCAACGCGCTCCTGACCCACGGAAGTGGCATCGCCGTGACCAGAGAGAATGGCCACGTCGTCGGGCAGGGTGAGGATTTTCTCACGAATGCTCTGCTGCAACACCGCCTCGTTGCCGGTGGGCAGGTCGCTGCGGCCGACACACCTCTCGAAGATCACATCGCCGGTGAAAATCACCTTGTTCTCCGCATTGTATAGGCAGATGCTGCCTTCGCAGTGACCGGGAGTGTAGAACACTTGCAGCTTCTGGCGGCCAAAAGCAACCTCATCGCCCTCCTGCAGAAAACGGTCTGGCGCGGGCATCTGCTGCTGCTCAAAGCCGAACACCGCGGCATAGGCGTAGGCACGGTTGTATTCGCGCATGGCGCCTTCGTGCATCAGCAGTTCGGCACCGAATTCTTGCTTGCACCAAGGGTTTCCCGCAATGTGGTCAAGATGGGGGTGCGTATTGATGATATATTTGATTTTCAAGTTTTTAGAAGCGACGTATTCTTGAATCTGGGCATCTTCGTAGGCACGGCAGTTGCCGGGATCGATGATCACCGCCTCCCCCGTCTCGTCCGACACTATGTAGGTGTTCTCCATCAACGGGTTGAAATGGAACGTCTTCAGCTCCATATTCACGAATTTTAACTTGGATTCATTTATCATTTCGCTCAATGATTTATGCTTTTTTAACACTTTAGAAGGGTCTCTTCTGGGGATCTGCGGCATAGATTTCCTTCACTTTGTGACCGTTTTCGAAAACAACGCTGTAATAGAGTTTCCCTTGCGGGGTCCAGCTCTGCCATTTGCCGTGGCGCACGCGGTTGTGGAAGGCGCCCTGCGTGTGTTTCACCCCGTTGTCGTAGTATTCGGTGAAGGCACCCTCGGGCACGTCGTGCACGAAATTCTGCTCGCGCACCACCTTTTCGTGCATGTTGTAAAACACCCACTTGCCCTCCTTCATGTCGTTCACATACTTTCCTTTGGAGAGGATATGCCCGTTTTGCGCGTACTCGTTCCAGACGCCGTTCTTCTTGTCGTTCACATACTTGCCTTGGCGCTGCATCTTGCCGGTCTCCTCCCAATACAGGGTGCATAGACCGTTGAGCTGCCCGTTTTTGTAGTTGTTTTCGTATTTTTTGTAGCCGTTCTCGCGCCAACCTTCCCAATAGCCGTCCATCACACCCTCTTTAAAGGTACCCTGGTCTTTGATTTTGCCGCTGGGGAAGTAGGCAATCCAGAGACCGCTCTCCTTGTCGTTTCTGAAAGCGCCCTCGCGCTGGATTTTGCCGTCCTCGTACCAGGCTTTCCAAAGACCTTCCCGCTTGCCGTTTTCGTAATTTCCTTTGCGCCACACTTTTCCGTTTTCGTAGTAGTAGGTCCAGGTGCCGTGTTGCAGCCCGTTTTCGAAACTGCCCTCGCTGCCCAGGCGGCCCTCGTTGTCGTAGAATTTCCAGAGACCCTGTTGCAGTCCGTGCACCAGTTTGCCCTCCATGTCCTTCTTGCCGCCGCGGTTCCACCAGACGGCATCTCCCTCCAAGAGTCCCGTCTCGTAGGTGCCCTCGAAGAGCTTGTCGCCGTTGTCGTAATACTCGATTACGTGGCCGTGTACACTGTCGTTAAGGTAGGTCACCTTCTTATATAGCTGACCATTAGGGTGATAGAAAGTCCACTGACCGTCGCGCTGTCCCTCTTTGAACTGTCCTTCCGTCTCGGTCTTGCCCGATTGGAACCAGCTTTTGAACGGACCGTTGTCGGCGTGGTATTCCTGTCCGAGCTTGCCGTTGTCGTACCACACTTTCCACACGCCCACCTTGATGCCGTCTTGGTAGTCGCCCTCGGTCCACTTGGCGCCGTTGTTGTGATAGTAGATCCAATGTCCCTGCTCAACGCCGTTTTTCATCACGCCGACGGACATCAGCTTGCCGTTTTTCCAATAGGATTTGATGGTGTCCTGGGCCGACAAACCGCCTGCCAGCACGACACAGAGCCACAATAAGAGTAGTTTTTTCATTCTGAATAATTTAGGGGGCAAAGATACAATTTTTAAGAGAATGTAGAGCCGCACATTGAGACGGCTCCACGGTAACCGCACCAAAATTTTATTCCGACCGTTCCGGCATAGTGGCTATGGAAGCATCTGCATCCCCGCAGAAGCACATGGCACACGTGTCGTGGTGACTGTTCGGTCATGTCTGATACTCTTCTTTCCATTTGGCATT
>JAEEIG010000187.1 GCA_016281255.1 Bacteroidales bacterium
CCGACAAGGTGCAGCATAAAATCTACATCCAGCGACTTAACGGGCCCATTTTCTTCGGCACTATCACCAAGTTTCAGCAGGTGATGGCCGACGTGCCCGAAGACGCCAAGATCGTGATTATCCGCATGCGTCTCGTCAGCTTCATGGACCAGTCGGGCCTCTACGCCATGGAGACCGCCATCAAGGAGTTGCAGGACCGCGGGGTGCTCGTGCTGATGACCATCATCCAGCCGCAGCCCATGTACATGCTCAAAACCATGAAGGTGATCCCCGAACTCGTTCCCGAACAGCACACTTTCGAAACCTTCGAGGATTGCACGTCGTTCCTGAAGAACAGAATCGAGGGATAGTTGGCAGATGGCGGTTAAACCTTTCCGGAATTGATCCGTCAACAGGTTAATGCTTCCTTGAGCAGCCTCGAAGAGGCAAAACGCGCGCAGCGCAAATAACCCCACATGAGCGCAGCGTAATGTGGGGGGCGAGACAGAAACAAACAACAAAAAAGTAATAACAATATGAAAAAATTCATCATCCTGGCTTTGGTAAGCCTCATCACTCTGGGCGTGAGTGCTCAGAAAGCGGCCTCGAAGAATGATCAGACCGTGACCATCCAAACCAATGGCGTTTGTCAGAAGTGCGCCGACAAGTTCAAAGAGAATGTGCCGTACTTCAAAGGCGTGAAGTCCTACTCCTACGACATGAAGACCGCCAAATTGACCATCAACTATGATGTGAAGAAGACCAACCCCGATCAGTTGCGTCAGCAGATCAGCAAGTTGGGCTACAATGCCGACAACGTGAAGGCAGATCCTGCCGCGCGTGCCAAACTGCCTGCTTGTTGCCGCGCCGAGAAAAGCGGCGGATGCGGCGGATGCGGCAACCATGGCAACGGTCAGGGATGCGGCAACCACCAGAGCGGCAAGAGCTGCGGCGGTCACCAGGACGGCAAAGGCTGCGGCAATCACTGACAGATAGAATTACACTCTCTTGAGGAGTTATGGAAACACGGGATTCGAATGAGTCCCGTGTTTTTTTTGTGGGTTCGGCTACTTGAAAAAAATGTATCTTTGCCAATTGTTTTCAAGAGCGAATATATAAAAAACAGATAGATTATGAAGAAGCAATTATCCCTGATTTCAGTGTTTTTTGTCTTTTTGGCCATGGGTTTCGGCGATGCGGCCGGACAACTGGTCTCCGTGGTGGAAAAGGCGTTTAACGTGTCGCCGTTCACCGCGTCGTTGGTCTCCCTGTCGGGCATGATCATGTTCGGCGTGCTGTCGGTGCCCACGGGCGTGTGGCAGTCCAAAATCGGCAAGAAGAAGATGCTCACCATCGGTTTGCTCCTCTTCCTTGTCGGCGCGTTGCTGCCGATTTTCGCTTTCAACTTCCCGGTCATCCTGCTGGCGGTGTTGCTGATGGGTGCGGGCGCCACGATTCTGCAAGTCTCCGGCAACCCGTTGATCCGCGATGTGGCCGACGAGGGCAAGTTCTCCAGCATGCTCTCTTTCGCGCAGTCGCTGAAGGCCATCGGCACGCTCTCCACTTCGCTGATCTTGGTGCTCATCGGCACCTCGCTGATGAAGTACGGCTGGTTCTCGTTCACCCCGGAGGGCGGCGAGACCATCGACATGGGATTCCGCATCCTTTTCCCGATTTTCGCGGTGGTGCTGCTCATCACGTTGGTGATGGTGATGGCGTTCGTCCCCGACAACATCAGCAAATCGGACGAAAAACCGACCACGTTGGGGAATTGCATCCGCGCATTGGGCGACCCCTACATCCTGATGATGTTCCTTGCCATCTTCTTCTACTGCGGCGCGGAGGCATCCATGTTCAACCGCATCCCGTCGATTTTGATCGAGAACAACCCCGGCATCACGCCTGCCTTGGGTAACATCGTGCTGATCGTATCCCTGTTCGTCGGCCGTTTCCTTGGCGGGGTCATCTTGCAGAAGATGAACGCGAAGAAGTTCCTCGCCATCACCATTGCCGTCTCGATTCTGGGCAATGTGTTGCTCTTCCTGCCCTACAATGCCTTCACCACTTGGTTGAGCTTCATCCTCGTCGGCATCGGTTTCGCCAATATCTTCCCGCTTGTGTTCTCCATCTGTGTCGATCACAAGCCGGAGATGTCGAACGAGATTTCGGGTCTGATGACCACGGCCATCGTGGGTGCGGCCATCGTTCCGCTGCTCACCGGCGCCATGGCGGGGGTCGGCATCCGCTACGCCTTCCTCGTGCCGCTCTGCTGTCTGGCCTATCTCTGTTTCGTGACCGCAAGAGTCTCGAAAGAGTAGAGACGCAATGCATTGCGTCCCTACAATCCCCATAATCGAAATATAACCAATCAATACCAACAATAACAAATGAGAAAATTAACAACCCTTCTGGTTTTAATCGCCGCTGCCGCGATCTCTTTCGCGCAGTCGCAATATGTCAACCCGTTCGTGGGCACGGCCGAGCACGGACACACCTATCCTGGTGCCATCATGCCGTTCGGCGCGGTGCAATTGAGCCCCGACTCCCGTTTGGACGGTTGGGACGGCTGTTCCGGCTACCACTACAGCGACAGCCGCATCTACGGTTTTTCGCACACCCATCTCAGCGGCACCGGCTGCTCCGACTACGGCGATATCCTCGTCACCCCCTTCCTGGGCGAGCCTTCCGTCATCAACGAGAAGTACGCCCTCTCTTTCTCCCATAAGAACGAGAAAGCGGAAGCGGGCTACTATTCGGTGAAGTTCGACAACGGCATTGTGGCGGAGATGACCGCCTCCAACTATGTCGGTGTGCACCGTTACACCTTCCCGAAAAACGGGAAACACGGCATCATCGTGGATTTGCAGCATCGTGACAAGACGTTGGAGAGTTATATGGGAATGAAAGCCAATGATTTGGTGGGATTCAGACGCTCTGCCGCGTGGAATGACGACCAATATTGCGCTTTTTCGCTCAAAACCTCTGTGCCGGTCGAGTCGGTGGTCTATTATGTGGATGACAGACCCGTTAACCTCAAGGAGATCAAAGGGACCAACTGCAAAGCCGTCCTCTATTTCCCCGATAACGTGAAAGAGGTGGTGGTGAAAGTGGCCATCTCCGCGGTGGATATGGACGGCGCCGTCAACAACCAGACCGAGGTGCGCGACTTCAACTTCGACAAAGTGAGGAAAGAAGCTGTCGAGGCTTGGAACCGTGAATTGGGCAAAATCCAAGTGGATTCGAAAAACGAAGAGTATCTGAGAACGTTCTATACCGCTCTCTATCACAGTTTTACCTCTCCGTATCTCTATTCCGACCTGGATGGTCGCTATCGTGGCGAAGACAATGGTATTCATAAGGTGGCCAAAGGCAAGAAGATGTACACGGTGTTCTCCCTTTGGGATACCTACCGTGCCTTGCATCCGTTGTTGAACATCATTGACCAGAAGCGGAGCGGTGATTTTTTATACACCTTCCTCACCCAGTACGAGTATTCGGGTTACCTGCCCATGTGGGAACTCTCGGCGTTTGAGACGTGGTGCATGATCGGCTACCACGCGGTGCCGGTGGTGTATGACGCCTATATGAAGGGAATCAAGGATTTTCCGGCCGAAAATATGCTTAAGGCGATGATCAGTACCGCCAATCTCAAGAAATTAGGCCGTCCTGAATACGTTCAGTACGGTTTTGTCCCCGGCGACATGGAAAACGAGTCTGTGTCGAAGACGTTGGAGTACGCCTATGATGACTGGTGCATCGCCATGTTCGCGAAAGCCATTGGAAACGAGATGGTTTACGACGAATACATCCGTCGGGCCCAGTCGTATAAGAACCTTATGGATTCGAACGGCTTCATGCACGGCAGGATGAACGGCGGTTTCGTGACCCCGTTCAACCCGCGCGAAGTCAACAACTTCTTCACCGAGGCCAACTGTTGGCAGTACACCACCTACGTGCCGCACGATTTCAACACGTTCATCGACTTGATGGGCGGCCCTGTGATCATGGAGAAGTTCCTCGACAAACTCTTTAATTCTACCTCGGAGATGGCAGGCCGGGATCAGGTTGACATCACCGGTGTTATAGGTCAGTATGCCCACGGCAACGAGCCGAGCCATCACGCAGCGTATCTTTACAACTATGTCGGCCGTCCCGACAAGACGCAGAGCATGGTCCGCAAAATCATGACGGAGCTCTACTCTTCCAAACCTGACGGGCTCTGCGGCAATGAGGATTGCGGACAGATGTCGGCATGGTATGTCCTCAGTGCCATGGGGTTCTATCCGGTATGTCCCGGTAGCAACGAATATGTCATCGGTTTCCCGCTTTTCGACAAGGTGGTACTGCATCAGGAGAACGGCAATGCCCTGACGATCACGAAAGATTCGGATAAACCGTACATTCAATCCGTCACTTTGAATGGAAGACCGCTGACCCGTTCCTTCATCACTTACGACGAGATTGCTGCTGGCGGCACGTTGTCCTTTGTGATGGGCGACAAGCCGAGCGAGTCATGGGGCAAGGGCGACCGCAACATGCCCGTTTCACGCATTGAACCGAAACGTAGCATCGTTCCGGTGCCTGTCTTCTCCACCGACAAGGTCTCTTTCCAGGACCAAACCATGGTGAGAATCTCACTGCCGAAAGTGATGATCGTCGATAATATGCGCAGACCGGACCCCAAGGAGATTCAGAATCAACCTGAACAGAAAAAGAAAACCCGTGAGCTCATAAAAGCGGTACCTGTGAATGAGTGCGTGATTTATTATACCACAGACGGCTCAAGACCTTCCCAGAAAAACGGAATCGAATACAAGAAGCCGATTTTGGTGGACAAAGATATGACGATCAAGGCGATAGCGATTGATGCCAATGGCCAGAGCAGCAAGGTGGCTGTGGCGAATTATGTGCGCTACACCCGCGACAAAGACTTGACATACATCACGAAACCGGACCCGCAGTATTACGCGGGCGGCGATGCCGGGTTGATCGACAATTTGCGCGGAATCGAGAACTACCGTATTGGCGGCTGGCAGGGGTTCACCACCGACTGTGAAGTGGTGATGGACCTTCGTGAGGTCAAGCCCGTCAGTCGTGTCGGTGCCGGATGTCTGGAAGAGCAACGTGCCTGGATTTTCTACCCGAGTGCGATAGAAGTGTATGTTTCAGATGACGGCAAGAATTACAAACGCTTTGGCAGTCAGAGCTTTAATGTTGAAAAATCCGATGGCGCCCATTTCAAAGATGTGGAGGTCAAAGGCAACGCCAAAGCCCGTTATGTCAAAATCGTCATCAAGAACTACGGCAAACTTCCCGAGTGGCATCTAAGTGCCGGCCAGCAGGCTTGGCTCTTTGTGGACGAGGTTTGGGTGAAGTAGGGACGTGTCGCATACCTCCGTTTGCACCGCGCACGTCTCTTTTTCTCATCGCCTCATCCTCACAATTTCTCCCGCCATATCTGAAAAATTCGTACTTTTGCCGACTTATTTGAAAATGGATAAATAGTAATAGTATTGATATGATCAACATCACACTGCCTGACGGCTCAATCAAACAAATGGAAAAGGGCTGCACCGCGTATGAAGTGGCGCAGGCCATTAGTGAAGGTTTGGCTCGCAACGTGTTGGTAGCCAAAGTGAACGACCAAATGGTGGAACTCGACAAACCCATCAACGAGGACGCTACACTCACCCTCTATACCTGGAACGACCGCGAAGGTAAGGATACCTTTTGGCACAGTTCCGCCCACTTGATGGCGGCGGCTATCGAAGCGCTCTACCCGGGCGTGAAGTTCGGTATCGGTCCCCACATCGAGACCGGTTTCTATTACGACATCGACTTCATGGACTACAGCATCTCCTCCGACGATTTCCCGAAAATCGAGGAGAAGATGAAGGAACTGGCTTCCCAGAAGATCCGGTTCGTGCGCCGCGAGGTCTCCAAAGCCGAGGCTCTCGACTACTTCAACAAGAAAGGTGACGAGTACAAAGTGGAGCTCATCGACGGTTTGGAAGACGGCCAGATCTCTTTCTACGAGAGCGGTCCGTTCACCGACCTCTGTCGTGGTCCGCACTTGCACGACACCTCGATGATCAAGGCTATCAAGCTGTTGAAGACGGCTGGTGCCTATTGGCGCGGCGACGAGAAGCGCAAACAACTGACCCGTATCTATGCCGTCACTTTCCCGAAGAAGAAAGAGTTGGACGAGTACTTGGCTCTCCTCGAAGAGGCTGCCAAACGCGACCACCGCAAATTGGGCCGTGAGATGGAACTGTTCACCTTCTCCCCGCTCGTGGGACAAGGTCTGCCTTTGTGGCTGCCTAAGGGTGCCGCTCTGCGCGACCGTTTGGAACAGTTTCTGCGCAAAGTACAGAAAAAGTATGGATATCAGCAGGTTATCACTCCGCACATCGGTAATGTGAACCTCTATAAAACCTCAGGTCACTATGCGAAATATGGTGCGGACTCTTTCCGTCCGATTACCACGCCGCAAGAGGGCGAGGAGTTCTTCCTCAAGCCGATGAACTGTCCTCACCACTGCCAGATTTACGCCGCACGTCCGCGTTCCTACAAAGAGTTGCCTCTCCGTCTGGCGGAGTTCGGCACCGTGTATCGTTACGAACAGAGCGGAGAGTTGCACGGTTTGACCAGGGTCAGAGGCTTTACGCAGGATGACGCTCACCTCTACTGCACCTCCGACCAGATCAAGGAGGAGTTCTGCAAGGTGATTGACATCATCCTCTACATTTTCAAGACATTGAAGTTCGACAACTACAAGGCTCAGGTCTCCCTGCGCGACCCGAACAACAAGGAGAAGTACATCGGTACCGACGAAAACTGGGAGAAGGCGCAACGCGCCATCATCGAGGCCGCTGCTGAAAAGGGGCTGAACACCATCGAGGTGGAGGGCGAAGCTGCCTTCTACGGCCCGAAGCTCGACTTCATGGTGAAGGACGCCATCGGCCGCGAGTGGCAGCTCGGTACGGTCCAGGTCGATTACAACCTGCCCGAGCGTTTCGGTTTGGAATACACCGATGCCGACGGTCAGAAGAAACGTCCGGTGATGATTC
The DNA here is from genome assembly GCA_016281255.1 of Bacteroidales bacterium. Taxonomy (GTDB): domain Bacteria; phylum Bacteroidota; class Bacteroidia; order Bacteroidales; family WCHB1-69; genus F23-D06. The sequence continues at coordinate 7,050 of JAEEIG010000187.1, forward strand.
ACCGCGCCCCGTTCGGCTCCATGGAGCGTTTTGTGGCAGTGTTGTTGGAGCATACCGGCGGCAACTTCCCGTTGTGGCTCACCTCCGACCAGGTCGTCATTCTGCCTATCAGTGAAAAGTACATGGACTACGCTCGCAAAGTGCAGGCCATGCTGGACGAGCAGGATGTGCGCTGCTACATCGACGAGCGCAGTGAAAAGACTGGACGTAAGATTCGCGATGCCGAAACCGCCAAGGTGCCTTATATGGTCATCGTGGGCGAGAAGGAAGAGGAAGACGGCACCGTCAGCGTGCGTCGTCACGGCAACATCAACGACGGCACGATGCCGGTCGGCGAGTTCGTCACACTCATCCAGAACGCCATCAAAGCGGAATTGGAGAACTGATTCCGGAAATAATGATATTGAAGGGGACGAATCACGGTTCGTTCCCTTTTTTTTTAGATAGAATCGTCGGTTAATGTCAGCAGGAACGCCTTCAGATCCTCCATGTCGGAGGGGGTGAGGCGCACGCCTCCGTCGTTCACATGGTGCATCAACGGACTGATATAGGGTGAATTCTGCACTTCTGAATTGTAGAACTCCAACACGTCGTCGAGGGTTTGGAAGCGGCCGTCATGCATGTAGGGGGCGGAACGGGTGACATTGCGCAGCGAGGGTGCGCGATAGGCACCACGGTCGTGCGGGTCGCCCGTGACGGACGAACGGTCGTGTGCGTCCGTGGGCTGAGCGTCCAATCCGTTGTTGTAGAAGAGGTTTGTGGTGAAGAGCGGACTGCCGCTGCTACCGTGACAATGGAAGCAGTCGGCACCCTCCTCGGTGGTGAAGAGCACGTAGCCGTGCAGCTCCTGCGGGGTGAGTTGCTCCAACCCTTGCAAGTAACGGTCGAATTTGCTGTTGCAGGCAATCAGCGAGCGCACGAATTGCGCGATGGCCTTCTGGATGCGCTCCATGGTGATCTCCTCAGTGCCAAAGGCTTTCTTGAAAAGCGGCGGGTATTTGCTGTCGGCCTTGATGGCGGCCACCGCACCCGTTTCCGTTCCGCACATTTCATCGTCGGCGACGATGGCCATGCGAACGATGTCCTCGATGGTCCGCATCTCCTCATTGGGGTTGCTGCTGGAAACAAGACCGTTCCAGAAATACCCCTCTTGGTTGAAGATCAGGTTCATGAGCGGCATCACGTTGTGGATAGTCGGCTTGCCCGTGGCGCGGCCCTTAGGCTTTCCGTCGGGGAAACGCGGGTTGTCAGCGCCGAGGTCGTAGTTACACTCCCGTCGGTGGCAGGTAGAGCATGACATCAGAGAGTCGGGGTCCGCGCCCGTGTATCCGCAGAGGTGCGGGTCGTGGAAAAGCAGCCGGCCGAGTTCCACACCTTCCACAGTCATAGGGTTGTCGGCGGGGATGTTCAGCACCGTCGGGAACCCCTTCGGAATCGGGACCTCATACGGGGTGGGGGAGCCGTTGCGATCACGGCAGGCGGTGCAGAGGATCAGGAGTACGAGGAGAGCTGCGCTGCGCTTGTGTGACATGCCCCACACTGCGCTGCGCTTGTGTGTTGTTCCCCACACTGCGCTTCGCTTGTGTGGGGTTAATTGCGCTTCGCGCGTGTTGCCTCTCCGAGGCTGCTTAGTGAAGTGGTGTGTGATAATCATTCCTCGTCAAACAGGCCCAATTGCAATCCTCCGCCGTCATTGTCGGTCGTGATGTCCGTCTTGTCGGTGGAGATGGTGTCGAAGATGTCCTTGGCGATCTCTTCATCCACAGAGGGGGCCGGTTCTGCGTCTTTGGGCAGTTCGGGCTCGGGCTCATCTTCGGGCTCTTCGTAAGGCAGCGGGTCGGTGAATTTCACGGACTTGATTTCGTTGAAGCTGAGACGTTTGCCCTTGGCGCGGGCGGTGGAGAGGTCAACAAGGTCGGTGCATGCGATTACCTCTTTGCTGTCGCTGTCGGCTTTCTTCTCGCGATAGACCACCTCGATCCGAGGCAAGTAGTCGATGGAGTAGGCCACGAGTTTGGCGGTGCCGTCGGTGGGGTAGAAATCGGTTTTCTTCATCAACACATCGGGTTGGAAGCGTTTGATGAAGTATTTTTTCTCCTTCTTCAGCATATAGACGGCGGTGATAATCATGGAAGGTTTCCATTTGCGGATGATGTCCAAATCGTCTTCGAAGTGGAGTGAGGTTTCGTAGCCGGTGATTCGGTAATTGCCGGATTTATATACAGTTATAATTTTCTCGTCTTCGTGGAAGGATCCGATGAGCTCGCCACGGCCTTCGGTGTTGAGGCGCATCACGGCGGATTCGAAATAGACATCGATGGCGCTGAGCGTGGAGATGCCCTTTTGCGCCAGTGTGATGTTGGCAATCGGGTAGCGGGTGACGATGTTGCCCAGTGCAGCGCGGTTCTTTACGGCCAATGAGCCGAAATCGAAGTCGAACTCGCGTTTTTTGAGCTTGGGCTTTGGCTTGAGCTTTACGCGCACCACCTCGGCCTCTCCGTTCGGGTTCGACGTGAAATAGAGCACCTTGGCATTGGTGTTGCCCTTCACCAGGTCGTATTTCTTGTCGCGTGTGACACCGCCCACATTGAAACGTTTTGCATAGACGGGCCCGTTCACGCCGGCCGAGTAGATCATGTTGTAAATCTGACGGTCGTCGCCGCGGCGGAAGACCTCCGCGTGGATGATGTGCTTGCCAACGAAATGCTTGTCTGAGACTTTGCTGATGGAGCATTCGCCGTTCTCGTGGAAGACGATGATGTCGTCCAAATCGGAGCAGAGACACGCGAACTCCACCTCCTCGTCCTTCTTGAGGTTTGTGCCGATGAAGCCCTCCTTCTTGTTGACGTAGAGCTTCTGGTTGGCCACGGCAACTGTTGCCGCGTTGATGTTGTCGAAGCTCTTGATTTCGGTAAGGCGCTTGTAGTCGGCACCGTATTTCTTCTTGAGCTGCATGAAGTAGTTGATGGCGAAATCGACCAAGTGATCGAGATGGTTTTGGACCTCGTCCATGTTGAGCTCGATTTCGGCAATCTTCTCTTCGGCGGCCTTGATGTCGAATTTGGAGATTTTGCGGACGGGTTTTTCGCAGAGCGCGAGGATGTCGTCGCGGGTGATCTCCTGGCGGAAAAGCTTGCGGTAGGGGTCGAAGGCACGCTCGATGCGGTCGATCTGAACGTCCCAAGAGTCCGCGTCCTTTTCCAATTCCTTATAGATACGCTTTTCGAAGAAGATCTTCTCCAAGGAGATCTTATGCCATTGCTGCCTTAGTTCGTCGAGCTCGATTTCCAGCTCTTTTCGCAGCAGGTTAAGGGTGTTTTCGGTGTTGATGCGCAGGATGTCCTTGACATTGGTGAAGACAGGCTTGCCGTTCCATATCACGCAGGCGTTGGTGGAGTAGGTGATTTCGCAGTCGGTGAAGGCGTAAAGCGCGTCGATGGTCTGGTCGGGGGAGACGCCGGGTTGCAGATGGAGGTAGATCTCGGCCTGAGCCGCGGTGTTGTCGTCTATTTTCTTGATTTTCAGCTTGCCGCTGTCAATGGCTTTCGTGATGGAGTTGGTGGATTCGGAGATGAGATCTTCGGTGGTGGTGCCGTAGGGAATCTCGTTAATCACCAATGTCTTGTTGTCAACGATGCTGATTTTGGCGCGGTTACGGATCTTGCCTCCCTGCGCGCCGTCGTTGTATCGGCTCACGTCTATGGCGCCGCCGGTGGGGAAGTCGGGGTAGATTTCGAACTCCTCGCCGCGCAGGATATGCACGGATGCGTCAATCAGTTCGTTGAAATTGTGGGGCAGGATGAGGGTGGACATGCCCACGCCGATACCCTTCACGCCCTGGGCGAGCAGCAGCGGGAACTTGACGGGCAGCGCGATGGGCTCGCGGTTACGGCCGTCATAGGAGACCTGCCACTCGGTGGTTTTGTGGTTGAAGACCACCTCTTTGGCGAATGGGGTGAGGCGCGCCTCGATGTATCGGGGGGCCGCAGCGTCGTCGCCGGTGAGGATGTTGCCCCAGTTACCCTGTGTGTCGATGAGCAGATGCTTCTGCCCCATCTGCACAAGGGCTGCGCCGATGGACTGGTCGCCGTGCGGGTGGTACTTCATGGTGTTGCCCACGATGTTGGCCACCTTGTTGAAACGGCCGTCCTCCAGCTCGTCCATAGAGTGCAGAATGCGGCGTTGCACGGGCTTGAGACCGTCATAAACATCAGGGAAGGCGCGGTCGAGGATGACGTAGGAGGCGTAGTCCAAGTACCATTCGCGGTACATCGACTGCGCGAAAATCACCTTGTGCAAGCCCGACTCGTCTTGCGTACTTGTATCTGTATCTTCCTCAGGGATAATGATTTCCCCCGAATTGTCAGTGGTTTCTTCGTTTAATTCTTCGTCTTCGAATTCTTCAGCCATAGGTTTTGGTTTTAACCCGCGAAGATACGATTTTTTCGGATAAGCTATTTCTTGACAAAAGATTTCGTCACCACGCCTTCGTCCGTGGTGATGCGCACGAAATAGATGCTGGCAGCCAAACCGGAGACGTCGATCTGTTGGCGCGCATTGCCCATGCCCGCCGTGCGGATCACTTTGCCATACACATCAATGACTTCCAGCGCCTTCACCTGCACGTTGTCCATGCTGCATTCAACATTGACGAGGTCGTTTGTCGGGTTCGGGTAGAGGGAGATGCTGCTCTGCAGGTGCTCGATGATGCCCACGTCGGTGGTGTGCACCATGATGGTGTCGCTCCAGTCGCTTTCGTAGTCCACACACACCGCCTTGACCCGGACATCGTAGTAGGTGTCGCCCTCCAGTCCGGTGACTTGGAACGTGGTTGTGGTGGGGAAGAGATTCTGCCAGCTGCCGTTCTGCTCGCGGTAGCTCAGCATCCACAGGTTAGCATCGGCATTGTCTGTCCAGGTGACGGTGAAGCTTTCGTTAGCCACATCTGTGGTGTGCAGGTTTGTCGGGATTTCGCACAGGTCGGTTTCTTCAGGGAGCGTGGTGAAGGTCACTTCGTTGCCGTAGGTGGTCATGTTTGCGGTGGTGGCGTAGGCGCGGTAGGTGTATTCGGTGTTGGGGATGAGGCCTGAAAGGCCGAACAACAGGATATCGCTTGTTCCGGTGGTCACCTGTGTGTAGTTGGCGGCGCCGGTGGCTTTCCATTCAAAACCGCGGGAGAGGATGGTCTGGTTGCCTTCGTCGGTGATTGCCCCGTTCAGGGTTGCAGAATGGCGGGTGATGTCGCTGGCTTGGCTCGTGGCGACTGAGGGCTCGATGATGATGACCCCCTCTTGGGTGGTGAACGTTGCAATGTCGCTCCAAACGCTCTCGTCCTCGCTGTTGCAAACCGATTTCACACGCACTTGGTAGGTGGTGGAAGATTGCAGGTTTTGCAACGTGTGATTGGTGCTGGTGCAGAGGATGTCGGCACTCCAGGTGGTCGCTGAAGCCTCTTTGTATTGAAGGACCCATTGGGTCTCCAAGGCGCCGTTGTTCCAGGCGACAGTGGCCTCGGACGAGCTGATGTTTCCAACGGTCACATTTGAGGGGACGTGACAGGACGGAGCGATTTCAACGGTGAAATCATCCAGATTCCAGGAGACTGTGTACGAGGAGTTGGTGTAGCGGAGCGCGATGCGGCCGTTGGAGGCCTGTGCCCCGTAGAAATCGAAGGGTCCCATATAGTTGCCGTTTCCGGTAGTGGCGCTGCCGCGCGGGCCGGGCAGGCCGGCGGTTGCAACGGGTTCAAAGCTGTCTGGATTGGTGATGTCGGTGATGACCCCGATCTGCAATGTGCCTGTGGCGGGGTTAGTGGAGGTGGCCCAGAAAGAGAGTCTCAGCTCATGTACGTTGTTGGTGAATTCGGGAAGCACCAACAGGTTGTAATCGCCCTTGAGCTCCGCAGAGTTGACGCCTGAATGGCAGGCCGGCGCGTAATCGCAGTAAACGAAGGGGGCTTGATAGTAGGCGTCAACGACCGTTCTCTCCCAGCATTGGAACGGTTGCTCACCCTCTCCTTCATAGCTCTCGAAATCTTCCGTCCACGGGTTGTCGTCTGTGACGGTGATGATCTCGCAGTTGGTGTTGAACGAGATGGTGGGGCTGAACATGGAACTGTCGCTGCCGCAGAAGGAGCGTACTTTTACGTCGTAATGAGAATTGGCATCCAGGCCGGTGAGCAGGACAACCGTGTCGGTGGTGGTGAAGTAGGCGGTGGAGTCGCCGGAGAGATAGATGGCGTATGCGTCGGAGCCGCCGTTCCACGAAAGGGTGGCGTCAGTGATGCCAATGCTGTTGACCGCGAAATTGGCGGGCGGTGTACAGCTGGCGCACCCCACGTTGAGCGTGAAACCGGATGCCTCATAGTAATCGGAGATGAAGTGCACGGTGACAGGACCGGAGGAAGCCACCTCGACATTGAGGTTCATGCCGCTGAATTCGCCGAGAACCGCGCCGTTGAACCCCACGCCTTCATAGAATGTCAAGTGGGATCCGCCCCAACCGGAATAGCCGGGATGGATGTCCGCGGTACCAGTGATGGTCAGACCATAGCCAGGTGTGTCGGGGTAAATCACCAGGGAAGAGCTGTTGTTTGTGCTGTAATCGCCGTCAATGCCGCCGTCGTCACACAGAATGGCATTGCAGGTGGTGATGGTTTCGTCGCCGTTGACCGGCATGCTGATCACACCGGTGATCACCGTCAAAGGCCCGATCCAGTCGCTGTGGGTCTCCCCGCAGTCCGATTGCACGTAAAAGTCGTACGAGGTCATGTTCGTGAGGTCGTTCACGGTAAAAGTGGTACTGCTGGAAGCCACAAGCTGTCCGCTTAAATCGGGGTCGAATCCGGTGGTGTCGTATTTGATGTTCCAGGAGACGGCATCCCCGAATTCCGTCCAGGAAAGGGTTACGCTCTGATTGGTGGCAGTCTCCTTGTGGAAGTTCAAAGGATACATGCAGTCGGGACGCATTTCCAGCACGATATCGTCAATGTAATAGGAGGTGTTGTTGCAGTTGGAGACACGGAAAGCGATGAATTTGCCATTGCCGGTGTAGTTCACCAGAGAGATGAATAGTTCGGAATACTCATAGCTGGGGTTGCCCAACAGATTGATGGTGTCCACAGGAACGAACGTGGATGGGTCGGTGATGTCGGTCATCACACCGAGTTCCAGCGTGCCAAGGTCGCCGTATGCGCCGCTGAAGGTGTGGCAGGCATGGAATCTGATCATCAAATCGCTGGCGTTGATGTTATGGCCCAGCTCAGGCATGATGGCGATGTCGAAACTGTTGTTCGTGTAGTTGAAGTCCAAATAATGATCACCCGAGTGAGCGTAGTAAGGACTGTTGTTCACGTAAACGAAATGGTCGGGGGTGGAAGCGTAACGATCCCAACAGACGACGTAAGTGTATTGTGTGGATTCGTAAAGCCCGCTTTCGAAATTCTCGGTGAACGGCAGCACATCGATGGGACCGCAGGCAGTGCGGAATGTGACGACAGCGGAGGGGTTGGAAGGCTCGTTGTCGCAGTTCGCCACCACATAGAAATCGTAGTTGGTGTTGGCAATCAGACCGGAAAGGATGACGAACGGGTCTCCTTCGACGGGAACGGCGGTGTAGGAGGTCGCGCCTTCCTGTCTGTAGTACAGCGTCCAGGAGGTGGCGACACCGACCTCGTTCCAGCTCAATGTGGCAGAATCAGTGGTGATGTTGCTGGCCGTCAGGTTGTTGGGCTGTCCGCAGGTGGAGCCGCTGATGACAATGTTGTCGATGGCCGCCGGCGGATTCAAGTCTTCGCCAGTGTTGTTCCAACCGAAGTTGTACCAATAGAATACAATCTGCTTGGAGGTGCCTTGAACATTGTCAAGGATGATGTCATAGGTGGTCCAGTTGTTCACATTGGCGGCCTCAACCAGCAGGGGGGTGCCGCCGATAGGGGAACCGTATGAGGGAATCGGCTGGTTTGCATCTATCATATATACAGAAAGATAGTCGAAAGCCATATAACCGTTATGGTGTCCTTTCACCTTGTAGTCGAAAGAGAGGTGGTATTCGAGCGGATCGCTCGGAAACACCATGTTGAACGCGGCGTATGCACAAGTCTCCATCGAGTCAATGTAGGAGTTGGTGACACCGTTGTCGGCGGAGATGTAGAGCGCGTGTGAGGAGCCGGTACCGGCAGAGGGCGCGCCTGTGGCGGAACCGAAATGCCATTGGTTGACGCTGTTGCTCTGAAGAGTGAAATAGGGAACATAGTGGGAAGTGTCACCTTCGAAATCCTCATTGTAGGGGATGTCAACAGGCTGTATCAGGGTTGAAAAATCCACCGAGTCCATGTCGCTTGTGGCGCCATTGGTGCAGTTGACAGACACGAAAGCGCGGTAGTGTGAGGAATACGGCAGTCCGGTGAAGGTGAAGGTGGTGTCGAACGTGTTGTTGGTCTCCACGTTGCCATTGTCCAGATTGAGGAGGGATACGTCGTACCAGTTGGCGGTGCCCACGGCATTGGGCTTCCATTGGATGGTGGCGCTCGTGCCGTAAACATTTGCCAGCGACAGATACTGCACGGGACTGCACTCGGCAACTTCAGAGAGCACCACATCGTCAATGATCAAACGGCCGTAATAACCGCTTCCGTTGGCGAATTTGATGGCTATGTTCCGGCCTGAACCTGTATATTCGTTGAAATAGACGGAATACTGCACAAAGACATCTTCAACCGTCGGGTGGATGGTGGCAACTTCCGTGAAAGAGGAAAAGTCGGTGTCGGAATCCATGACCCCCACCACGAAATAGGCTTCGGTGCCCACCATGTCGGCTCCCCAGAACTCCATCACAATGTTGTTTATGTCTATCTCTGTGTCCAATTCGGGGAAAACGATGGTCGGGACATTCGGGTGCTCGTCGTTGTAGTCGTTATTAAAGGCCTCAAGCGCGCCAATGCCCGAATGGGGATGCCCGGTTCTCACTTCCGGATAGAGATAGCCGTTCAGCCAGAATCCTGTCGGGTTGCGATGGTAGCATGCAGGAATACTGCCGACGCCTGTGTCAAAACCTTCTGTGTAGGGCAGGGAAGTGATGCTGCATGAGGTTTGCGCGTGCGCTTCAGGTAAGAAACTGAACGCCATAAGCAAACATGACAAACTAAAAATGAAAAACTTCTTCATAGCTTGAATGCTTATTATAAATAATAAAATGTTAAGAATTCTACTTCTTCACGAACGATTTGGTGGCCACGCCGTTTTGGGTGGTGAAACGCACGAAATACATGCCGTCGGCCAGACCGGAGACGTTGATACGGGCGGTCTGGGAAGGCGAGTTGTGGTTCTCTGTCGCGACGGTGCGGATGAGCTTGCCGTAAACATCGAACACTTCGATAGAGGAGATCTCATATTCCATGCCCCATTCCATATTGATTTCATCGGAGGTGGGGTTCGGGTAGAGCTTGATGGTGCTGAGCAGGTGCTCGTCAATGCCCACGTTCTTGGTGGTGACCACAATCATGTCGCTCCATTCGCTGGAAACGGTGCCGCAAACGGCCTGCACCTGGACGAAATAGGCGGTCAGGCCTGTCAGCCCGGCGATAGTGTGCGTGGTCACGCTTGCGTTCTCCGTGGTCCACGTGCCCTCTTGCGTACGGTATCTCACTTTCCAGTGGGAAGCGCCCGCGTTGTCGGTCCACGTGATGGTGAAGTATTCGTTGGCCACGGATACCGTGTCCAGATTGGTGGGCGTTTCGCACGTGACGAGCTCAGGAGTGGTAAAGGTCATCGTCTCGCCATAGGTGGTTGTGTTCACTGTGGTGACAAAGGAACGGAAGGTGTATTCTGTGCTCGGTGTCAGGTTGGTGATTGTGGCGGAGAAGACGGTTCCGGTGCCTGCGGCATCCACCGAAGTGAAGTCGGTGTCGCCGGATGCTTTCCATTCAAAACCGCGATTGAGGATCGTCTGGTTGCCGGCATTGGTGATGGCACCGTTCAACGTTGCGCTGTTGTGGGTGATGGCGCTGGCGGAGTTGGTGACAACCGTGGGCTCGACAAAGCTGGCGGAGTCCACCAGAGTGGTGAAAATGATGAAGTCACTCCAGTCGCTCCAAATATCAGATGTGCATTTGGATTTTATGTGGACTTGATAAATGGTGTTGGAAAGCAGTCCGGTAAGCGTCTGGCTGTTTTGCATCGTATATACGGCAGGCTCCCAAGTGGATGCCGTCGAAGGTTTGTATTCAATAATCGAAGCATTGGCGTCGCTGGCCGACCAGGAAAGGGTGGCCTCGGATATGGTGATGTTGCTGGCCGTCAGGTTTTCGGGCGCATCGCACACAGGAGCGCTTGAGCAGTCGGTGGTGAAAGTGATGAGGGTGGTCTGTGCGATGGTGTCCAGATTGGGGTTGGAGTAGATGAGGGTGCCGTCGGGACCTGCCAGAGAGAAGCTGCACTCATAGTCGTACAGGCCCATGTTCCAGACGAGTGTGATGGAGGAGTTGTTACAAAGAGCGACGGGAAAATCCGCGCTGTTGGTTTCGGAAAGGGTGACCGTCGTCGCGAGAGAGCCGTTTTGCATCACGCTGATGGAACCGCCGTTCCAGCCGTCGCCGTAGGCATCGTTCAAGTGGAAGGTGTAAGTGCATTGCTCGGAGGCACTGCAGCTGTTCGTGGTGAACGACGAGACCAGATATTGGGAAGTCTCCGTTCCGCAGTCGGACTGCAGACGCACATCATATTGTGTGTTGGATGTCAAACCGGTGAGATGGCAGGAGTTGGAGGTGGTGGGGATGGACGCCCAATAGTTAACGCTCGATTTTTTGTATTCCAGATGCCAATGGGATTCACTTTCTCCGGGAATCCAGTAAACATCAGCTTCTGCCGCCCCGATGTTCTCGACAGTCAGGTTGGTGGGTTGCGGGCAGGTGACCGGGGTGACGGTGAGGTTTGAGATGACGACACCGGGTTGTGTGCCCATTGTTTCGTCGTTGATCCATGCAAAGACGAGCTTGGCGACGGAATTGGGCGTGGGGTTGGGGTTGGGGTTGCTTATGACCGCCGTGATATGGATGGTGTTGCCGCCGGTTTGGGAGAAATCGTAAGGAGTGCCGGCATTGGTGCCTGACAATTGGATGTACGGGGTGAAGTTGTAGGCGTGAGTAGTGTAGGTGGGCTCGGCCCAGGAAGGCATAGAGGTAGAGGATGCTTCGAACTTTTCGGCGGAGGTGGCCAGGAACATCTTCATATAGTCATAATCCCATGTCTCGGAATTCTCACCGCCTACGTTAAGGTCGTAGTCTATCTGGATTTGCGTGTGCTGTCCCACTGTGAAACACTTCTCTGCTGCGATGATGGACGGCGAGTTGATGTCGTAGCCGGGGGCGATGCCGTTTGTGGTGACGAACAAGCCATAGTGGTTGCCTACAGGAGTGTAATTGTTGATGACCCAGTAGTTGGCGCAGTCACCGTTGTTGAGCCGCCAGTTGTCGTTTTGGGTGAAATCCGTGGAGTAGGGGAGTGGGGCCGGCACTTGGGAGGTGGTGAAGAATTGATGGAGGGTGGCATCCGGGTTCACGGCCGGAGTGCCGCAATAGGTGGTCACATACACTTCGTAGGTGGTTTCAATATCCAGATTGCCAATGGTCAGCGTCCGGACGTCGTGGACAGTGTCCACCATCCATGTCTCGTTGACGGATGCCGTTGGCTTGTGAAAGACGCACCATGTGTCATGGTTCGGATTCCCGTCTTCCCAAGAGACGGTCGCTTCGTTGTCGGTGATGTTGGAGACGGTCACGCTGTGTTTGTCGGGTGACACACAGTCTGGAATCAGATCCACAATGATGTCGTCCAGATTCCACGAGGTGAGGTTGTTGGAACCGTTGATATAGCGGAAGGCGATACGCTGTCCTTGCTGCGGAGTGACAGAGGACAGGTCGAAAGGTCCCATGAAGTCAGTGTAGAGGGCGTCGGAACCGGTGCGGTTGAACGCGGTGGCGGGAATCGTTGCCACAGTGTTGAAAGTGGCGGGGTCGTTGGGGTCAGTGACGACACCCAGTTCCAAAATTCCTGCAGATGTGGGGGCAGACGCCGTGGTGTTCCCCCACATGGAGATTCTCAGTGTGTTGAGGTCATTGGTGAAAGCCGGAAGTACAAACATGTTGTGATTGCCTTTCACCTCCAAAGAGTAGTGACCGGAATGGGCGGCAAGGCTGCTGCTGTAAACCGTCGGGAAAACGACGTCTGCGATGCTGTCTTTGGTAGGGGTGCTCCAGCACGGAGAGAGCGGAATGGCTTCGGTAACGCCTGAATAGTTCTCGAATGTCTCCATCCAAGGATTATCCTCTGTCACGGTGATGAGATTGCAAACCGTGTGGAAGCTGATTCTGGATGACAAACTGGAAACCTCTTCGTCGCAGAGGGACTGCACGAAAATGCTGTAGGAGGAGCTCGGCTCAAGGTCGTCGATGACGATGCTGTTGTTCGTGGTGGTATAGACGGTTGTGTCGGGATTCCCTGCCACGTACACCTGATAAGAGGGGGCGTTGCCGAACCAGGTGATCTGGGCCGAAGTGGCGGAGATGTCACTCACCGTAACACTGTGAGGCGGCAGACAACCGGGAAGATAGTCCAACGTCAAGTTGTCGATGAGGACCGAGGTGTATCCGGCGTCTTGCGCCCTGAAGGCAAGATATTGGGCGTTGCCGATGTATTCGTTGCAGTAAATGGTGATGTTTTCCCACTCGTTTGCGATAGTTGACTGTATGGTGTCGATGGGCATGAAGGTGTTGGCGTCTGAAGGATCGGTCATGGCACCCAACACCAAAAATCCTGACGTGAGGGATTGGCGCCGCACATCCAGATTCAGCATGACGGTGTTCAACGGAATGGAATTGTTGATCATGGGGAGAATGGCCATCGTGTAGCAGTTGGGCGTGTAGTGGAAGTCCAGGCAGCTGGTTTCGAAGTCGATGTGGTTGACATACGCGTAGCGGTTCGGGTTGGAATTCAACCGGCTCCAGCAGGGGACGTAGTCGGATCCGTCAATGGATTCGTAGGCGGAGAAATCTTCGTGGTAAGGCAAGGCGGAGATACCGTTGATGCTGCATAATGTTCTGAAAGTGACAGGGTTGGAGTTGTTGGAATGGCCTTCTTCACAGTCGGCGGTCACGTAACAGACATAGGAGGTGTTGGGGGTGAGGTTGTTTAACACGAAGAAGGTGTCCGTGACGGGGATTTGTTGATACATGAAGTTATCGTTGCCGAGCATTTTGTAGTTGACGGTCCATGAGGTGGCGTTGGCGTTTTCATGCCATGTCAGGGTGACCGACTCATCTGTGATGTCGCTTGCCGTCAAGTGGGTGGGTCTTGCGCATGAGGAGCCGTTGATGTAGATGTTGTCGATGGCGGCAGGAGGGTTGCCGAAGATATAGGTGTCGTTATGCCAATAGAAGACGACTTTTTTGGAGGTGCCGGTCACGTCGGGCAGCACTAAATTGTAGTGGGTCCACGAGGTGAGGCCGCAGGCTTGGGGGAGCAAAACCACGCCGTTCGGTGCGCCCGAGTTGGGGATGGCGGCGGTGCCGTCCAGCAAATAGACGGAGAGCTCGTCCCAGCCGCACTCGCCCATGCCCTTGACGTCGAATTCGAGGTGATATTCCATGGGGATGTTGGGGAAATTCAAATCAAGGATGGCGTAAGCGTATGAATAGGTGCTGCCGCTGTAGGTGTTGGAGAGGCCGTTGTTGTCGGAGATGTACAAAGAGCGCAAGGAGGGGGTGCCGTCGGTTGAAGGCGCACTGGTGGCCGAACCGATATACCATTGGGAGGGACCGTAGCCCGAGAAGGTGAATTCGTCGTATACATGGGAAGCGCTCTCGAAATCGCACAAGTAAGGCAGCGACAAAGTGACATTGGGAGTGGTGAAGTGGCCGTTCACTTCCGAGGTGGCGAAGGTGTTGTTGCCGCAAATGGTGCGCGCAAGCCAGCTGTAAGAAGTGGAAGGGGCGAGGCTGTCGATGTGACAAGGGCCGTTGTCCAACGAAATCCCGGTGTAAAGGACGGTGTCCAACGTGCCGCTTGGCCACAAGAGCACTTCGTAAAGGGAACCGTCTGTGTGTATCCAGGTGAGGTCAACGGAGGAGGAGGTGAGGTTGGAGGCTTGAAGTTGGATGGGCTCGGCACAGTCTGCCAGGGCACCGACGGTGATGTCGTCCAAGTTCCATGATGTGCTGAACGCATTGGAAATGAACCGGATGGCGATTCTGCCGGTGGCGTTGTAGGGGGCGAAGTAGAAGGGACCGTAGGGGGCGGACTGGACTCTGTTGTAGCTTTCGGCCTTCGGGGTGACGGTTTCGATGGGAGTGAACGTGGCGGGGTCGTCAATGTCCGTGATGTATCCGATCTGCAGCGTGCCGGCCGTCGTGGAGGACGGGGCTGTGGTGTTGGCGAAAAACTTCAGTTTCAAGGAGCCGAGGTCGTTCGTGAAGGCGGGCAGCACCACGATGTTCGAATCCCCGCTGTTGGCTCTCAACTCCAAGGAGTTGACGCCGGAATGGCTCGCGCTGGCCAGGCCGCAGTAGATGTAGGGGGCGTTGTAATTGGCGGACTTGAGCGGGGTCGCCCAGCAGCTGTTCAATTCAACGGCACCGTTGCCGTCTGTGCTTTCAAAATCTTCCACCCAATATGCGCCATGGGCGAGTGTGATGGCTTCGCAAAGCGTGCTGAAAGACAATGCGTTGGACCAATCGCTGGTGTCTGAAGCGCCACAGAAGGCTCTTATGCGAGCGTAATAATCGGTGGAGGATGATAACCCGTTGATTGTGATGGAGTTGATGGAAGACGTGCCCTCGATGGCGTTGCTCCAGTCATCGACGACAGGGCTGCACTGGACTTGGTAACCGATGGCGTTGGAAACCTCGTTCCAAGCGAAGTCCGCGCTGTGGTAACCCGATCCCAGAATGGTTAAGCTGTCGGGAGCCATGCAGTCGGGCTGGTCGAACACCGTCACTTCATCGATGAAAACACCGGTGCCATAATCGTCCACGATATGAAAAGCGAGATAGATGTTTTCCCCGCTGTATTCCTGCAAGTCGTACACGAAGTTGACAAATCCATATTGCGTGGGGAACACCATCGTCTGCAGAACGGTGAAGTCCTCGGGGGCTGTGCCGGTTGTGGAGACTTCCAGGGTGAAAGAGGTGCTGGAAGAGTATTCCGGATAGCTGACGGCATACCAGAAAGAGACCAGCTTGTGGCCGTTGATTGACAACTGCGGAGTGATCAAATAGCTGGAATGCTGGGACATGAATGGAGAATAATCCACAAACGCGGAATAATTCCCCTCGTGAGCGGTGGAACTTCTCATCCATCCGATCCAACTCGCGTCTGGGCATTCGGAGGTCGCCAACCATCCTGCAGGCGGCATGTAGTTGCCTTCAAATCCCTCGTTCAGAATGACTTGGCCAAAGCTTGCAGTGGCAGTCAATATCGTTGTGAAAAGCAGTAAAAATAACTTTTTCATAAATATCGTATGGTAATGATTTTACAAACTGTCTACTCTTTTATTACTTTGCAAAAATATAATTTTATTTGGATAGCTTGTACATTTTTTTTCATTTTTTTTTAACCATTTAAGTGGTGGGATTTTGGGGCTTATAAGTTTAGGGGCTTAGGGGCTTACAGGCTTGGAGGTTTAGGGGTTAACGGTTAGGGGTTGACGGTTAGCAGGGAGGAGTGGCCGAAGCCCAATTCCCCTTCTGTTTCAGAAGGGGTGTCCGGAGGGCGGGGTAGTAATATAAAATGTTAGAATTCCTTAACTGAAAAAAAGGGCCGTTACCTGTTGGCAGCGGCCCTTTGGGTTTACAAGCTTAGGAGCTTACAGGCTTATTTCTTGACAAAGGATTTCGTCACAACGCC
>JAEEIG010000019.1 GCA_016281255.1 Bacteroidales bacterium
TCGGAATGCTCATGAACGCCGTGGAAGAACACCGCGCAGGCGCAGACCCCAACGACGACCTGACGTTGTTGTGCCTGACGATTAAAGGTTAACGGTTAAGACGACATTGTTTGTAAAACCAATAAATTTAGTGATTATGGAAAATTTGACAAAAGAACAGATCGAACAGAAGAAAGAGCACCTCGAGAAGCTGTTGCAAGAGGCTAATGCCTTGAAGGATGAACTCGTGGCCGCAGGCGCATGGCCGCTCGATGATGACGACCTTGACGGTGTGGCAGGTGGATTGAGGGGACCTCGATAACACTAAATGGGCTTTCGTGGAGGGATACTGCGCCGTGCCAACTAAAACAACGAATTGAATTCAGGCGAATGATATTCATTAATTTTATATATTTGCACTTCTGTTTTCTAACCCTTAAAATCAAACCATTATGGAAAATTTGACAAAAGAACAGATCGAACAAAAGAAAGAGCAACTCAATAATCTGTTGCAAGAGGCTAAAGCCTTGAAGGATGAACTCGTAGCCGCAGGAGAATGGCCTATCGACGATGACGACCTCGACAATGTCGCCGGGATGGGCTTGCTCCCCATGGATATATTTGGCAAATTTCGTTAACCGGGGTATCCATCTGGCCTAATGGAAGATTGTGCGACAGGCTGTGATTCCGCGACATCGGACACCGCTTTTCGTATCCTTGCTGCGGGTTTATTACCATCACTAATTGTCATTATTGTTATGAAAAGAGAATTGATATTCAAAAATGAGGAACAGGAGTTGATGCGCGTTGCCGAATTCATGGAGAGCGTGTGCGACGAACTTCAACTCGACATGCACCTGGCCATGAAGCTGCAGTTGGCCATGGAGGAGATGGTGACCAATGTCATCTTCTATGCCTACCCGGAAGGCACCACCGCAGACATCTCCCTTATCGCGGAGAGTGACGACCATGAGGTGACTTTTGTGCTCTCTGACTCAGGGATGCCTTTCGACCCGACGGCGAAGGAGGATGCGGACACCGAAACCAATCCGATGGACCGCGAGCAGGGCGGAATGGGCATCCTTATCGTGAAGAACATCATGAATGAGGTCTCCTACCAACGGTTAGGCGAAACGAATCAGTTGACCATGAAGAAAAAATTATAACATTCACGCTAAAAAATAGAACATCAAAATATTATGACTGAGATCATTAAGGAAGAAGGAAAGACAGTTGTCAAAACAGGTGCGCGCATCGACACATTGAATGCCGCGCAATTCGAACAAGAGATCCAGCCCGCTTTGGAACAAGGAGTCAATTTGGAGATTGACTGCTCGGAGTTGGGTTACATGGCCAGTTCCGGTCTGCGCATCCTGCAGGCCACGATGCGTACCGTCGTCCGCAGTCTTGGCGGCCAGATGAAGCTGACGCACGTGAACGACGATATTTTCGACATCCTGAAGATGACTGGATTCACCAGGCACATCACTGTCGAAAGGGCATAGTGTTGTATGGCCAGCATATTTAACAAGGAAGCTCTTGACGCGCTTGACGACCGCAGCGAAGACAAGGAGATGGCGCGTGTGGCGTCTCCGAAACTCCGCCTTGTGCTCGCCGCCATGGTCGCCATGATTGTCGTGGTGCTTTTTTGGTGCTTTTTCGGGACCATCAATTACAAAGTCACCGCGCAGGGTGTGGTTTTCCCGTTCGGGGAGGCTGCGCCCGTCAGTGTGCCCTACGAAGGAACGGTCAGCCGTTGTCTGGTCGGACACGGCGATGCGGTGGCATACGGGACTCCGGTCGTGGAAATCCGCACACCGCTCTCCACCTCGGCGGTGGTTGCGCCGCGCGACGGCGTGGTCATCTCCACCCTCCAACCCGGCACTCCGTTCAAGGCCGGGGAGCCGGTGGCCTGGCTTCTGCCCCAAGCACAGAAGATGACGGGCCGCGAAATGCTCTGCTATGTGACGTATGACGGACTGCGCGACCTCAAAACGGGCATGCAGGTGCAAGTCACCCCCGCCAACCGGCAGCGTGAACGCTGGGGATATGCCTGCGGCACCGTGGTGGGCATCGAAGAGTACCCGACCAACCGCCAGGAAATCGTCAACCGCGTGAAACTCGACCCCTTGGCCTCGTTCATCGAAGACGGACAGGCGGTTTACGAGGTCCGCGTCACCTTGGATGAACAAGACGGCAAGCTTGTCTGGAGCCGCGAGAAGAGCAAGGACGTGAAAATCGGCAACGGCTCCCTTTGCGACATCCAGATTATCACCCAAAAAAAACCGGTGTGGCGTGTGCTCATCGGGGCTGTTGAAAATGCCACTGAAACAGTAATGGGAAATTAAGTAACAACTATGGGCAAGAACAAACTGGCGAAGGTGCCGATGGTAATGCAGATGGAGGCTGTGGAATGTGGTGCCGCCTCGTTGGCTATGATCTTGGCCTACTACGGGAAGTGGCTGCCGTTGGAACAAGTGCGCGCCGACTGTGGGGTGAGCCGCGACGGTTCCTCCGCGAAGAGCATCCTCAAGGCTGCCCGCAACTACGGCTTTGACGCCAAAGGTTTCCGGATGCCTCCCGAAGCCTTGGAAGGCAAACAACCCGCCATCATCCACTGGAACTTCGAACATTTCGTGGTCTTCCGCGGCTTCGACCGCAAAGGGTACGCCTGCCTCAACGACCCCGGTGTAGGACCTGTGAAGTATCCCCTTGAAGAGTTCCGCAAACATTTCACAGGAGTCTGCCTGACCTTCAGCCCGACGGAGAAATTCGAAAAGAGCGGCCAGCAGACGAGCATCCTCTCCTACATCCGCAAGAACATGAAGGGCGCTCGCGAAGCGTTCTGGCTCACGTTTGTCTTTGCCCTGATAACCGCTTTCGTGGCTCTTGTCACCCCGCTGTTCACCCGAATCTTCTTGGATGAAATCCTTTCGGGGAATAAAAACGACTGGGTGCCTTACTTCTTCACAGGGATGGGCGCGGTGGCGTTGTACCAGTTCTTCGTGGTGCTGCTCCAGAGCCGCTACTCCAAGCGGGTGGCAGGTTCCCTGGCCCTGAAAGGCAACAAGGAGTATCTGTGGCACCTCTTACGGCTCCCCATGTCGTTTTTCGCCATGCGGCATGTGGGCGACCTGCAACAACGCATGCACCTGAACCAAACCATCACCCATTCTCTGGTTGAAGTGCTTGCTCCTCAGGTGATTAACGTGATGCTGCTGGTGCTTTATGTCGCGCTGATGTTCTCCTACTCCGTATGGTTGACTCTCATCGGCATCCTGGCGGCAGCCTTCAACCTGTTGATGGTGAAATATTTCGCCGATAAACGCCTTAATCTGACACGTTCGATGGAGCAGAGTGTGGGGAAGTACGTCTCGGCGACCATCTCCTGCATCGACAATATGGAGAGCATCAAGGCGGCGGGCGCCGAAACCGGTTTCTTCAAGTATTGGAGCGGGCTTTGGGCGCATAAGTTCAACGTCAACAACAATGTCGCCAAGGAACAGGTGTGGGCGTCGATACTGCCTCTGGCAGCCACGGGACTGGTGAATGTCCTCGTGTTGGTGTTGGGGGCCATGCTGATTATCCGCGGCGAAATGACCGTCGGTATGCTCATGGCCTTCCAAGGTTTCATGGGCGCGTTCCTGGCTCCTGTGAACGATATTGTGAACGCCTCCCAGACCATCGTGGAGATGCGCAGCCAGATGGAACGTGTGGAGGATGTGATGAAATACCCTGAAGACCACCGCGACATGGAAGGCGAGGTGATACAGGGCAAGTTGGGCGGCCTTCTGGAATTGAAACATCTGACGTTCGGCTACTCCCCACTGCAACCGCCGCTTATCGAGGATTTCAACCTGCGCGTCGAGCCGGGGCACAGCGTGGCCTTTGTCGGGACATCCGGTTGCGGCAAATCGACGTTGGCCAAGCTCATCTCCGGACTTTACAAGCCCTGGAGCGGGGAAATCCTGTTCGACGGCAGGCCTATCGAGAGCATTTCCAACGAAGAGCTGACTAATTCGGTGGCTGTCATCGACCAGAATGTGGTGCTCTTCGACGACACCGTGGCGCAGAACATCCGCATGTGGGATCCCTCCATCGAGGATTTCACCATGATGATTGCCTGCAACGACGCGGAAATCCGCGCCGACATCGTGAGCCGTCCGGAAGGTTTCGCTACGCGGATTGTCAGGGGCGGGCAGAATTTCAGCGGCGGACAACGCCAGCGCATCGAGATAGCCACAGCACTCGCCAAGGAACCCGCCATCCTCATCATGGACGAGGCCACCAGCGCTCTCGACCCCAAGACCGAGGATGAGGTGATGACCCGCATCCGCCGCATGGGCCCGACGCAGATCATCGTCGCCCACCGCCTCTCCACCATCCGCGACTGCGACGAGATCATCGTCATGGACCAAGGCAAGATTCTGCAGCGCGGCCGGCATGAGGAGTTGATCAATGAAGAAGGGTTTTACCGGGAACTGATGAGGAGTGAGTAATTATGGTTTACGGTTTATTGTTTAGGGTTTAGGAGTTATAGTCGGAAATACCCCAATATAATTGAACATAATTCCTTAAGCAGCCCCGTCAGGGGCAAGAGCTCGGTAGCCAGGGGTCAGGCGAGAGGAACGAACGCCGCAACCCCTGGGAGAAAAAGAGGAGGAAATGAATTGTGAATTGATATAGATATAGAATGGCCATATATTTGAACCAAATAAACAAACGTCGGGCGGCGGAGCGCGCTGCCAGGGCTGATGTGGACGAGAAGACGAATGAACGGCTCGGCCTCATCGGCAAGAAGCGTGTGCTCCCTCAAGACGACGAGAGTGCGTTGCGGCAGGTGCTCGATGCCCTCGGGATAACGGATTATGAGCTGGAAGACAACGACATGCTCTCGCCCGAGGAACAGCTGACCGGCATCCTCCGTTCGCGCGGTATCATGATGCGCGACATCCAGCTCCGGGGAGAATGGTGGAAGGAGTGCATCGGGCCGCTTTTAGGCTACTCCAAAGACGGTCGCCTGGTCGCACTCACCCCGACAAAAACGGGTTTGGGCTACCAGTATCGCGACCAGGACGGCATAGTGCGAAAGGTGGGACGTCGCGAGATGGCGGAAGCGCTGGAACCGCGGGCTATCACCTTCACGAAGGCGTTGCCCCTCAGACCCCTCAAGGTCAAGGATCTCGTTCGGTTCATCTGGAGTTCGTTTTCCGGACCGAACACCCTGCTGCTTGTGATATGCGCTCTTGTGGTGGTGCTGCTCGGCATGTTCACCCCCATGGCCAACAAACTCATCTTCGACACCGTGATTCCTACCGGTGACGCATCCGGCCTGCTGCCCATCACCGGCCTTCTCATCGGGGCAACGGTCAGCACGTTGCTGTTGACGCTCACCCGCAATCTCTACATCATCAGAATCCGAAACATCGCCGAGATGCACGTGCAGAACGCCGTGATGGCCCGCACATTCCTGCTCTCTCCTACTTTTTTTTCGAAGACATCCAGCGGTGAACTCTCTGAGAAGCTGAACAATGTCTCCACAGTCGCCTCACTCGTCAACGAAACGTTGGTGGGCGTGATTTTGAGCGCCATTTTGAGTGTTATCTACCTCATTCAAGTGCGAATCTATGGTGGCAAACTGTTCTGGCCGGCGGTGGTCGTGATTGTCGCGCAGAGCATCGTCCTTCTGTTGAGCTACCGTCGCTCCGTCACGGTGAGGAACAATTATACCGAACGCGCCGCCAAACTCAGTGGTCTGGAATATAACCTTTTTGCCGGCATCCAGAAGTTGAAGCTCACCGGCAGCGAGAACCGAGCCTTCGCCCGTTGGCTCGACCATTACAGCGACACGGCCCGCTTCCTGTACAATCCGGCATTCAAGAGTCGTCTTTACCCAGCCCTCACTGCCGTCCTCGGCATCGGCGGCACGATGTTCATCTTTTGGAGCACACTTTCCAACGGCGTTTCCACTTCCGACTACATTGCCTTCAGCTCGGCTTTCGGCATGATAACCGCCTCGTTGGTGCAGCTCAACGGGATATTGCCGACATTGGCGCAAATCAAACCGTTGCTCGAAAGTGTGGCCCCCATTTTGGATGCGGTACCCGAGATGGAGGAAAAAGCCCCGCAAGTAGAGGATCTCTTCGGGGGCATCGAGGTGTCGGGCGTCTCTTTCCGCTACGAGGAGGACGGCCCGATGATTCTTGACGACCTCTCCCTCAAGATTGAACCCGGCGAGTATGTGGGCATCGTCGGGAAGTCTGGCTGCGGCAAATCCACGCTGATGAGACTGCTGCTCGGATTCGAACAGCCCTTGACCGGCGGCATCTACTATGACAACTACGATTTGGCAAAAGTCGATAAAACCTCGTTGCGCCGCAAGATAGGCTGCTGTCTGCAGAGCGGAAGCCTCTTCACGGGCGACATCTTCCACAACGTCACCATCACGGCTCCATGGGCCACGCGTGAAGACGCCTGGGAGGCTTTGCGGATGGCAAGTCTCGATGACGATGTCCGCAAAATGCCGATGGGACTCTTCACGTTAGTCAGCGAGGGCGGCGGTGGGTTGAGCGGCGGACAGAAACAGCGCATCCTCATCGCCCGCGCCCTCATCTCAAAACCCGACATCCTCTTCTTCGACGAAGCCACCTCGGCCCTCGACAACATCTCCCAGAAAGCCGTCAGCGACAATCTCGACGAGCTGATATGCACCCGTGTGGTCATCGCCCACCGCCTCTCCACCATCCGCCACTGCGACCGCATCATCGTGCTTGACAAGGGCAAAATCGCCGAAGAGGGGACCTTCGAGGAATTAATGGATAACAAAGGATTGTTCTACGAAATGAGCCTCAGACAATTATAATATAACATGTTGAATATGAAGACCATAAAAAATATAATTCTCCTAACGGCGCTTACGGCATTGCTCGCGGGCTGCGGCCGGAAAGAGACCCCGGTGGATGACGCGAAAGCAGCCTCCCTGACCACAGAAAAAAACGCCGGAGCAGAAGAGGACATGCCGGATGCAAGACTGACCACGACAGGCAAAGTGGTGTCCGCCCGGTACGCCGACTTGTCGTTCGAGACGGCACTGCCTATTGAGCGCGTGCTGGTCAGAAACGGACAGCATGTCAGGCAGGGACAAACGCTTGCCGTATTAGACGTTTTCAAGCTGCGCAATGCCATTGAACAGCAGGAACAAGCCATCGAGAAAGCGCTGCTGGAGATGGAACAGGCCGATTTGAAAATGCAGGATGTGATTATCACACAGGGCTATGACCCCGACAAGGCCTCCTCGGTGCCCGAAAAGGTGAGGCACAACGCCGACGTGAAGTCCGGTTACGCCTTGTCGAAAAGTGAACTTGCGGCAGCGCGCACACGACTTTCCGCCGCCCAGCATGAGCTGCAAAGCGGGACGCTGACCGCCCCGTTCGACGGCGTGGTGGCCAACCTCAGCGTCCAGGCCCACCAGCTGGCGCAACCCGGTCAGGTGGTCTGCCGCGTGATCGACGACAAGGAGATGGAAATCGAATTCCATGTGATGGAGGCCGAGCTCCCGCTTTTCAAAACAGGCACGGAGGTCAAGGTCGTCCCGATGGTCGATAAAACGGCTCGCTACAAGGCTGTGGTCAACGAAATCAACCCGATGGTCGATGCGCAAGGCACCGTCACCCTCCGCGCCCGCCTCACCACGGCCACAGAACTGTTCGACGGGATGAATGTGGAGGTGATTAGAATACCCCAAATTCCCTAAGCAGCCCCGTTAGGGGCAAGAGCTCGGTAGCCAGGGGTAAGGCGTGAGGAACGAACGCCGTATCTGGGATGAGAAGGAGATCAATGATTATGAATGATGAATTAATATGAGATATCGGATATTTTTTGGTTTTTGGGTTTTGATGGTTTTCGGGGGTGTCACGGGCTTTGCGCAGCGGAAAGTGGTGCTTGACCTGGAACGCACCGTGCGTTTGGCCACCGACAGTTCGCTCACGGCGCAGAAACACCAGAGCGTGTACGACATCTCGCGCTATCAATACCTGTCGTGGGTTGCCACCCGAAAGCCGCAGATCTCCTTGGAAGCCACCCCTTTCCTGCATGAACGATACATGACGCAGCGCTACCTTTCGTTCGAGGACATCGACGAATACCGTATGCAGCAGGACCTCTATTCCCAGGCCGGCATCACCATCACGCAGGCCATGGAGCCTTGGGGAGGCGAATTCTATGGCTCTTCGAAACTCGGTTTCCTTCACACGTTCGGCGAAATCAGCCAAAACCAGTTCATGACCGTCCCGATATCAGTGGGATACCGTCAGAATCTGCTTTTCTACAACCCTTGGAAATGGGCAAAGAAAATCGAGCCGCTGAAACTCAGCCGCGCCGAGCAGGAACTCTCCTACGGCATCGAGACGGCGAGTGAGCAGGCGGTGGAGAAATTCTTCAACTTGGCCATGGCCCAAGACGGTTTGCGCATGGCGGAGAAGCTTCTCGCGTCGTGCGACACCATCTACGCCATTGCAGAACGCCGTTTCAACATCGCCAGCATCTCCAAGGCGGAGCTCTCCATGCTCCAATTGGACAAGACCAACGCCCGTATCGCCCTCGCCAATGCGCGTATCGCATACACACGCGCCATGCAGGAGTTGGCGACTTACCTCGGGATGGACCGTTCCACATACCTCGAACTGGAAGTTCCCGACCTTATGCAGGGGTTGCGCGTCGATACAGAGGAGGCGGTACGACATGCCCGCGAGAACAACCCCCGATATATGGAGCGCCGTCTGGCCACCGAGGAAGCACGCCGCGATGCCGCAAAAGCACGTGTGGAAAAGAATCTCAACCTGAGTCTGGATGTCAGCATAGGCCTTAACCAAGTGGCCTACCGCTTCGTGGACGCCTATATGCACCCGCTTTTGCAGGACGTGGCCATGGTGACGCTCTCCGTGCCGATAGTCGATTGGGGGAAGCGCAAGAACGCCTATTTGGCCGCCATGAGCAAAGTGGAAGCTGCCGAGAGCTCCGAACAGGAGGTCGCCCGCGATACAGAACTCGATGTGATGCTGACGGTCAACGATTTCAATGAGCAGCAGACCATAGTGGAGGACTCTCAAGAAGCACTGGACATTGCGGAAGATGCCTACAACCAGACACTGCTCCGTTTTATCAAGGCACAGGCGAGCACCACCGACCTCTCTTTGGCCCAGACGAACTGGCTGACCGCCCAGCAGAACAAAATCGCCAGCCTTCAGAATTATTGGATCACCTACTACCGCCTGCGCCGTCTGACCCTTTATGACTATCAGCAAAGACAAGTCATCCGGTATGTCCGCAAATAGCATTCCCGCTGATATATCAACCGCTAAAATTGAAAAATATTTACCCAATTAAAAAATTAAACGATTATGGAAAAACTGACAAAAGAACAAGTTGAGCAAAAGAAAGAACAGTTCGTGAAGTTATTAAAAGAAGCCCAAGTCTTGAAGGACGAGCTCATGGCCGTGGGAGAATGGCCTCTCGATGAGGACGATCTCGACAACGTCGCCGGCGGATTTTTCATAGGCGGTCAACAAAACGACTGGATATAATCCTTGTGGATTGTCGTTAGATGCTAACCGCCACCTGCGCCGCCAACATCTCCTCAATCTCATCCTTTAGCTTCGTGACAAGCACAAAAAAAAGCGGCCGTTTGGCCGCTTTTGTGTCCCCTCAGGGACTCGAACCCTGGACCCATTGATTAAGAGTCAATTGCTCTACCAACTGAGCTAAGGAGACAACTTTTTTCCTTTGCTTTTGCGGGTGCAAAAATACATTTTTTTTCTATCTTTGCAAAAAAAAAATGATGAAAATTTACACACGTACTGGAGACAAAGGAACCACCTCATTATCAGACGGTTCGCGCATATCAAAGAGTGACATTCTACTGCATGCATACGGCACTGTGGACGAGTTGAACAGCTTCATAGGGGTGCTCATTTCGCAAAATCCCGACCAATTCCTGACAAAAGTGCAAAACGAGCTCTTCGTGGTGGGCGGCATGTTGGCCACCCCCGTGGCGAACTGGGAGAAGTACTGGAAGGTGGAGCGCCTCGCCGAATTCACCGCGGAGCTGGAGCACGAAATCGACCGCATGAGCGCGGAACTCGAACCCATGCGCGGCTTCATCCTCCCGCAAGGCAGCAAGCTCATCGCCGACACTCATGTCTGCCGCACCGTCTGCCGCAGAGCCGAACGTTTCGTGGTTGCGCTCATCGACCAAAACGAAGCCTATCAAAAAGTGCAAGTTTTGCTGAATCGGCTGTCCGATTTTTTCTTTATTTTGGCCCGGTATTTCCACAAAAAAGAAAACATTTCAGAAACTCTCTATCAATCAGCGAAATAAAATTTCACTGAAAGGTTGATTATGTCAATATAATATTATACTTTTGCGCGCTCAAAAACAAACCATTTAATAAACGACAAAACTATGTATTGGACATTAGAATTAGCCACCCGATTAGAGGATGCTCCCTGGCCCGCAACCCGCGACGAACTGCTGGATTACGCCATCCGCTCCGGTGCCCCGATGGAAGTGATCGAGAACCTTCAGGAAATCGACGACGAGGGGGAAACCTACGATTCCATCGAAGACATTTGGCCCGACTACCCCTCCAAAGAGGATTTCTTCTTCAACGAGGACGAGTACTAAGCCTCCCCTACCCCGAAAGGCGAACCTAATTTATTAAAAACCAACAACAAAAGCGCGCTAATATGGCGCGTTTTTTTTGTAACTACTTCAAGATCACGCGCACACCCACATAACCCATGATACCCGTGATGGGCATATAAACCATCGTGGCGTCGAAGTATTCGCCGAAAGGATTCTCGGCTTGCACAATCGGGTCTTTCTGCTTGACATTCAAGAGGTTCTCGCCACCTGCGTAAATCTCCCATCGGCGGAATTTCTTGGTAATCTGCGCATTCAGCAGACAATAGGGCTTCGACACATCAGGACGGCGGTACGGCTCGGGATTGCTCTGCGTGTTGGGCAACGGCATCGGGCCGAAAACCTGACAGTTGATGTTGAATTTCCACTTGTCGTACGGCGTGCTGTAGTTCAAATTGATCAACGCCTTGTGCGGACTCATCATGTCCTTCTGCCGCATCACCCCGTTGCGCATGTAGCGCACGTCGTTGTAACGGTAGGCCAACAGGATTTCGAAACGCTGCAACGGCTTGAGGGTCAGCTCGATCTGCGCGGAATGCGAGCGCGAACGGTTGTGGTAGCCGTTGTATTCGCCGTTCAAGGCATAGTAATGCACCGCGTGCACGTTCTCGTCCAAATCCACAATCATCTGCTGCACAAAGTAGGTGTAGAAGTAATCGACGGCCAACGAGGCTTTTCCGCCCGGCATATTGAACTGCCACACCGCACTCGCACCGGCGTTCCACGCCTCTTCGGGCTTGTCGGGGCCGTCGAAATGAAGCGTGCGCGACGAGAGCATCAGCGACTGGTTCTCGGCGAAGAAATGGGCGTTGCGATAGCCTTTTCCGGCAGATGCGCGCAACGACAGGTCCTTGGTTGCCTGCCATTTGACATGCACCCGAGGTGTCCAGAAAAGCTGATTGTCATTGGTCCAGATACTGTAATGCGATTTGTCGCGAACCATATTATAGTCCAAACGCATACCCGCCATCACCACCAACTTCGGGTCGATGATGTAGGCATACTCGGCAAAAACACCGGGGATCAGATCGTGATGATGCGGACGGTCTAAATAAAACAGATCCGCCCTGTCTTCATAAAGCTCATTCAAACAATCGAACTGCAAGCTGCCGCCTGCGGTAAGTTTATGTCGCTCACTCGCACCGAACTTGTTGGAATACATGGCGTTGGCATATACACTATGCTGACTCCCGTCATAAAAGCCACCTAATCCATAGCTGGAGGTGAGCCAGTGCCCCGTATAAGAGACGATGGTGCCGATGCTCTCGTGCTCGCCATTCAGCAGGAATCCGTTCTTAGTGATGAAATCCACGCGCTTGTTGTCGGCAGTGAAACCGTACGTGAGCACGGCCGGCATAGCACCGTTCGGCGTGAAGCCCATCTGTCCGCCGAAACGGTTGTCCCAGACAAAATCTATCATCGTGCGGCCCTCAACGATGGGAGCCTTGTAGTCCCAACGGTTCATCACATTGACCTGCCGGCTGCGCGGCACATCCATGAAACCGTCGTGGTTCATGTCCATCTTCAGGAACTGATCGGCCAGGAAGACAAGGAAATTGGTGCTCACCTTCTCGTCTTTGCCCACGGGAATGCGGGTGTTCATGGCGAGTTCCCCCTTGCCCATCGAATTGGCGTAGAAGTTCATGAAGAAGCGTTCCAGATTGCTCTCCGGCTTTTTGTAGTCGATGTTGATCTGTCCCGTGATGGCCTCGAAACCGTTCACCACCGAGGAGGTTCCTTTCGATAGGCTGATGGACTCCATCCACGAGCCGGGGACAAAGCCAAGTCCGAACTGGTGGGAAAGAAGACGGATATAAGGGACATTTTCCAGCAGAATCTGGCTGTAGGTGCCGGCGAGTCCGAGCATGGAGATCTGCCGGGCGCCGCTCACCGCGTCGGGGAATTCGGAGTCAATGGCCACGCTGCTTTCGAAGCTCTCGGCGAGGTTACAGCAGGCGGCGCGGCGCAGGCCCTCCGTGCCAATAATCTGTGTCAGGATCGGTTGAACGGAAATATACGAGCCGTCACGGGCCACGATGCTCACCTCGTTCAGATTGTGCGCCGTGGTCAGGAAGACGGTGATGTAGTTCTGCCCGCGCGGAATCACCACGGTGTCCGGCACAAACGTCGGGAAAGAGATGACCAGCGTGTCGGTCTTGGTGCGGTCAAGGGTGAACTTTCCATCGACACTGGTGTGAGCCCCGATGCCGGTATGCAACCACTGCACCGCCGCATTCGCCACTGCCATCGTATCACCTTGCTCGCTGATCTGCAACACTTTACCCGTCAAGGTGGACTGTGCGACACCCCACCCGAACAGGCACAACAATACCCCTAAGACTCCGATTCTCCGCATATCGACCAACTGCTATCTAGTCATTTAACATGGTATTCTCCACCGGCAATATGATCCAGCAGACCAGATAGAACCAAAAACCCACCGTGCCGCACAGCAGCATCAGCACGAAAAGGATGCGGAAGACGTTGGAATCAACGTCGAAATAGTTGCCCAGACCGCCGCAGATGCCTGCGATTTTGCTGTCCGTTTTACTTCTAAACAATGTTTTATGAGCCATATTCTAAATGGTTATTGGTTATTGGTTATTGGTTATTGATTATGGCGGCAAAAATATAAAAAACCTCTTGCAACCGGGTTGCAAATGAGAGCCTGCCCGTCAGTTGCGAAGACAACGCACGGAGAACGCGGTAGCCTTGTTGTTACTATCGTGACCTACCGTCGGGAGCCCATAGAAGAGCGAAAAATACCAAGCTTCAGCCGTTTGGGGCTCATCCGTAGTGGTCCAGAAGAAGGCGGCAGAGCCGAAGCCGTTGTACGGGCCGGTGTAATATCCCGACGGGCGGGCAGAGAAACCGGAGGCGTTGTTCGTGGACTGATTCTCCCCCACAGAACAGGAATAGATGTTGGACTGCCATCCTGACGTACAGGCCAACGACTTGGCGATATTCGCACTGTCGTTTTCACAAAAATACTGACTGTTGCTGCTCAAATAATCCGTCAACTGAACCCATTCCGCATCGCTGGGCACATGCCAACCCGTAGGGCAGACGCCTTGCACGCCGCTCGGGATGCTGTTGCTCGAAGTGGAATTGCGCATCACCGCTTTCCAGTTATAAAGGTAACCATGGGTTGCAACATTCATAGAGTTATTGTCAGGACGGTACCTGTAAGGAGCCGTTTGACTTACCGTCACCCCTTGCGAGATGGCTGTGCCATCGGAATAGTGAGAGGAACGGAGGTTTTCCTTCATCCAGCATTGGGTGCCAATGAGCACGGTACTGTACACATTGCCATCGTAGTCCGTAAGCGGGAAAGTCATGCCCGGACAAGACTGCACCGAGGTGGTGTCGTGCAACTCGTAGATGATGTTCTCCAGAATGTCGATTCTGTCGTTCAACGAATCGAAAAGATGCTGAACCTCCGCCATCGTGATATACCCTGCGTCGTTCGTGAAAGCGGAGACATTGGTCGGGACTTCCGGAATAACCGGCAAATCGGTCAGGTCGTTGTAACTGCCGCTAAAGCCGTTTCCCGCTTTCTGCGCATAGAGTGCGTAGGGAACGCTCAACAGTTGTTGGGTGTTGACA
>JAEEIG010000188.1 GCA_016281255.1 Bacteroidales bacterium
ATCTTGCAGCAGTAGTATTCGAGGCTGAAGAGGGAGCTGGGCGTGTCGCCGTGGAACAGGGTGGTGGAGTGCAGACCTTCGAAACGCTGGGCGGCGGCGTTGTAGTAGCCGGCCGGCAGGGCGTTGAAGCCGGTGCTGTTGATGCCGGTGGTGACCCAGTAGGCCTCGCCGTAGAGGTCGTCGGAACGGTGGGTGCGCAACACGTTGATCTCCTGGACGGTGGGCAGGTGCCAGCCGTTCGGGCAGATGCCGCGCACGTAGCCATCGACGCGCTCGGGCGTTTCGGTGCCGCCCGCCGCGTCATACCACGTGTAGAGGCGTCCATAGGTGGCAAGGTTAGCGGCTGTGTCGGGCGACAGCGCACTGCGATAAACCATGGCGTTAGGTGTCATGGTGCGCAGGTTCTCGGCCATCCAGCAGTAGCCGTCGAGCTTCACCACAGCGTAGGTGATGCCGTCGGCGTCGGTGACCGTGGCGGGACACGGAGCCTCGCTACACTCGTTGAGCTGGTCGCGGTCCACTAGGATGCCGCAATCGTCGTCGCCGCCGTAAGTCGTCAGCGTGTTGAGGATGATCAGCCCTTCCTCCATGTCGCCGCTGTAAGTGGCCTCATAGTGGCTGACGGAATCCTCACGCACCGTGTAGTTGATTACTCCATTGGCATCGGTGACAGTCAGGTTGTGGAAATCGTACCTCCAACCATTGTCGGCGTTCAGCACGGCAACGGAATCTGTTTCCACACCGTTTGCCAACAGCGTGACACTCACACTGCTGGGACGTGTTTCGAGGGCGTTGTGCCAGTCGTCCCAGCGTTTCTCGACTGTGACGGAGACTTTGGCCTTCAAAAGGTTGTGGAAAATAGGCACACCGCCCGTGCCGTGACGATGGGTGCCAATGTCAATGGTGTTGTCATTTT
Source organism: Bacteroidales bacterium (assembly GCA_016281255.1). Classification (GTDB taxonomy): domain Bacteria; phylum Bacteroidota; class Bacteroidia; order Bacteroidales; family WCHB1-69; genus F23-D06. The sequence goes on from JAEEIG010000188.1 coordinate 917, forward strand.
CGTAATGGTGGGAAGTGCAATTGCCCGCAGTGACTTCAAGAATGTCCTGACCGTCCACTGTGATTTTGCGCACGGTGACAGGGCGCACGTGCGACACGGCGTCGTAGGTCTCGTCCACTATAATACCTTCATCATTGAGAACCGCGCGGCTTCTCGTGTAGGTTCCGTCGTCGTTGAGCGTGGCGTCCGTCGGGATTTCCTCAGATATTTCATAATAGAATGTAATACCTTCAAGTAGCGCATTTTCGCCAAATAATGTGAGCAGATCATCGTATTCAAAGAGGATACCTTTATTGTCAGTGCCTTCGAATTCGACCAGGTGACCTTCGTTCGGAACGCTGAAGTGTCGGTTTGCACCAACGCCTTCAGTGCCGTTAGGCATGGGTGCGTTGGCAGCATTCTCACCCACAGGTCTCAGCACGAAATGGTAGTCTCCGTCGGAGAGGGTTTGGTGTATGCCTTGGGTGGTGAGCTCCTTCTCGGCCTTCAGGATGAAGTCGGTTTGGATGTTGTTGAACACATTGGTAATTACGGCAGTGTCTGCATCGGTCTGGCTGTGGGTTTCCGTGATGCTTACGTTTTGGATTTGCAAAGAAAGACCGACTTTGCGCACGGTGATATCCACATGGTAAAGTTCGGAGGAGTAGGAGACACCGGGCAGTCTGGGAAGTCCGCTTTCGCCAGAGTTGAGCTCGCGGATGTGATATAAGAAGACTTTCTCATTGGTGCCGCCCATATCTTCCAATTTGAAAATGACGGGCGGGAAGGTACCGATTCTCAGTGAGTCATGGGCACCATGGTTGAGGCTGTCAGCATTGATGATCAAGGAACCGTAAGGAATGCCTTCCACGTCAATATCGTCAACAGGCATCGGGGCGTCACCTTGCGGGATGAGCGCCATCTCGAAGGTGTCGGTCTCCTGCCAAGCACGTCCCAAAAGGATTTTCTTGAGCGGGAGGACGATGGTGGCGGGCATGATGTACCGGTTGTTGATATTCTCCGTTATTGTGTCATTGTTTCCTATCGGTTTCAGCTCTCCGTTATTCCCATAGATGGCCTCGAAGCTAACATCCAAGTTGCTTTCGTGGACATAGTAGCGGTATTGGGAAGTCCTATCGAACTTGGGCTGCTTTCCGAAGTCGATTTGCACAGTAGTAGAGGAGAACGGTACGGCGATAGTGCCTATTTGTGTCCAGTTTTCTGAATGTGGATCGAAGGGCACGTTCAATTGTGAAGTTCTGTAGAGTGTGAGTTGTGCGGGGGCGATGTCGCTGGTTTCTAACCCGACCGGAACCTCCCATGTTTTGGTGACGATGGGTTTGATGCTGTCGAGAACGTGCGTGTTGGTGATTTGCAGATTGTAGCGCGTCACGTCGCTGGTTTGGACATGGATGGCATTGGAAACCGTATAGTGCGCGATCGCATCTTCTTTGACGGTGTAGGCAATGTCCATGCCGTTGCTTCTGCGTGGCCACTTGCCGAATGAGACCTCCCATTCGTGTCCAGTGCCCGCCACAGTACGGCTCTGCAGCGTGTCGTTACCAACCATCAGATGCAGCGTGATGGAGACAGGACGGTATGCGTCGTTGTTGAGGTGGTCGTTCCAGATTTTGGAGACATGCACGATCACTGAATCGGGACGGTGGGTGTTGGTGATGCTGTATCCGTTGACACTCTGCGTGTAGTGTTGCGGAGTGTTCGGTTCGGAGAGTGTGTAGGTGATGACGTTGCGGGCTTGGTCATACTTGGGCAGGTTCCTGAAAACGGAATCCCAAGTGTTGCCCTCACCAGTGATGTCGAGCGTGTATTCCTGTGAATAGGGCAGATTGGTGGTGCCGGTGAGTTTCAGCGTGACGCTCTCCGGACGATAACCGTCTTGATTGCTGCGGTCGTTCCAAATCTTGCTCACCGGGATGTCAATATAGGCTTGGTTGATGGTGTTGACGAAATCGTTACCATCCTTTTCGGAAGAATATCCGTTGACCGGCAGCTCGCGCACACTGTATTCGAACCGGTGTCCATCGCCTTCAACAATGGGCTCTCCGTTGACAGTCAGGTCGTAAACTGGCAGATTGTTGAAAGCGTAGTGGGTGATGCCGTTCTCAAGTCTGACAAAGTTGACGGAGTCGCCGTCGCGTTCCAACACGATGGTGACGGTGGGGTGGAACGTGCCCGCCGGGTCGATCCAACTCTTCTCGCCGCTCACAGAGGTGTAGTCCTGAAGGATGGTGTTGGTGATTTCGCCCTCGGCGTTGTTGATCTGCGTGGAGAATCCGTTCACAGGACGTTCATCGATAAGGTAGTTGAACTTTCGCAAGGTGTTGTTGTCCACTATGACCTTACCGTTCTCATATACATCATAGTAGGGCAGATTGGTGAAGGTGTGCGTGAGCGTGCCTTCGTGAAGGATGACACTGTCAATCTTCACGTTGTCTTGCAGCAGGTAGAAAATAATATCGGGATACTCGATGTCGTCAGGCGCAATCCAGTTCTTGCGGACGGTGATGTTGGTGTCACGCTTGACGATGTTGGAATCCAAGGTGTTGATGACACCCACGCCGTTGGAGACGAAGTTGTAGAGAGACATATAGTTGGGTATCGGAACCTCCTCTACGGTGTATTGGATAGTGTCGATTTCGTATGTGTCGGTGATGTTGGCGAAAGGCAGTTTAGTGAAGTTGTAACTCCAATTGTTCGTCCCGTTCAGGCTGGCTACGTTTACAGAGTCGCCGTCCGCTAACAGCTTGACGATAATCTGCTCGGGACGCAACTGGAGACTGTTGTTGTAATCCACCCAATTCTTGGAGACTCTCAGCGTGGTCAAACCGATTCTGGAATTGCGGAAAACCGGAATACCATCGTTGTGGTGAAGTAAGGAGAATTCTGTGCCCCGTTCCACAAAGACCGTGTCGCCACCAGGCTTGACATAAAATTCACGTAATGACGGATTCGGATTATTTATGAAAGTGAGACTGTCGTTCTCGTCTAATTTGACGTCGAGTTGAAAGAAGTGTACTAATGCGTCGTAGTAGGAGATGTAATCGTTTGATGTCAAACGCATGATGCCGTTGTCAAGCGTATCGGCATCTTCGGGAATAATTTCCTCTATTCTATATTCGAAAGTGACACCTTCGGCCAACTCTGCGTCTGTGAAATTTTCGCGGAGCTTTATATGGTCGAAAAGGAGTCCGTCTTCTTCGCCTTGGAAGAAATAGATGCTGTTGCCAGCGTTCTCGGCGATATAGTAGCGCGCATCAAGAGTGCCGTGAGTGCCCGAAGGCATGGGGGCAATAGCGGCATTGGCTCCGACAGGTGAGAACCTGAACGAGAACTGGTTGCCAAATAGAAATGTAGCATTGGGACTTGCATTAATGAAGCTCTTGTTGGCGGTGGGACGGAACAAGAAAGAGGATGGATTGTAGGTGTTGACCACCATCGGGGTGTCCACGTTTAGAACTATGGTCGGGTCTTCGTCTTGGTCCTGATATTCGTCTTGGTCCTGATTTTCGTTTTGGGTCAGGTAATAGTAATTGACGCTGGCAATCAGCGAGTCGTTAGTGCCTTTTTTGACGATAATCTCCGCATAGTAGGGGAAGGTTGAGTAGGTGATGCCCATGATTCTGTTCTCGCCCGCTTCGTCCGGCGTGAGCTCTTGGATGACGTAGCGGAATGTCTTTGTTTTGCTGTTGCCCATGTCTTCCAAACGGAAGGTGATGGGTGCAAAGGTAATCGCTCTGACAGAGTCGGAGATGTAGGTGCTGTCGTAGGTGACTTGCGCGCGTGACTGCAGCACTCCGTTGTGGTTGATGCTGTTCGCAGGCATGGGGTTGTTTCGTGATTGAGGTTTCAAGGCGAAGGTGAAATGATCGTCGTTGAACCAGTTGCGTCCCCGGATTTTCTTCTGAGCGGTGAGCGTGACATTCACCGGCGGGAGATATTCATTAGTGATGGTCACCTGATTGTTGTTCATAATACCGCTGGAGGTATAGGTGGTTCTGTAGCCTTCCGGAACATCGAACTCACGCACAGCATACCGATATGCCACACCGTTGTCAAATTTGGGCACCTTCCAAACCAAGGTGTCCTTGTCGGAGGTGCTGATTTCCCGGGTCGGACCATAGGGGAACCAATTGGCGTTGCCTTCGGCAGGTATTGAAGCGGGAACGAACATGGAATTGCTCATACCGCTGGAACGGTATAGTTGTACCACGGTGGGCGTGCGTTTTCCGCTTGCGTTGCCGTTGTCCTTCCATATTTTGATAGCCTTTATCTCGATGGAATCGGGCTCGTGGGTGTTCGTCAACACAATGTCAAACTTCCGAGGGTCACCCGTGGGTGTAATAACGGACGCGGAAGTGGTGTAGTAGGGCGTCAGATCCTCAACCTCTTGGATGGAGTATTCGATGTCGTTGCCGTTGTACATCTTGGGCCACTTGCCCATGTTGATACGCCAGATGTTAGTGGTGTTCAACGGATTGTTCTTATCCAATGTGAAGGTCGCGATGGCACCATCTTCATAGTCAGCGTAAAGATTCACGGTGATGTTGGCAGGACGGTGACGGTCGTTGTCGTTTTGGTCAACCCAAATCTTTTCGGCTAAAAGTTCGATGTAGGTGGGGGTCACAAACACCGTGTCAGACAGACGGAAGGTGTCTTTGTTGTCCACGGTCAGCGTGTAACGGGCGTGGTTCGGTACATCAGGCTCCCTTGTTTCGGTGTTGAGGTAGGATTCCAGGTCAGCAAAAGTGACAGTGCTCCGAATCTTGGCGTTAAATGTAATCTGGACAGACTGTCCTTGGTAGGCATCGGTGAGGTAGTCTCCCAAGTCGAAGGTCAGCAGACGGGTTGCCGGGTTATAGGTATATACATTGTTGTTGTTGATGGTTACGTTGTTGATCTTGATGACAGGTTGGCTGGCAGTGTCGAGCACGCTTTCCAGCGTGTCTGTGATTACAAATCCGTTCAGATGGTCAGCCACCGGAATGGAGGTGCTGATGGAGTAGGGGATAGGCGCAGACCAGTCGTCGAGGCGCATGGTGGCGGTACCGCCGTTCACCAGCTTGGTGAGTCCCGGGGTCGGCGTGTTGGTTACAGTGTAGCCGTTAGCGGAGTTGTCTGTGATTTTCGCCAGATAGAACTTGCTGTCAGTGGTCTGGAGTTGGGTCTCGGCGATGGAATAGGTGTAGGCGACGTGGTTTTCGTCGAATTTCGGCAGGTGCGGGAAGGTTCCCGTCCAAGTGTCGCCACTGAGTGTCAGCGTGCCGCTGCCAGTCACGGACTGGTTGTTGTCGTCCAGATATGTCCAACTGTCGAGCGGGGAGCCGTTTCTGTAGAGCTGTATGGTGACGGAGGAACCGGCAGGGGTGCCGCCAGCCCACACTTTCCGCACTGCAATGGTGGTGTCAATCTCCACGTTTTTGATGGAGTTTGTGATGGTGAAGCCCGTGGTGGCGTTGCCAGTGGTTACAGGTGTGTAGTTGACAGCCTTGACAAGGTTATTGTTGTTGGTCGCAACGGGCGTGGCCGTCGGTTCACTCACCGTGTAGTTGATGTCTGTGAGCGTAAAGGTTGACGGATCCAGGATGGCGGAGGGCAGGTTCTTGAATGTGTCGGCCCATTGGTTGACATTGCTCAGGACGAGCTCCTTGCCGGTCGTGATATCGTTTGCCAGTAAACTCACATGGACGTTGCTGGGGCGCAAACCGAAGAAGTTGTCGTAGTCGTCCCACACCTTCTCGACGGGCACTTTCGTGCGGGCGATGATGACGTTGTGGAATTGTGGAGCGCCGTTGTTGTAATGTCGTACGGCGTGCTCTTCCTGAGTAAGCATACGGGGACCATTGGCTGTGGGCCAATATTCGTTCATCTCGTTGCTGACGTGTCCATCTACTTTGAGGGTGTCCTCTTCTGTGTCAGTCTCAGCTTTCTTAAGAGTGACTGTGATGTCCCTATAATGGACGGTGGCATCGTAGTAGAATTCCAATGTGTCGCCATCGGCGTTCACCTCTTTGCGCAACCAGACGCCAGTGCCCAAGTTCTGCGCATCTGTCGGAATCTGTTCTGCAACCTCATATTTGAACGTCACACCTTGGAGAAGGTCGCCGTCCGTAAAGCCATCGGCAAGCAACTGCGTATGGCTGAACACAATACCATTGAACTTGATATCGTTGCCCACATTATGCGTCGTGGAAACGCGGTTGGCTCCAGTTCCTTGGCAGTCAGAAGGCATCGGGGTTTTGGCTTTTTCAATGTCTGAACCTGCAGGTTTGAGCGTGAAAGTGTAGTCGCCGTCTTGCAATGACTTGGTCACACCGTGAGTGTGGAGCTTCTTGGCACCACTGATGTAGTAAGTCGTACTTTCAAGGTCATAAATGTTGACGAAGGAGACGGTGTCGAGGGGAGTGTTATCGTCTATAGGCGTGCAGACTACACTGGCATCCATAGTACCCGGAGTAGCTCCTTCTGCTCTGACGGTAATGGAGACTATATACTTTTGGGCATCGTAGGTGATACCGACGGGGCGCGGCAGACCAGACTCTTGGGGGCTGGGTTCGAGAAGTCTGTAGTAGAAGGTGGAGTCGCTCTTGCCCTCCAAGTCGCCGATGTTGAAAGTGATAGGACCGAAACGCAGCAGGCGCGCGGTGTCAGCGATAGGTGTGCTGTCGTTGATGGCAAGCAGCGGGGCATAGATGTATTTACCGTCGTTGATGGAGTTCGCAGGCATCGGATTGGTGTTGTTGGGGTCGTGCAGGACGATCAGGAAGGAGTCGGTCTCTAACCAGTTACGGCCAGAGATCTTCTTGA
>JAEEIG010000189.1 GCA_016281255.1 Bacteroidales bacterium
CCATTACCAGCATGCCGTCGAGCGGGCAGCCGACTATCACATCATGGTCAACGCCCATGAGGCCGTACGTCCCACTGGACTGTGCCGCACTTGGCCCAACATGATCGGCAACGAGAGCGCGATGGGTACCGAGTTCCGCGAGCGCATCCATCCCGGGCACACCGCCATCCTGCCGTTCACCCGTCTGCAGGGAGGTCCGATGGACTACACCCCTGGCATCTTCGAACCCGACATGGGCAAAATCGTGCCGTGGGGAAAGAAGATGAGCCACACCATCTGCAACCAATTGGGACTTTATGTCACCTTCTACTCGCCCTTGCAAATGGCTGCCGATTTCCCCGAACATTACGAGCAATACATGGATGCCTTCCAGTTCATCAAGGATGTGGCAGTGGATTGGGACACCAGCATCTACATCATGGCAGAACCAGGGGATTATATCGTGACAGCCCGCAAGCCGAAGCTTTCCACTCTGAACAAGGCTGCCGAAGGTGTGGGAACTTTGTCTGATGGCAAAAAATACGTGATAAGCAACACGATGCGGTACGTCTATAACTATCCAGACAGTGTTGATTCGTGGTTTGATGCTATCCCAAAACATATCACCTATCAATCCGTTATGCCAGATCACATTGACTTAGTTCCATCACCTGATGTTTGGTACATTGGCGGCATCACCGACGAGAACGCCCGAGAAGTTTCTGTGAAATTAGATTTCCTGCAACCTGGCGTGAAATACGAGGCCATCATCTATACCGATGCGCCTGATGCATGCGGTCTTCCTGATGATTCAGAATTCAGAACCCCTGATTGCAAATTGAAATACAATCCGCAGGCTTACAATATCACAAAGAAGACAGTGTCGAGCAAAAGCGTGTTGAAACTGAAAATGGCGCCGTGCGGAGGATTTGCCGTGTCGATCCGGCAACTGTAATTGGAAAACAGCAATGGATTGTTATTCAAAGAAATGATCCGCTGTAGGATGTAGCACGCTGTCTGAGAGAACACATACGGAAATCTCGCCGTTGCCCGCCAGCCGTTTCAATCGAGGCAGCACATCGAAGGGTGCCTCCTCGAATTCACGCCTATAAACCTCATCCTCTACTATAATGTAGTCGTAGTCGAGCGTCAAAGCATGTTCGACCACGTCCGGAATGGTCCACATCAACGCATACCCCTCCCGATCCATCATCACAAACGGCAAATTCTGCGGATAGGAAAACATGGTCAAAAAACGTAATTCTTGAGAGCCAAATCCAGCTTTTTCCAGCATTTGGTTGGCCTTTTTGTAACGAATTGCGGTCTCCAGGGCCTCCACGCCTTCCAGACGGCGCACCTTTTGCATATTGCACGCCTCCACGGTCATGAAGCCGGTGAGTGTCAGCACGACAGCAAGCACGACAATCTTGCCCCATCGCTTCGAGGGATTCGGAAGAATGCTCAGCAGTCCCACCAACAGCATCACAATCGGAAGGAAAAGGCTGTCCAGAAAATAGTAATCATGGTCACTATATTGTTGGGACATGGCCACACAGAACAATATTTCTCCAAACATCCAGATGGCCCACAACCACCACAAAGAGAGCCGTCGGTTGGTATCATGTTGTTGTATTTTATTGATTATCAGAGTCACACAGGCAATCACAGCCACGACCACGTAAAGCCAGTGTTGCATCCGCTGGAAGTAGTGGAAACGCCAGCGGTCGTGAACATTTCGGAACACCTCACGTGCTTCTTCCCAGTTGTTGACAGGCAACAGACTACCGAGGAAGAGGGAGCCAAATTCGTGTCGCAGATGCAGACTCCACAGCCACCACGCCGCGAAGAGCAGTGCACCTGCGAAAAACGGCAGCCATGAGGCCCGCAGGGTGGTTTCACGTCGGAAAATGCGGAGCAGTTGGAAACATCCCACCGCAATCCACAACACAGCGAAGGAGGTGCGTGTCATCATGGCGAGGGTGAGCAAAAGGAGACTGACGTAGAGCTCACAACTCTTGGCACTGCGCAGATGGAGCACATAGAACAAGAGCCCTCCCATAGCCAACGAAAGAGCAGGCAATGTGGGGAGGAAGGAGGCGCTATAGTAGGCAAACGAAGGCGCAGTGCCGGTGAAAGTGGCCACCAACAGCGCTTTTGCCCTTGATCGGGTCAGCACGTAAGTCAGCAGATAGAGCGCCCACAGCCCGAAAATGGCGATAGCCAGGGTAAACCCGCGAAACACCCACGGCTGGGTAGTGTTGAAGAGATTCATGAGACCGGCAACGATCCAATGGTGCAGCGGAAGGTCGCAGGCGGTCACCAAAGACTCAGGCTCATCGAATACCTCTTGCTGTTTGTTGAAGATCAGCGTTTGGGGGTGAAAGAGGTCGCCGCCGTTGTGCCGGAAACCCAGGGCGAGCGAATAGTTGTCGGCCTGCGCCCAGGCGTGGATATAGGCCGGCGGTTCGTTCAAGTGGCGCACACTGATGATGAGCGCAACGGCAGCAATGACGCTTAGAGGCAGAATATGACAGATGATCTTATGGAACAGGTGCTTCATTTGGATTCGAACACTTTTATAAAAAACCTTTTGATTCGGCGGCAAAAATACAATTTCCGACAAAACGGGCATCAAAAAAGGGCGCCGTTTCCGACACCCTTATATAATATGGTAAGCAAGTCTGTTAATAAAGGAAGCTCAACAAAATACCTGCGGCCACCGCGCTGCCGATGACGCCGGCCACGTTCGGGCCCATAGCGTGCATGAGCAGGAAGTTGGTGCGGTCGTACTTCTGACCTTCCACTAAGGAGACGCGGGCTGCGTCGGGCACTGCGGAGACGCCGGCGTTACCGATGAGCGGGTTGATCTTGTTGTCGCCCTTCAGGAAGAGGTTGAAGAACTTCACGAACAGCACACCGGAAGCGGTGGCAATCACGAAGGAGAAAGCACCTAACACGAAAATGAGCACGGAAGCAGGACGCAGGAAGTTGGTGGCTTGTGTGGAGCAACCAACGGTGAGACCGATGAGGATGGTCACGATATCGACCAGCGGACCGGAAGCGGTGTTGGCCAGACGTTTCGTCACACCACTCTCTTTCAGCAGGTTACCGAAGAAGAGCATACCCAACAACGGCAGACCCGTAGGCACGAGGAATGCGGTGAGCAGGATACACATCATCGGGAAGAGCACTTTTTCGCGATGGCTGACGGCACGAGGCGGGCGCATGCGGATGAGGCGCTCTTGCGGGGTGGTCAGCGCGCGCATGATAGGCGGTTGGATCACCGGCACCAACGCCATGTAGGAGTAGGCCGACACGGCGATAGCACCCATCATGCTCGGAGCCAGCTTGGACGAGATGAAGATGGCGGTAGGACCGTCAGCGCCACCGATGATGCCGATAGCACCGGCCTCCATGGGGGTGAATCCCAACAGCAGCGCGGTGATGTAGGCGGCGAAGATACCGAACTGGGCGGCAGCACCGATGAGAATCAGCTTCGGGTTGGAAATCAGGGCCGAGAAGTCCGTCATGGCCCCGATGCCGAGGAAGATCAACGGCGGATAGAAACCCTTCACCACACCGAAATAGAGGTAGTTGAGCACGGCACCGTTCTCATACACACCCACCTGCAGACCGTCGGTGAACGGGATGTTACCGATGATGATACCGAAACCGATGGGCACGAGCAACAGCGGCTCATATTCCTTGATAATTCCCAAAGCTATGAACACCAAGCCGATACATATCATGATGATATGTCCCCAGGTGCAATTTCCGAAACCGGAATAGCTCAGGAATTGCATTAATCCTTCTTTGAAAAATTCTAACATAATCTCAATCTTTTAATGATGAAATTTATTATTCAAACACAACGAGCACCTGGCCTTCCATGACCGCATCGCTCTTGCTGACTTTGACCTCCTTGACCACACCGTCGCGGTCGGCGTCGATGTTGTTCTCCATCTTCATAGCTTCGAGGAGGAGGAGGCGTTGACCGACCTTCACAGCGTCGCCGGGTCTCACGAACACGTCGAGCACAGTGCCGGGCAGCGGGGAGGTGAGCGTGCCACCACCACCTGTGGGAGCGGCAGGGGTCACCTTCTGAGCGGGAGCTCCGCCCTCTGCTTTCGGCGGGGCAGCCACCTTCACCACGGGCGTGATCGTTTTGGGCTTCAGTTCCATGTCCAACTCCACCTTGTAGGGCGTGCCGTTGACATTCACTTCAATCGTGTTGTCGTCCAATTCACCGACTTCAACAGCGTATTTGTTTCCGTAAATCTTAAAATTATAGGTTTTCATACTTTTTTATTCTAAATTTTGGTGATTTTATCTTACTCTTGGATTTCTCTTCATGGTCAGTTCTTTCTGAGCCCATGGTGAATAATGCTTGGAAGGCATGTTGATGGTGATGACCTCACTCTCCTCGTCGTGCATGCTGTTGAAATGCAGATGCAGTGCCACACCGATAGCGGCGCAGGTGGGACCGTCAACCGTGTCGTCTTCCGCATTGCCCTTTGTGGAAGTCATGGCGGCAGCAGGCGTTGCAGAGGCTTGCGCTTTCGACTTCTGGGTGGAACGGCGGGTCACGTAGTTGAAGATCTTCAGCATGATGTAGATCATAATCAACGCAGTGAACACCACAGCCATGGAGATCAAAGCCATACCGATGCCGTAAGGGTCGTCGCGTTTCAGCTTGTCCTGTTTGGAGATTTTAGCTTGTGTCTCGTTGGAGGAGTTGGGGGTGAACTCGTTGAGGAAAGCCAGTTCGCCGGATGCACGGGTGCCTTTCTTGAAGGCGTCAGCGTCGCGCTGCCCGTCCATCACATATCCGAAAGTCAGCGAAGTGTCACGCAAGGAAACAGGATACTCCACAATGTCAAGCAGATCCTTGCCGTTGGCATTGATGAGTGCGATGTAGCGCGTGCGGGACTCCGCAGGGGTGAAGTTGGTGTGGAACGGACCGTACAGCGGCGAGTTGTCCAGGAAGAAAATCAGGAAACTGCGCTGAGGCATGTACATTTTCTGGTCTGTGGGGATTTTGTACCACTTGGACGGAACCACGCCGCCTTTCTTGCCGGCGGCTGCCAGTCCCGTAGTGTCATCGGTGAGATAACAGCCGGTGATGTTGACCGTGTTGTAGGCGGTGTTGAAAATCTCCACCCACGGCACATGGCGGCCATACTCGTCGGCATAGTTATCTTCATTCTTGATCATCATCTCGTTGAGGCGAAGGTCGTACACCGACTGCCCGAAGGAGACGGTGACGGCAAACAGCGCGACAACGGTGAAGATATATTTGTAAATTGACTTCATAAATCTCTAATTTATTGGTTTTTATATTGTAGAGACGCGCCATGGCACGTCTCTACGGGTGACATATTACAAAGGCAGATTGTCGTGTTTCTTGGCCGGGTTCTCTAAACGTTTGTTACGCAACGATTCGAGGGCGCGAATCACACGGAAACGGGTGTTGCGCGGCTCGATGACATCATCGATGTAGCCGTATTGGGCAGCCACGTAAGGGTTGGAGAATTTCTCGCGATATTCTTCGACCTTTTCGTCGAGGAATTTCTGGCGCTCTTCCGCGTCTTCAATCTTCTTCATCTGAGAACCATAAAGGATTTCAGCGGCGCCACTACCGCCCATCACGGCGATTTCAGCGGTCGGCCATGCATAGTTCACGTCTCCGCGCAGATGCTTGGAGCTCATCACGCAATAAGCACCGCCGTAGTTCTTACGCAAGATGACGGTAACCTTCGGCACTGTGCACTCGCCGTAAGCGTAAAGCAGTTTTGCGCCGTGAAGGATGATGCCGCCGTACTCTTGACCGGTGCCGGGCAGGAAGCCGGGAACGTCAACCAACGTCACCAACGGGATGTTGAAGGCGTCGCAGAAACGGACGAAACGGGCACCCTTACGGGAAGCGTTGATATCCAACACACCTGCCATGCACTTGGGCTGGTTGGCGACAATACCCACGCTCATGCCGTTGAAGCGGGCGAAACCGACCACGATGTTCTGCGCGTAGGTGGCGTGCACTTCGAGGAATTTGCCGTCATCGACAATGCCGGCAATCACGTCCTTCACATCGTAAGGCTGGTTCGGGTTGTCGGGGATGATGGAGTTGAGGCTGTCCTCCAGACGGTTGATGGGGTCTTCGGTGGGCTCATACGGGGGCTCCTCCATGTTGTTGGAAGGCAGGTAGCTGATGAGGTCACGCAAGAGAGCGATACCGGTTTCTTCATCGGGAACGGAGAATTGCGCCACACCGGATTTGGTGGAGTGGATGGTGGCACCGCCGAGTTGCTCTGTGGTCACGTCCTCGCCCGTCACGGTTTTCACCACCTTGGGACCCGTCACGAACATGTAGCTGGAGTTCTGGGCCATCATGATGAAGTCGGTCAATGCAGGGGAATAGACCGCGCCGCCGGCGCAGGGACCGAAGATAGCGGAGATTTGCGGCACCACACCGGAAGCGAGGATGTTGCGTTGGAAAATCTCAGCGTAACCTGCCAAGCTGTTCACACCCTCTTGGATACGTGCTCCACCGGAATCGTTGAAACCGATAACGGGGGCGCCAACCTTCATGGCCTGATCCATCACCTTGCAGATTTTCTGGGCGAAAGTCTCGGAAAGTGAGCCGCCGAACACGGTGAAATCCTGTGAGAAGACATAAACCAGACGGCCGTTCACGGTGCCGTAGCCGGTCACCACACCGTCGGAGAGGAATTTGTCTTTCTCGATGCCGAAGTTCACGCAACGGTGAGTCACGAACATGTCGAACTCCTCGAAGCTGCCCTCGTCGAGGAACATGAGGATGCGCTCGCGCGCGGAATATTTGCCTTTTGCGTGCTGTTTGTCAATCTTGTCCTGACCACCGCACAAACGAGCCTTCTCGCGAAGTGCAAGCAACTCGTTGATTTTGTCTTGCATTGCCATATTTTATTGATATTTAGTTTGTTATAAAATTATAATTACCCAAATTCCACAATGTAATAAGTTCGCGAAAGTACAATTTTTTTGGATGCAAAAAACATAAAAAAACAGCGCCCGCAGGATTCCGCAGGCGCTGTTTGCGAAGTTTAATATTGGATATTGGTGGATTATGCATTCACAGCATCGCGATGGAACACCAACGGGAAGCTGATGGTGGTGTCTTCGTCTTCAGCGTTGGCAAACTGCATGTCGATGGTGATGGTATCGGCATTGTCGTCATAGGTGAAGACAATCTGATAGTTGATCGGGTTGCCGTCTTCATCGGTGCCCACGGCGGTCAATGTGCCGGTGTGGGTGGCGCCGTCATAGACGTATGCGAGATCCATGTTCTGGATTTCCTCGTTGGTGTAGCCGCCGGCCACTTCCACCACGTTCACGATGCTGATGTTATCGCCAAAGGTGATGTGTGCGTACTCGTTGTCGAAATTGAGGTGGAACACCATCGTGGTGTCGAAACCTTCGGGCAATTGGCAGCCGTAGTCGCCGAGGCTCGTGCCCGTCATCGCGGTGATGAGGTCGCCAAGGGAGAAGGTAGCCGTCCAATCTGTGCCGATGAGGTCGGAAGTGACCGCCACTTTGGGCGTGTTGGCAGGGTTATCACCGTTTCCGCCGGGAACGATGTTCTCTTTATTACAGGAAGCCATCAAAAGGGTGACAGCGACAAATGCGATTGCAAAAATGTTTTTCTTCATACTGTTTTGATTTTTTAATTTGATTATTTAATTGATTATTTAATTTGATTTATTCACCTTTCTCTCGCCCTTACCGGGCTGTTTAAGAAGCTTCTACTGTAAGAACGCAAGAAGATTTCGAAAAACTACAAGCGTGAAATATTTTTTTATTCTTTTTCGAATTGCAGCTGATAGAGAAGGTCGCCCTCCTCTGTGCCGAGGTCAGCACGTGACATGATCATGGTGTTATCCGTAATCCAATTGACATTCCAACAGGCGCCACTCGGCAGGAGATCACTGCAGAGTTCCCCACCGGAACCAAGGGTCCAGGTGGAATTGTCCGTGGCCGAGGTACCCCCCACCCCGTTGATGGTCAACGTCATGGTGCCGTCGTCATAGAAGGTGTAATACATGGATCCGCCACCATCCTCCGGAACGTAGAGGTCGCTGCCCGTCAGGGCGCCGTCCGGGGCGACGTGGCTCACCACTGAGCAGACAAAGTGCCACGTGCCGACAACAGTCCCCGAAACAGTGGCAGGCGGGGCGCTGGCATAGGCCACGCCGTTCCATGTGCCGTTGTCATAGGTCACCACCACGGTGAGTCCCTCTTTCTCCCGCTCCTTCATCCAGGCCTTCATCGCGGCGCGGTCTGTGGTGCTGAAGGTTTTAGCCGCCTTGGTGCCTTTTTCTCCATGGTGCTGATAGTACGTGGTTTGGTCCATGTTGTAGAAGGTCACCGTCTGACCGTTCTGTGCCTGGGTGCAAAGCATATCGAGCAAGGCGTCCCATTGCCCTTCCGTTTCCAGGGCCTGCCGGTTTTCGGTTTGTCCCACCGTGTAAACGATGACGCGCCCGACGGGGTCGTTGTTCTCCTGGCCACCATGCGGATCGTTGCTGCCTGGTTTGTCACATGCCGCGAAGGCAAGTGTCATCACTGCCACCAATGCAGTGAATGTCAGTCTATTTTTCATCATATTTTCTGATTTTATTTTCCTTGTTTCATATTATTCAGTTGATAATCCAAAAGGGCGTCGTATTGCGCCTCGGTATTGACGCGATAGAAGGCCACCGTCCGGCGTGCGTGCGAGGCCACGACACGCAACACGGAGGATCCAGTCCACTTCACGCGCTGCGCCGGGTTCCTGGGATCGCCCAACCAGCTCACAACGCCGCCTTCTCCTTTGATATTCAATTCTTTGGCCAGTTTCTGCCATGCGGTCTCGTCGTCGGCCACCACCAGCACAACATCCACCCGTTGGCTTTCGCTGAGCTTGAAACCGCTCACTTGCGCCACCGTGAGTTCCTGCCGCGAGGCATAGCGCTTGTAGAGGTCGTTTTGCGCCATCGCTGCTATCGGGAGCAGCATCATCAATATGATTAACAGTCGTTTCATTCTTCCAATAGCATTTCTGCGGCCAAGGCGGCCCATTGCGCGTCGGGGGTGCCCACGCGGTTACAATACACTTTTTCGTAATTCCTGAGCTGCCGTTGCTGGGTGGTGAACACCGTGAACGCCACAGTCACCACAATCAGGAGCGCCGCCACAACGCCAAGGGTGCGCCGCTGCCGCTGCCTCCAGGCGGGATATTCCGCTGCCAGACGCCGGCCATAGCCTTCAGCCTCGGCCCGTTGCCATAACACATCAAATTCGTTCTCTGTCATATATTCATCGATTTTCTCAATTTTTCCTTGATTCTCACCAGCCTCACGCTCACATTCTTCTCCGTCATGCCCACTTGGTCGGCAATCTCCTGATAGTTGAACCCCTGCAGCTGCAACCTCACAATGGTACGGTCGGGTTCGGTGAGCAGGGCAATCTGCTCGTGAAGCTCGCGCAAGAGAGTGCGGTCCTCGTCGGCCACCTCATAGCCTTCGGGCAGTGCCTCGGTCTCCTTCACGCGCCGCAGACAGTCGATCACGGCGTTGCGCCCGATCTTCCAGACCAAAGCCGCCTGTGGCACCGCCGGGAGCGAAAGAAGCCGCTCGTGGTCGCGCCACAACGCCACAGTGGCTTCCTGCAACAGGTCGTCAACCTCCAGCCCGCGCCGACTGTAATGTCGGCAGAGCGAGAAGAGCAACCCCCGGTGACGGTGGAGCATAGCCTCAAATGGATCCTTCGGTCTCACAACTATAATAACGCAAGAAAGGATCGAAATACTACAAGGGGAGAAAAAAAAATTATTCGGACACACGCGACACACCCCTGCATTTCGGGCATACGCCCTTGGCGACGTATTCCACGTTATCGACCTCGAAGCCTTCCGGCAGGGTGACCTCGGGAAGAGGGATGTTGGTGAGGCAGACGGTGCGGTGGCAGACGCGGCAGCTGAAGTGGACGTGGCGCACGTTGGAGAGTGGGTCGTCGGCGTTGCGCAGACAGTATTTCTGCGATCCGGTGCCGTCGTCAATGGTGTCGAGCAGATGGTGGTCGCTCAGCAGCGTGAGGGTCCTGAAAAGGGTGGATTTATCGACCGTGGGGAGCACCTCCTCCAGGTCGGCGAGGTTGAAGATGCCTGTGAACTCGCGACGTATGGTGCGCCAAACGAGCAGTCGCACCGCTGTCACGCGTACGCCGGCCTCCCGTAGTGTTTGTTCTTCTGTCAGGTTGTTTTTCATTTTGTCATTGTTTGTCCCCACATTGCGCTTCGCTTGTGTGGGGTAAATTGCGCTTCGCGTGTGTTGCCTCTCCGAGGCTGCTTAAGGAAAACTATTAACTTACTCGTAATGCACGAATAGCGTTTAGGACAGCCAGCACTGTGACGCCCACGTCGGCAAATACCGCCATCCACATCGTGGCGAGGCCGAAGGCGGCGAGCAAAAGCACGGCCACCTTCACCCCGATGGCGAACCAGACGTTCTGGCGGGCGATGCGCAGGGTACGGCGGGCGATGCGGATGGCGAGGGCGATCTTGGCGGGGTTGTCGTCCATCAGCACCACGTCGGCGGCTTCAATGGCCGCGTCGCTGCCCAATCCGCCCATGGCGATGCCCACATCGGCGCGGGCCAACACGGGCGCGTCGTTGATGCCATCGCCCACAAATGCCAGTTTGGAATTAACAGACAACGGTTTAGCGTTTAGCACTTTGTTGAGACAGGCCACTTTGTCGGTGGGAAGGAGCTCGGCGTGATATTCGTCGATGCCTAACTTCCGGGCCACCCTGGCGGCCACCTCCTCGCGGTCGCCGGTGAGCATCACCATGCGCTGCACGCCCAACTGTTTCAGTTCGGCAATGGCCTCCGCGCTGGTCTCCTTCACACGGTCGTTAATCACAATGTGGCCGGCATACTGGCCGTCCACCGCCACATGGATGATGGTGCCGGTGAGATGGCAGTCGCGCCACCGGGCCCCCACGCGCTCCATCATCTTGGCGTTGCCCACGCTCACCCTGCGGCCCCCCACCAAGGCTTGAACCCCGTGACCAGCCACTTCCTCCACATCGGAGACCTCGCAGCCGTCGGTGGCCTCGTCGGGAAAGGCGTCCCGCAGGGCCGCCCCCACGGGATGCGTGGAGAAGTGTTCCACATGGGCGGCCAAATGCAGCAGCTGCCGTTCGTCGAGCGTTTCGGGATGCACCGTCTCCACAGCAAACTGCCCGTGGGTGAGGGTGCCGGTTTTGTCGAACACCACCGTGCCCACATTCGACAAGACGTCCATATAGTTGGCGCCCTTGATGAGGATGCCGTTGCGCGAAGCGCCGCCGATGCCGCCGAAGAAGGTGAGCGGCACGCTGATCACCAACGCGCAAGGACACGAGACCACTAAGAAGAGCAACGCCCTGTAGAGCCACACAGGGAAGGTCTCCGCAAAACCGCCCGAGAACAACGGGGGCAGCAGCGCCAACGCCAATGCGGCGAACACCACCACTGGGGTATAGACCCGCGCAAAGCGGGTGATGAAGGTTTCGCTTTTCGACTTGTGCCCGTTGGCGCTCTCCACCAGACGGATAATCTTCGATACAGTGCTTTCGCCAAAGCTCTTGGTGGTGCGCACCCGGATGAGACCCGACATGTTCACGCAGCCCGAAATCACCTCGTCGCCAACCCCTGCCTCGCGGGGCACGCTTTCGCCAGTGAGAGCCACGGTGTTGAGGGCGGTGGCCCCCTCCAGAATCACGCCGTCGAGCGGCACCTTTTCGCCGGGACGAACCACTATGGTTTCCCCCACCCCCACCTCATCGGGACTCACAACCAACACCTTGCCGTTGCGCTCCACATTGGCCGTGTCGGGCCTGATGTCCATGAGGTGCTGGATGCTGTCGCGGCTCTTACCCTCGGCATAGCCCTCGAACAGCTCGCCAATCTGGAAGAAGAGCATAACAAACACCGCCTCGGGAAACTGGGTCTCCGCCCCGGGCAGGAAGCCGATGCACAGCGCGCCGATGGTGGCCACGCTCATGAGAAAGTGCTCGTTGAACGCCTCGCCATGGGCCAGCCCCTCGGCCGCCTCCTTCAGCGTGTCGAAGCCGATGAAGAGATAAGGGACAAGATAAACCAGCAATAACTGCCATGTGCTCAGCGCAGTATGTTTCTCGATAATCACCGCCGACACCAGCATGACAATGGTGATAAGGATTTTCACCAACTGCCCCTTCAACGAGTGCTCGTGATGATGATGCTCATGATGGTGGCCATGCTCATGATGATGTTCTTGCTCGTGACAATGACCGTGGCAATGACTATTGCTTGTTGCCTGTTGCCTGTTGCCTGTTTCTATATGTTCCATACTTTTACGTTTTTACCCATTCAGGACCACCGCTTCGGTCACGCGGTGGAATTCGGTGGCAAAAGTACAGAATTATTTCCGCAACCGGGTTGCAAAAGTTTCGGTTGCGGAAATATCATAGCCGTCTCATCGCTCTTTGATACATCGGACACTATAAGCCAAACCACTATAAATCAGCGATTCCAAGACATCATCGCAATGATGGCGAAGCAAGAACAGCGACTCACCCACGGCACCGTCCACAATTCGGGACGACCAGAAATAGGTCTCCGACAACAGTCCCTCAAAACGGTTTTTCTCACCGTTGAAATATCCGGCAGGCAGCGCAGAAAATCCTGTGCTGTTGTCGCCGCCTCCGTCAACCCAATATTGCGGTGACTTCAGTGCCTGTGCCCCGTAGGCATTCAACCCGATGTACTTGTCGGGTGTGGGAAGATACCAACCTTCGGGACAAATGCCCTGGATATGGCCATGTCCGTTGTCAGCACTGTCGCGCACCGCCGCCTCGAAGGTGTACAGTCGCCCATAGACCGCCACATTGCCCGCTGTGTCGGGATGCAGCCAGTTCGCGTACTCATACACGCCCGGAATGCCGGTGCAATCGCTGTATTTCGTGGATTCCAGATTCCGTTGCGTCCAGCAATCGCAACCGATGCGCACACTCTGATACATATTCCCCTCGCAGTCAACGGCTTCGGGACATTGCGGGAAAACGATGGAGACGCGCTGCCGACACTCTTTGCTGATTCCGCACACCGAATCCGTCACTGTCCAGACAACGAGGGTTTCGCCCTCCGCAAACATCATCCCATCGGGAATGTCGTTACTGACGATAAACGGCCACTCTTCATCGCAAACCACGGAAGGGACTCCGATGCGACCCAGGGGGATTGTCATCTCGCATTCACCGAAGGACAATGTATCATAAATATCTGGTGGACAAGCTATTGCAAAATCCAACTCGCAAGGATTCACTGTAAGCACCACAACCACGATACTGTCGCAGCCCTTCTCGTCCAGAAGTGTGTCAGACAAAACGTATGTTCCGGGCTCCTGGATATTCTCGAACGTCAGACACGCCGCCGTAACATGATTGTCAACCACATTGGTGATAGGTAATTCGTAAAGAATGGTGTCGCGAGCCACTTCATGAATGTTCAAATGCAGATACAACAGACTGTCGCAACCGTGGACCGTTTGCATCCTTATCAGATAATCCCGATTCTCGTCAATCACCTCAACCTCCAATTCTTCCGAAGTGGAAACCACCGTCACGACACCATAAGCAACCGTTATATCGACCCATTCATTTGGTTCATAGACCAACGACTCTTCCGATGCATACAGACATTGGGCCAATGTGTCATAGTTCTCATAGACCGGCAGAATGGTGAGGTCGAAGTAGGCGGTCGTGTCCACCGAAACCCCGTCCACCACTTTGGTCCCGTGGTGCACGTACCGTCCCGAAACGGTCCCCGGCAGGAAAACCGTATCCAAGGGGGCAAAATAGTACTCTTCGGTGAGCGAGCACAACGTGTCTGTGTAGATTTCATGATCAATAACGGCCAACTTGAGCGTGACAACACTGTCGCAGCCGTTCACTGCCTGAAGGATCCTTTTGAAGAAGTATTCTCCCGGCGAGGAAATGTCCATTTGACCGAAAACCGGGTTCGCCTGCGAGGTATAGGGTATCGGGGAGACGGAAACCGTTTCATGAAGCGTATCACCATACCGGATGGAGTGCACCGACACCGTACTGGTCAACGTCAAGGTTTCTGCTTGGAAGACCACGTGCGCGTCGTAGGTTGTGGTCACCGAGGGACTGACCGTCGTGTCGGTTTTCGGCGGACTCCCAACCCAATACGCACGAACAGTGTCGCCATGGAAATCCCGCACCGGCCTGACATAGCAGCTATCTGTTCCCTCATTAACAAACAGGTTTCCTATCGGTGACATGGCATAAACATACGTTGCCACACGAGTAGAACTCCAATGGCTATGTTGCATCATCGCTTTGACATCTCCCCCAGCTTCCTCAAAGGCATTGCTCAGAATGGAAATCAGACCGAATATTCTGCGCAACTGAATGGCGTCAGGGATGTACCATCCGTTGGCCACATCAATGGCTTCCGCCGCCGGGGACACCCCGGATTCATAAAGCATTCGAGTGGCTATAGAACCATGAGGCACCCATGAGGTGGTCCGACCGTAAGAGAAAACGGGCATGGCCATATACCGAAACGCTGACGGAATGGTCTCTGTCCACATTGCATAGGGCCCATTCAAGTCATTGAGAGCCGCAACCGTTCCGCGACTGGCATCATCGGGATCCACATAGATGACTATACCCCGTGAACCATCGCTGAACGTGTAGAGATCTCCCAAACGATACGTCTGCCCGAAAACAGTTCCCATACAGACTATTGACAGCAAAAAAACGGCAAAATAAGATAATGTGTTTGTTTTTCTTTTCATAATAGTAGTATTAATGGTATTTGGTAATATTTTAAAACGTAGAGATGGGTCTTGCTCTGCAAGTTGAACTGGATCTTTCATTGTATATTTCAAAATTGGAATACATCACCCAGACCTCATTATGCTGCTTGATGGAGGAAGACCAATACGGCCTGTAGTCAATCACATCTGTCAGACCATCTTGATTTTTAAGTTTGCGCAATGTGGTATTTACCTCTAAACATTGGCTTACCAAAAGGTTCAGTTCCCCAAACGAAGGCAAATACCAGCCATGGGAGACGACATCCTTAGTGCGCGTGAAGTGGTTATAGTAGTGGCAAAAACTGACAGCCGGCACTTTGAGTACGGAATTGTTGACCTCATTTGATTCAGCAATATTCAACAGCCGTGACGTGTTACGCTGCCCATTCATATCGAGGATCGCACTTGACTCCTCATCGTAAATATCGGAATAGGAGTCGTTGAAAGAGAGCCCCGACATCGTTTGGAAGGATTCCTTCAGCGCGACCATCAGCCCGTGTATGCCAGACGGATCGGTATAGAAAACCACCCCTTTGGCCGTTTTGCCACTGGCCAAGAACGTGTCGGGATGCAAAATGGCCCCGTCGGTGCAAACCACATCGCCTGCCCTTACCTTCCTGACACTTGTGACATTCGGCTCAGGCTGGGTGACGGAAATAGTAAGTGCTGCAGAATCCCCCTCACAGATTTCATAATCCTGTATATTGACATCCAAGAATGCCAGGCGAAGCACTTCCAAGCTGTCGCAACCATCTGGCAACGAATGCCATAAGATATATTCACCGCTTTGTTTGTAAAGACTGTCCTGCCAAAGGAAGCCCTCCTCCGGTGACGCGAAAACGAACGCTGTAGTGTCGCGTTGCACAGGTGGCAGCACGACCAATTCGAAATTAATGACAGAATCACATCCGTCAAAAGTGCTATTAGGCAATGTTTTATGATAATAATAGCTGCCGGATTTCCGCATAGCGCGGTTGAGTTCTTCGGCGGAAGCGACTGCAGGTACAAGGCCATAGGGATCGTCATAGAGGTTGGTCTGACTTTGGCACACTTCGTCCCGAAATGCAGCCACCCTGTTCCGTTTCGCATCGGCAATGGCAACCCCTGGGGCACTCTCCACGACAGCCTCCCAACCAGCAGCAACGGGAAGCGCGCTTTGGAAAAAGACGGTAAGGGCATTCCCGTCTGAAACCACTGTCCCGGGATTCAGGCTGCTACCGGTAAGATCATACAGCATAGAATCCGGATTCACCTCGCTTCCCATAAAAATCATAAGATGCGACGAGTTATTAAGACGTAACTCTTTGAAAGTTATACTAATACGGGTACTGTCACTGCTTTGGAATCGATGCACAAGATGCTCGAACGAAGAGTACGGGGCGCTACCGCCGGAGTCGTAGAAGCGATAGATGCTACCACATTGCAATTCGGTGGTGCCCTCATTCATGAACAAAGTGTCGGTGGCAAAACCATTGACGCTGGGACAAAGTCCCTCCTCGTGCAAACTGGTGAAGAGCAATGTGCGATCAACAATTCCGGAAGTGTCGTAATATGAATAACTCAGCGAATCCTCCATCATATCTGTTTTCAACAGGCGGGTTTGCTCGTAATCGGCATACCATCGGATGAGGTAGGGCGTCGATACGTCCGCTTTTGCTGTCAAATGGGCTTCACCGCCGTAACATACCGTATCGTGCGTGGTCAGAAGCCGGCAAGCGGAGGTAATATCTGTTCTCAATGTGATGTATATGGTGTCATCAGGGTCGGCAAGAAGGTAGTCGCATCGTCCGTCATCGAGACGGACAGGATAGATTTTGGCTGGGCTTTTCGTTTGATAGCGATCGGTGACGGTCTCCCCTTTCGCTGCCACATAGTGCCGGACATCTGTGCGCTCCGAGTTGACATAGGCGATGGAAAAGCTCAGAGAATCATTTTCAGTGGGACTGGAAGGCGTAAACCGCACTTCGAACTCTTCACCCGGGCAGACCGTGGTGTCAGGGGCAAGCGTGATGCGCGGCGCCTCTTGGACCGTCAAAAAGATGCTGTCCGAGATGACCTCATCGCAACCGCCATTCCGGATGTCCACCTTGTACCATCCGTCATTGTTCCCGCGAGGGATGAAAATATACGGATCTGACGTGGTGGCGGTGAAACCGTTCGGTCCAGACCAATCATATTGCAAAATATCCCCGATGGTCAACGCATGCACCTGTATGGTGTCACCCTCACAGCTCTCCTTGACAGTCAGCCCGTTATCGAACCATACCTTCTTTAAATCCGCCAAAGTCTTGACCTCGAAGTTCACAGGGAAATAGGCCGAGCAAGAATCCTGTATGAGACATGACAACGTCTGGCCACTTCTTATCGGAACGTCGAAAAAATCACCTGTGCTGTTAATCCCTAACGTATCCCCCTGTTTGTCGGGCTGACTGAACAGCGTGTAGGTATAAGGTTTTGAGCCGTTGATACCGCGAACATAGACATTTCCCGATGTGGATGAAGTGTCGCACACGAGCGCTTTTTCATAATCAAATTCCACCAACCCTAATCCGATGTCCAGGGTGTCAAAATAGTAAACATTGTCGCAAAACAGGCTCACCAACTCATTGGGATATAATCGGACGACGTATCTTCCAGATTGAGAGAAATAGTAACGAGTTGTAGCATCCAACTCTTTGTTAATCATTTCTTTGGAAGGAGCATCGACAACTCGCATCTTCATCGGATAGCGTTTATAAGACGTTCCCAACGGCTGACCAGTCTCCACTGAGGTGTTGAACAACGCGTTGTCTAACCATCCGGAGCTGTAGGAGACGATGGTGTGAGAACAGTATTCTTCGATGGTTGGGACCGGGCGCTCCAACAATTGATGAGTGTAAATGTCGGGAAATGCAATATTCTGGCTGACAATCATCGTGTCACATTTGGTCCGAATCTCAAAGGTATAGGGACCGGAAGGCATACAGTAGTCTCTCAGCGTTATGGAATTCCCTTTGTAGGCGCCTATAACCTCTGCCATATTATCAGGACTCTCTTTCCTGACCTCCCAACTCTCCGTCTCTGCATGATACTTCGCCTCAAAATTATACCGCCCGCCGTATGGGCTTTCAATCAATCGAACCTCAACACTGTCATAATCTATAAACGAACGATACAGCGTGAACACCCTTACTTCCTGTAGTCTATTGCAACAATGATCGTTCTGGTCTTCAAAGGTGATTGCCCAACCGAAATTGAACTGATCGGTACAACGGAGATAGGAGAGCGTATCGAACGTGGAATACAACAGACAGCCTCTCCTGTCCACCAGCTTTCGTTCCACAGGGAGGACTATCGTGTCGGAATCATTACCATAGATATCCTGAATTTCTCGGTAAAAGAGCTGACTACGGGACGCAATATCAGGTACCGTATCCGTCTTGATGACCACTCCGTTCCGGGTATCCGTGTAAATCCAAGTCAGCGGGTGACTGTAATGGTAGCGATAATATTCGTGGTCGTTATGCTGAGTCTCCATATTAACATCATAAGACGGTACGTAATCGTCACTGTGATAGCGGATGCTGTAGTAATCTCTGTGCCAAGGGATATGGGCAATACAGGGGTTCACCTTCGCCGCCTGATTGATATCCAAGACATCAAGACTGTCTTTTTCAAAATAGATATCATTCGGTTTGTGAATCTGAAACGTGAACTGACGGGTAAAAGTGTCACAACAAGTACTCATGTATTCAAAGGTGATGTCCCGGTCCCAAAGATCACAATACCGGTCAACAAAAGGGACGACCTCGGAAAACTCGATTGTTTGGTTATCGTATAACCGAAGCATGGGCTGCCATTCGCTTGCCCCCAAACCATCATAGACAAAGCGATAACGGGCATGCTCATCCAAGAAGTTCTCGAACATAAGAACTTTTTTATCAAAATTCACTTGTAGTCGCACAAGATTGCTATCCCTAAGATCGGTGGAAGCGGCATTTACGTAGATGTACCTCGGAATGGGCATCTTGGTTACTTGAACAGATGTCTCGATTCGCGGAAGGCCGTACCCGCATCCGTCTTCCACATAGAAATCCCACGAGCCGGGTCCCAGACTGTCAATCGTGTAATAATCCTTGTAGTCGTATTGGCTCGGATAATCACCATCATACTGTCGATCCGTAAACGTTACTGTTCGCAATGTGTCGCCAGTGAGATGATCCAAAACCGTTACTCTATAGGGGAACCTTCCATTTTCGATCTTCAACTGGACCCGTCCGGTATTGTAGCAACTTAAAGAGGGGCCATTACCCGCCTGCAAATAACTTCCATCCATGGAAAAGGGGCCTAACGTGTACCCCGTTGGCTTCTGGTAGGTCGTGTTCACGGAAATCACCGTATGGGTATCCACCCTGATGAATCCGCCCGTCCCGTTGTCCAAAAGTCCCTCAACGCCTATGGTGTAAGTCCCGTTGTTGAACGTCAGCGTATCATAACCGCCTGAATAATACGATCCTGAGTAATGCATCGTGTCGGGGGCCTCCGCGAAATAATAGGCGCGCACCATCGACAACCCCTCTGGCAGTGAATCCAAAACCTCTCCTTCCGCATCTGTCAAAGCATACGAAATCTTTCCGTTGTTGTAACAATACGCATCTGTCACCGTGAATTTCACACGGAAAACCTCTTGCTGCGCATTCAATGAAAGGGCAAAGATGACGAACATCGTCATTAAACAAAATTGTAGTCTTTTTTTCATACCAAAAAATTATATATTGATTGTTAATAAAAATGATTAAATTTTAATATATATTTATTATACTATTACATATACCAATTTCTGATATTCTCGTTAAAGCATTTTATTTTACTATATATTCATGTCATTTATTTACGATTAATTGTTAATTTATTATCACAGAATATCGACTATTCTTACGGCAGCAAAAATAAATATTTTTTTCAATATTTCAACATGAATTTTAAAATAGTTTAATATAAATTTTCTTAACTGTTAACTGTAAAAATTAAGAAAACGGGAAAAAGAAAAAAAAGGGGATGCTTCGTTCGAAAAAAGCATCCCCCTGCAGTCTGTTGAAAGGGAAAACAACGATAAAAAACGAATAAAACAACAAATTCCCGCCCGAAAGTCATCATCGGGCAGGAATGAATTCAAGGGTGATTAAGCAAGCTAAAGTACAGTCACGCTGCCTTTAATGCGCTTCGGAGTGCCCACATTTGTCTTGTATTCTATCGTGTAGTTATATACATTGCCGTGGAAAACGGTGCCTTTAATCTCGCCGTTCCAGCGGAAATGCTTGTCGGTGGAGGCATATACCAGCTCGCCCCAACGATTGAAGACATAGACTTGGAAACCATAGTCGTTAATCTCGTCCAGGAAGGCTTCCGGCAGGCCGAAGTCGTCGTTGAGGCCATCGCCGTCCGGCGAGAATGCATTGGGCATCAAAATTTCCCGGTCGCAATGCGGAAGGGCGTATTGGGCCACCGCACTGCACTCGCCCGAGGTGGCCGTCACCGAATACACACCCGATTCGTAAACCGTGATGAACGACCCCGTCTCGCCAGTGCTCCAGGAATAGTTGTCCAAGGCGGTGACCACCTCCAGAGTGGCGCTGCCTTCGTCACAGAAATTGCCAGTGCTGCACACGATGGCGATGGCAGTGTCAACATAGCTCAAATGCAGCGTGTCCACCTGCTCGCAACCATACTCGTCGAGGTGGCTGTAGGTGTAGGTGCCCGGTTGGTCGTAGGTTTGCCCGTTCCAGGTGTAGCTTCCACAAACAACCTCCGAGTAGGAGATGTGTTGCGGTACATGGATGGCGAGACGCAGGGTGTCCACCTGCTCGCAACCGTTGTCGTCGATATGCGCAAAGGTGTAGGTGCCGCTCTCGGAATAGGTGGTATCATGCCACTCAAACCACTCGCACGCCTCCTGAACAAACACTTCGTGGGCAGGATGGTTCACGGTGAGATGCAACGTGTCCACCTGCTCGCAACCGTTGTCGTCGGTATGCGCAAAGGTGTAGGTGCCGCTCTCGGTGTAGGCGGTGCCGTTCCAAACGTAGCTGTCGCAAGCCGTTTGCGATTCCGAAGTGGGAACCGGATGATTGACGGTCAGATGGAGGGTGACGACAGAGTCGCAGCCATGCGTGGTGGTGAACGAGTGGGTGTAGTTGCCCGATTCGGTGTAGGTGACATCCGCCCAGCTGTAGGACTCACAAGCGCTGATAGTGAAGGCGGTGGCGGTATCGTGGTAGATGGTGAGGTGCAGGCTCACGACAGAATCGCAGCCGTGTGCATTCGTGAAGGTGGCCGAATAGATGCCCGATTGCGTGTAGGTTGAGCCGTTCCAAGCAAAGGAATTGCAACTCGATTGGGTCAACACGGTGGTGTCAACCGCATGGACGGTGAGATGAAGGACAACGAGCGAATCGCAGCCGTTGACTTGAGTCAAGTTTTGGGTATAAACACCTGAAGTGTTGTAGGTTACACCATTCCAAACATAACTTGCACAACTCTCGGCCACAATATCGGTGGTGTCGGCATAGAGGATTGTCAAATAAAGGGTGTCCACCTGCTCGCAACCGTTCACATCGGGATGGCTGTAGAGGTACTGGCCGCCGGCGTGGTAGGTGATGCCGTTCCATGTGTAACTATCGCAGGCGGTGTCGGTCACAGCCGTGTGGACAGGGTTATGGATGGTGAGATGCAACGCCACCGTACTGTCGCACCCTCCCACTGCGGTAAACCGGATATAGAACACGGCAGAATCGGGTGTGCCCGCCTCAAACACCGTATCGCCGTATGTATAGGGCAGATCGCCCGTGCAGAGGGAGAGGTATTGATCGGTGGTGTCGTGAAGGTTCACAGTCAGATGCAAGGTCACCACACTGTCGCAGCCCGCCGCATTGGTCGTAAGGAAGGTATAGTCGCCCGACTGGGTGTAGGTCTCCCCATGCCACGTAAAGCTCTCGCAAGCCACCGCCGAAGTGTCGCCCGCGGTGGCCGGATTCACGGTCAGATGCAGGGTCACCACACTGTCGCAGCCTGCCACGTTGGTCGTCGAGAACGAATAATCGCCCGACTGCGTATAAGTCTCCCCGTGCCAGGTGAAGCTTTCGCACGCCACAGCAGCAGTGTCGCCAACG
>JAEEIG010000020.1 GCA_016281255.1 Bacteroidales bacterium
ATTGTCAATGAAGAACTGTCCCGAAGGATATGTGGTTCTCTCAAAAGTGTTGTCATCCACCAAGTATCCCGTGCATGTGTTCAGGTAAAGGCCTACGTTGCCTCCTGAATGCGAAGGCCAGCTGTCCAGATTGAACGTGTTTCGTGTCACTGTGACATAGTTGTTGCCGTTGATACGAACTCCCGTGCCGTTGTTTGTAAATTGCGCATGATTGACGTTCACGGAATACTGGTGTCCCGAAGTGTTCACCTCAACAGCGGTGGTGAAGCCGGAAAAGGTACAGCTTTTGGAATAACCAGGGCACTCACAGTCCACATATATATTTGCGCTGCAGTAGTCATCCACCGAGAACCCGGCGTCTTCCGTGTAGATGGCGTGACGGCGGTCACCCGACGTTGTGGTAAGGTTTCTGAAGTCACATCCTCTGAATTTGACACCTCTCACCGCCCACATGGTGACATGGTCGATGAAAGAGCCGTTGTCCTGACCGAAGAGATTGTCGTCATCCACGGTGAACACACATCTGTAGAAGTAACTTTGGTTGTTCATGACGTTGCCAGCCGGCGAGTGGTTGGTGTAGGACATGAACTCCACGGAACGTCGGTTGTTGATGAAAAACGCGCTGTCGGCTTGTATTATCCCGCCGGTAGTGAAGTAGACCGAGTCCCCGTGCAATCCGGTACGGATAGCGCAGTGCGCGTTCTTTATGGTGGCACCGTTTGTCAGCTCCACTACGCCCTGCCACTGGGGTATCTGTCGTTTATCCGGGTTGCCTACCACTTCGATGCCCTGCCACATCACATCGTCGCAGGCCGAGGTCAGCGTGCCGCCATCCACGACGAGCTTGCCGCCGGGACGGACGATGATGCGGGACAAGTCTCCCATTTTGGCCGTGTCATAAAGGTTGAAAACACCGCCTGAATCCACCTCGACAACACCTTTCAAACAGACATGTGCTCCTTGTTGGACGGTGACGGTGCAACCCGCTTTGACCTTAAGCCGAGCGCTTTTGGACAGCTCATAGCGGCTTCCCGGCTCGAAGACCAGACTGCTGTTTTCCGTCAATCGTACCACGGATCCGCTATCCTGCCGGAAATAGGAGCCATTTTCGCATTTCCAACTTGTCCTGCCGGCAAACAGTCCTGTCTCTGGGTCTCTTGTGGGTTGCGCCACCGTGCGGTTCTGCGCCAAAATGATGGTGTTGCCCGTTGTAAGGATGGCCGTCTCCTTCAGCGCAATCATCCCCGTCCAGCGTGTGTCGTTGGTGATGTCGTAGTCGTCCCAACGGATGTTCACCAGGAAGTTGCCAGTCCCTTGTATCGGAGTCATTTCTATACTTAGTCCAGACAGATATGTGGTCTGTGTGTTTTTTTCAAGAAGTCGCGAACTGATGATCGTACTGGGATTGTAATTAGTGCTATAGTATGTTTTGGCATTGTTGGAGCCTGGATTTGTACCCATGTTGATTTTGGCATGGGTTTTGAAGGCGTCAAGTGTGTCACCAAGCTGAGGAAGATGATCATCCTTAACTGTGTCTATGTATTTTCTCCAAGTTTCATATTCTCGTGAAGTGTATAAAACATTATCTGTAGCTTCAGGAAACAAGGGGAATTCCTGATCCTGTCCGCCGCATAACGGATTAGCGTTGCCACGACGCACAACAAAGTTGTGTTCGCCATAATTGACACAGTTCACGTTGTGAGTTTCTGCCAACATCTCATAATCGTAATATCCCTCTGCCGGAATGATTTTCAAATTGTCGCGGTGATGGGTATCCCATATTTGGTCGTAAGTTCCTTCCAACACATCCCTGCCGACTTGATAGTAGGCATAAATACCCGCGGCACCTTGTGGTCTGCATGATTCCGTATTGGAATATTGAAGAAAATCCAGTTTATTGTTGTTCCCAACCTGGTGGTTTTCCAACCAAATGTACTGGTTTGAGGATGTGATACTATCCTTGTATGGCAATTTGATGCGTATCACATCTCCGTATGTGACAAAATCGCGCAATATGAAATTCCGATTACCCAACTCCTTCGAAATATCTGACACCACCGATTGGGTGTTACTGATATCTCGAGCCGAGATATAGTCTATAGCCTGCGGATGTTTCCAGTGCATGCGCCACCGCTCGTAGCCGTTGCAGGAAACCAGCCCTGATTCGGCAGCACCCATCAGGCCATAGCC
Source organism: Bacteroidales bacterium (assembly GCA_016281255.1). GTDB lineage: Bacteria > Bacteroidota > Bacteroidia > Bacteroidales > WCHB1-69 > F23-D06. The sequence continues at coordinate 2,191 of JAEEIG010000020.1, forward strand.
GCATTGAAGATTCAGAAAAGGCATCACAGTTCCATCCGGATACCGATGATTACCGCCCGAAGTATGGAAGGCATTACTGCCAAACAGACTGTGCGATATCTCATGAGTAACGATGTTGGTCGGGTTTACATAGAAATTACCGTCACCCACACACTGCCGTGTGCCTGCTTTTGCATAAATATAATTACCCTCAATATTGATTTTTTCCCCAATTGGCGTGCCATATCCACTTCCTGGATTGATATCGGCATGTTGCTTGTTGATGTTTCTGACCAACAGGTTCATGAAATCAACCTTTCCATCCTGATTACAGTCATAATCCAATAATGTATTGTGTCCATACAACGTTTGAAGGCCGTTCTCGTTAATCATCCTTATTGCGGCTCTCCCGATTTTATCAATGGTTAATGTATCCACATTTGTTACAGATCGAGCTGTGCTTTCCCGAAGGTTCACTACCACAAAATCACCGGTGATTTGCAGGCTGTCAAAAGAGGATTCGCCATATAGTCGTGTGCAGTAGCCATGAGTCTGTCCCGCCACATACACCGTGTCCATCCAGTCCAACAGATATTTCGGGATGGCGGCATTGTTAACACCTTCCAAAGCAGGATTTGAAATGGGCGCCCAGTAGGTTGTGTCCGAAAAGGGGGCGTTATATTCAGGATGCTGGTCATAAATGATATTTACAAAAATGTTCAGACAACGAACTTTTGCTTTTGAAGATATGCCTCTGCCATCCCAACTGTGCGACTGTGCAAGGAGTAGTATAGGCATTAATAAAACAACGAAGAAAGTATAACGTTTCAGTTTTTTACAATTTTTTTGGTGATTTTACGATTCTGATGGTCTATGAAAGTGAGCATGTAAACCCCTGGCAAAAGACTACTGACATTCAAATGCTCAGTTGGCATAGTGACGTTGGTGTGGAAGCAAACCCTCCCCAAAATGTCGCGGATGAAGACACTGCCTTGAATATTCTCCATAGTTGAGAATTCCAAATTTATCAGGTGATCTGACGGGTTTGGATATATGGTCAAAAAAACGTCCTCATAGTCCGGCACTTTGGTCACACTTTGCCAACATCCCATGTCTTGATGTGTCATATAATACAATGAGTCATCCTTGGTGAGGCATAACAAGAGCTCCCCATCGTGGTATGGAGGGACAATTCCATACATCGGGCCAACGCCCTCCATAAAACGCATGGTTATGTTGTAGTCTCCCTCCAGGGCGAAGAACGAGAACCACCAGTACTCGTCTTCTTCGGTTAATGCTGAAAGATGGATGACCTTTTTCGAATTCACGAATGTCACAGAATCTACCATCATTCGCATGGTATCCACATATTCAGTCCACGTCGGAATAGGCTGTGTGAAGGTGTCCCCTACTTCCAACGACATATCGCATATCAGGATTTCATTGTTGTCAATTAAAGAATACAGACGACCGTTGAGGATATCCTCCCTCAGTTTCACCTGATGGGCTCCTGATCCTTCGAAAGTGCTATTATAGTACGTTTGTCCAGCAATCGTCACCGTATCCGTGCGTGTAAATCTATAGGTGTTTGTCAGGCAACTAAGCAATTCCGGATCATAATCGGAAGTGCCCATTATAGGATGAAAAGCCGTAGCATATTCCCACGACTCCCCGCCAAAAAATGATTCATATTGTGCGCGGGCGGGTATCAGCGCGCACAAAAAAGCGAAAAGGGTAATGAACTTTTTCATAATGCTAATGGGGACTTCTATTTTTTACTTCTCCGCGTTGCCGCCGATCTTGGTGCGAAGTCCGTTAAACATCAAGATAAGCAAACAACGCTGCAAAATATGATTATTTCTGTCGCACGGCTGGTTTCTTTTCGGGCCGCCCCGTAGAGACGCAAAATTTTGCGTCTCTACCTCGGCAACCCCGTGCCGTGTTGGCTGCTTTGCCTTTCCCTAATCATTACTATACTCCGGCACATTCGTCAAGAACAGCCCCGTGAAAGTGAACTGCAACGTGGCGGTGTCGCGGTAAACCATTTGTTCTGGAATGTTCAGATAGACGATGTTGTTGTCGTCCTCTGTGTAATAATACAGCGAACGGGCTGGCATCGCGAAGAAGTTCTCCGAGGTTAAGTCAAACGTATCCACTGTGGTGGCAGTAATACATCCTCCGAGAGTGTCAATGACGACAGAGACCCCATACCGACAATAGTTCCCGTGTCGCATACAGTCTTTGTGAATCATTTTTCCCTCAAAGAGGACACATCCGTTACAAGTCTTTGCATCATGCCCAATTTGGGTCACCAGCAGGTAACTGATTGTCTTTTCCCCATTGCGAGATTCAACAATGACTCGGTGTGGAGATAACGTTGGAGGATTGTTGACATTACTCTTTTGACATGCCGCGAATAACACAACCGTCGCCAATACTTCTAAAATAACCGAAAGGTTTCTTTTCTTTTTTTTATTCATAATTACACACTTTAGATTTGACTTGTGCAATATTACAAATAATAGTAATTGATTATCTTTTTATCATTCTCGTTTGGATTGGATTTGCCGAAATAATGACGAACCACCCTGTTGTTATTACTAAATGATAATATAAATTATTTATTTTAGGCGAAGTATTGTTTTTGTATTTATTTGATAATTAACAATTTGTGTATAACAATAGGATGCTGTTTCAGAAATATCATAATTATCATTATTTTTTTATTGTTTTTTTGTCTCTTTATGACGAAATAGGTTGTACAGAAAACAAATGATAATTCATGTCTTTTTTTTCGGTGTCATTTTTGGGAAAAAAAATTATTTTTGCAGAAAAAATAGGCTATGAGGAACTATCGAAAAACCATCTTATCACTGCTTGCCAATTTGCTGTTCTGCTTTGTCGTGGTGTTCCTGTTCGGGAATTATTGCTTTATACGAACCGCTGCTTGCCCACATTTGTACAAAGAATATCTTTCAGGGGTGCTTGCTCTCGCCATGGTGTACATCAATGCCCTCCTGATCTTTCCTGTTCTCATGGAAGGCAGGCTGCGGGCATATATTTTGTGGAATGTCGTCTGCACGTTTGCTTTTTCCTTTCAAGAAATGGCCATGGTTTTTCCTGATGTTTTCCCCAATCTCCACTATCAGTTCCCTGACGAGGCCGTTAAGCATTTTGTTTTTGAAAGCTTTCTTGTATTTCTGCGTAATGCCGCAATCTCCGCCAGTGTCTTCTGTGTCCAAGTGATACCCTTTCTCAGCAAACAAATCCAGAATCGGGACAAGATATTGTTAAAAGACTTTAGCTCAATCAGCGCAAAAGACAATGACAACAAGGAACTCACCGTTCACCTCAACTCTATATCCTTTTTTCAACAGAACAAAAACCACACACAAATCTATCTTGCCGACGGATCGAATCTTCTCCGCTATGGCTCCTTGAAACGGCTTTGCCAGCTGATCTGCGCAGATTACGCCGTCCAAATCTCCCGCGACACTGTCGTACCTTATGGCAACATCAAAAGTTTTACCGAATCCTACGTCTCCGTGAAGTTCTCCCCTGACAAAATGGATCTCTTTGTCACCGACCAATATAAATCCTCTGCATTGAAGAATCTACAAAACCATGTGAGCATAAGGGAGACAAAACAGTCTGAAAAGAAGCAACCGCACAGGAAAACAACATGTCAAAGTAAAAAAGAGCTGCAGATGCAAAGTATCATCGACTATATATCGGAGCATCCATTATGTCCTGCATCTGACATCCAAAAATATCGACGCATTTCAACCGCCACCGTTAACCGCATCCTCGCGCAGCTCAAGCAGGACGGCCTCATCGAATACGTCGGTTCCAAGAAAACCGGCGGGTATCGCGTGGTGGAGAAATTATGAATTATTCTTCACCAACTGCCCGCAAGCGGCGGCAATGTCCTGACCCTTGCTAAGGCGGATGTTCACCACCATGTTGCAACGCTCCAACACATCGATGAAGCGCTGGCGGCGCGTCGGGTCAGTCTTGTGAAATAAGGAATCCGAGGTGGAATTGTATTCTATTATGTTTATTTTCACGGGGAAAGGACGACAGAACCGCGCTAACTGCTCGGCTGCCTTCTCAGAATCGTTTACCTTGGAGAGCAACAGATACTCGATGGTGATGCGCTCGCCCGTCTTTTCGTGATAGTAAGCCAACGCCGACTGCAAATCGTGCAAAGGATTGTGCTCCGTCACTGGCATAATCTGCCTACGGACTACCGGATCGGCACTATGCAGCGAAATGGCCAATCCACAACGGAAACCTCTGTCTGCCAATGCCTTGATTCCCTTGATAATGCCTGCCGTGGAGAGCGTTATCCGCGCCGGCGACAACCCGAAATAGTCCTTGCCCGTCAGGATGTCGATGGCGGCCATCATATTGTCGAAATTGAGCAACGGCTCGCCCATGCCCATGAAGACAATGTTGGTGATATGCTGGTTGTAAATCTCTTGCGCCCGATTGTTCAGCAAGACATATTCGTCAATAACCTCGCTGTAGTGCAGATTGCGGATAAAGCCCATCGTACCGGTGGCGCAGAACGCGCAGTGGAGCGGACAGCCGATTTGGGTGGACAAGCACGCTGTGACGCGTTCCTTGCTTGGAATGAGCACGCCCTCGACCATCTTGCCGTCGTGGAATTTCAAGAGGAATTTGGTGGTTTTGTCGCTGCTCTGCACTTCCCCGGCGATTTCCGCACGGTGGAAGGTGAAATTCTCCTTCAATTTGGCACGAAACGCCACCGAGAGGTCCGTCATCTCGTCAAACGAGCCCGCCCCCCGCTTCCATAACCACGTCCAAATCTGTTTCGCACGGAACGGTTTCTCGCCGTTTTCGCGCAAAAACGCAATTAATTGATCGTATGTAATATTTCGAATATCGTTCATTGTTTACTTTTAACAACCCCACATTACGCTTCGCTTATGTGGGGTTAATTGCACTTCGTGCGTTTTGCCTCTTCGAGGCTGCTCAAAGAAGCTATTTTATATTACTACCCCGCCCTTCGGGCACCCCTTCTAAAATAGAAGGGGAATTGGGGTCGCCCGCAACTGCTAACTCCCTAACAGCGTTGCCGGCGTGCATTCCGTCACCGTCACATCCACATAATCCCCGATTTTGCGCTCGCCTTTCGGAAAAACAATCACCTTGTTCTGACTGTTTCGACCAAATAACTGGTCATCAGAACGTTTCGACGTCCCTTCCACCAACACGCGGAAGGTTTTGCCCACGTCGCGGCGGTTGCTCTCCATCGAAAGTTCGCCCTGCAAGGCAATCACCTCCTCCAAACGGCGGGTCTTCTCGTCGTCGGGAATGTCGTCGGGATAGCGTTTGGAAGCCAATGTGCCGCCGCGCTCCGAATACTTGAACATATAGGCGTACTCGTAGCCGACCTCTCGCATAATGGACAATGTATCTTGATGGTTCTCAAGTGTTTCCCCGCTGAATCCCACGATAATGTCCGTCGTGAGGGCGCATTCAGGCAACACCTCCTTGATCTTCCTGACTCGCTCCAAATAGCTTTCGCGGGTATAGACACGGCGCATCTTGGCCAGCATTTCGTTACTGCCCGATTGCACCGGCAAATGGACGCACTTACAGATATTGTCGTAACGCGCAATCGTCTCAATCAGCTCGTCTGAAAGGTCTTTGGGATGCGAAGTGGCAAAGCGCACTCGCATCTCGGGCGACATCTCGGCCACCATCGCCATCAGCTTGGCAAAAGAGACCTCCTGTCCCTCCTCTTTCCAGAAATAGGAATTCACATTCTGTCCTAACAGTGTGACTTCCTTGTAGTTGTGTTTTAACAAATCTTCAATTTCCCCGAGAATGGTCTTCGGACTGCGACTGCGTTCGCGACCTCGGGTGTAGGGCACCACACAATAGGAGCAGAAGTTGTTGCAGCCGCGCATGATGGAGACAAACGCCGACACGCCGTTGGCATCGTAACGCACCGGCATAATGTTGTCGTAAGTCTCTTCCTCTGAGAGCAATACGTTGAATGTCGTCTGTCCTTTCTGCGATTCGGCAATCAGCTCCGGCAGCGTGCGGTAGGCATCCGGACCCGCAATGAAGTCCAGCACCGGCTCCGTTTCCAACAGTTCCTCCTTCATCCGTTCCGCCATGCAACCTAAGAGGCCCACCTGCAATGTCCGTTTTTTGCGCTTAAACGCCTCTAATTCCTTCAAACGTTTGTGGATGCGTTGTTCTGCCTTGTCGCGGATCGAACACGTGTTTATGAGGATTAAATCGGCCTCCTGGATCTCTTTGGTCAGCGTGTACATCTCCTTCAGGATGGAGGCGACCACCTCGCTGTCCGCGAAATTCATCTGACAACCGTATGTTTCTATGAACAATTTTTTCATTTAATTACTTCTCTTACTTTGATTTGGGGGTTAGGAGAACAAAACTTGAAATCTGAAACCTGAAACTTGAAACCTACTTCTTCCTGAAATATATCTCCATCGGGACGCCGGCAAAATCCCAATTCTTACGGATCTGGTTCTCCAAGAAGCGTTTGTAGGAATCCACCACATACTGCGGCAGATTGCAGAAAAACGCGAACGTAGGGTACGCCACCGGCAACTGCGTGATATATTTGATGCGAATCACCTTGTCTTTGTTCATAGGCGGCGGGGTATGTTCGATAATCGGCAGCAGTGTGTTGTTCAGTTCCGAGGTCGAAATCTTGCGCTGACGGTTCTGATAGACCTGAATGGCGGTCTCCAACACTTTGTAGATGCGCTGTTTCTCCGTCACCGAGGTGAAGATGATCGGCACATCGGTGAACGGTGCGATCTTCTTCTTCACCAAATCCTCGTAATTTTTGTGCGTATGCGTGTCTTTTTCCACCAAATCCCATTTGTTCATCACCAACACGATGCCCTTGTGGTTGCGGGCACACAAACCGAAAATGTTAAGATCCTGGGCGTCAAAACCCTGCGAAGCATCGGCCATCACAATGCAGACATCGGAGTTTTCGATGGAACGCACGGCTCTCATCACCGAATAGAACTCCAGACTCTCTTCCACCTTGCTCTTTTTGCGCAAGCCGGCAGTGTCGATCAAGTAAAAGTCGAAACCGAAGCTCTTGTAGCGGGTGAAAATCGTATCGCGGGTCGTGCCGGCCAAAGGGGTCACGATATGGCGGTCTTCACCAAGGAAAGCATTGATAATGGAAGACTTACCCACATTCGGCTTGCCCACGATAGCGATACGCGGCAAGTCGTCGGGCAGGTCGTCCTTGTCCTTGGAGAAATGCTTGACCACCTCGTCGAGCAAATCGCCGGTACCACTGCCCGAAACAGCGGAAATGGGATAAATATCACCAATTCCCAAGGCATAGAACTCCGTGTAGTCCAAGTAGTTGCTCGGACTGTCAATCTTGTTCACCGCCAGATAGTAGGGCTTCTTGGACTTGCGCAGAATGTCCGCGATCTCCTCGTCCAAAGGGGTCAGTCCCTCGCGACCATCGACCATGAAGACGATAACGTCGGACTCCTCGATGGCCAACGCCGCCTGCTTGCGGATCTCAGACTCGAAAATGTCGTCCGAACCGACCACATAGCCGCCCGTGTCGATGACGGAAAAGTCGTATCCGTTCCAGTCGGATTTGCCGTAATGGCGGTCGCGCGTCACGCCCGCCGTGGCATCCACAATGGCCTCGCGCGCCTGTATCAAGCGATTGAAAAAGGTCGATTTGCCCACATTCGGCCGACCGATCAGTGATAATATATTTCCCATGTTATTTCAATTTACAATGTACAATTCATCAGCCTCAATAACCTATAACCCATAACCCATAACCATTATAAGATATTCGCCAACTGCTCCTTCAACTTCTCCAACTCGTCCTTCATCCGCACCACAATCTGTTGGATGTCGAAATCGTTGCTTTTGGAGCCTAACGTATTGATTTCGCGACCGCACTCTTGCACGATGAAGCCGAGTTTCTTGCCGTTAGACTGATTCTCCTCCAGCGTCTCGATGAAATAGTCGCAATGCTTGCGCAGGCGCACTTTCTCTTCGGTGATGTCCAATTTCTCCAGATAGAAGAAGATCTCCTGCTCCAGACGATTGGGGTCATACTGCACTTTCGTGGCAAGGTCTTTCAGCGAAGTCTCGAACTTCTCGCGGATTTTGACGATGCGGTGCTCCTCAAACGGTGTAACCTCATCTATCATATTACGAATCAGCGTGATTCGCTTGACAAAGTCCTGCTCCAGCACTTTGCCTTCGGAAATCCGGAACTCATTCAGCTGACGGCAAGCATCGAGGATGGCGGCTCTCACAGCCTCCCACAACTCGTCGCTGACCTCCTCCTGAGGGGTGGATACCACATCCGGCATACGCATCACATGCAGGAAAATGTCGCTTTCCACCGGGTTGCCTAATTCAGTGGAAATCTCTTTAAGTGTTTGATAATAAGACTTCGCAAGCTCCTTGTTGATGGTAACCGAGCTGCTGACGGATCTGTTTTCCACCGTAATCGTAAAATCCGCCTTGGCGCGTTCCAGCTCCTTGGAGAGGATGGAACGGATATCGTTCTCGTAATTCTTGAAGACAAGCGGAATACGCGTGTTCAAATCCAACTGTTTACTGTTCAGCGTGCGGATTTCCACTGTGACGCACTTTCCGCACGTTTCCACTACCGCCCGACCGAAGCCGGTCATTGATTTTATCATACCAAAATTTATTAAAACAGAAAAAAAGGCAGGTCATTCTTCGGCCTGCCTTTTTATAAATATCTTATACTAAATTACTTGACAACCAACTTTTGGGTTGAAATACCGGTATTGGTTTGCAA
>JAEEIG010000190.1 GCA_016281255.1 Bacteroidales bacterium
ACGTTGCACCTGACCATCAACAACCCGGTGAACACTGCTATTACCGTGAGTGAGTGCGGTTCCTATACCTGGGCTGCCAACGGACAGACCTACTCCACCTCCGGCGAATACACCTACAGTCATCAGGATGCCAACGGTTGCACCCAGGTTGATACGCTGCATCTGACCATCAACAACGCTACCTCTTCCGAATTCACCATAGAGACAGCAGACAGCTGCTACACATGGAACGGCCAGACCTATTGCGCTTCCGGAGACTATGTGCAGACGCTGCAGACGGTGAACGGCTGCGACAGTGTGGTGACCCTACACCTGACCACTAGAGTAGGCGTGACTGTCCACGAAGTTGAAAAGGTCTTCCTCGCCCCGAACCCGACGAAGCACATCTGTCGCATTATGGGCTTGGAAACGGAGCCTGTCAGCGTGGATCTCTACGACATGCGAGGCAAATTAGTGATGAAGGCTTCCGACCGGGAATTCGACGTCACGATGCTGCCCACGGGTCTGTACATGGTGAAAATCTACACCGGCGACCGTTTCATCAACCTGAAGCTGGTGAAGCAGTAAAAACGGACGATTTCGTAACCTCAAGAGGCACCTTTCGGTGCCTCTTTTTTTAATGTCAAACTCAAGTATCGTTTGCGACGCTAATTCTTCGGCGTGAGCGTCACGAACGGGATCAGCATCTCCTCCATCGAGATGCCGCCGTGCTGGAAGGTGTTCTTGTAGAGGTTCACGTACTGGTTGTAGTTGTTCTGGTACGCGAAAAAGTCGGATTTGGTGGCGAAGATGAAACGCTGCGTCATCGACTCCTTCGGAAGGAATGCGTCGTCGGGGTTCTTCACCTCGAAAACCTCCTTGGCGGGATACTCCATGCTGCTGCGGCCCACCTTGTAGCGCAGGTTGGTGTTCAGGTCGCGCTCCCCCACCATCTTCAACGCACGATCCACCTTGATGGTGCCGTGGTCGGTGGTGATCATCACGGGTATCCTCTTCTCCGACAAGTACTTGATCATCTCGAAGAGCACCGAATTCTCGAACCAGGAGGCGGTGACACTTCGGTAGGACTTCTCGTCGTCGGCCAGCTCACGCACCACGTTCACGTCGGTGCCCGCGTGTGAAAGCATGTCCACGAAATTGAACACAATGACATTCAGCTGGTTGTTCAGCATCTGATGGAAATTGTCGAACACCTTCTTGGCAAAATCGGGGTTCAATATTTTGTGGTAGGAAAACTTGATGTTTTTGCCATAACGTTTGAGATATTCGCCCAAGAGTTCCTCCTCGTGCTGGTTTTTGCTGCCGGCATCGCCCTCGTTCAGCCACAAATTCGGGTATTTTTTGGCAATCATCGACGGCATCAAGCCCGAGAAGAGCGCGTTTCGCGCATAGTGCGTGGCCGTGGGCAGGATGCTGTAGCAGATGCTCTCGTCCTGAATGTAGTAATAGTCGTGCACCATCGGGTAGATACTCCGCCATTGGTCATACCGGAGGTTGTCGATGACGAAGAGGAAGGTGCTCTTCTGGTCGTTCAGCTGCGGGAAAAGCTTCTCTTTCAGCACAGTATGCGATTGCAACGGTTTTTCGTCGCCGCGGCCGTTGAGCCAATCGATATAGTTGCGCTGCACAAACTTGGCAAACTGGATGTTCGCTTCCTCCTTCTGGGCGGCAAGCATCTCTGTAACGCTCTCATCCTCAATCTTTTCAATTTGCAGTTCCCAATTCACGAGTTCCTTGTAGAGTTCTTCCCACTCCTTGACGCCCAAGCGGTCGGAGATGCGCATGGAGAGCTCGCGGAACGACTGCTGGTAGTCGGTGGTCACCTTCTCGCTCACCAGCCGTTTGTTGTCGATATTCTTCTTCAGACACAGCAGTATCTGGTTGGGGTTCACGGGTTTGATGAGGTAATCCGCGATATTGGAGCCGATGGCGTTCTCCATGATGTGCTCCTCCTCGCTTTTGGTAATCATCACGATGGGGATATGCGGGTAGTCCTTCTTGAGGCGTTGGAGCGTCTCCAATCCGCTCAGCCCGGGCATGTTTTCATCCAAAAAGATGATATTCACAAACTCTTTCTTCAGAATTTCGAGCGCCTCGACGCCGCTCATGGCGGGAATCACGTCGTAACCTTTGGAGTTCAGGAAAAGTATATGCGGTTTCAACAAGTCGATTTCATCGTCCGCCCATAAGATTTTCGTATTCATCTGCAATTATTTTTAATTCAACGGGCAAATAACGGCGAAAACCGCGTTTTAGTATGATTCCATGTCAAAAAAAATTATACCTTTGCGACCGTTTTTGGCAAAATGGTATTTGTTTATAAGACATTGAAAAACAGATCATTATGAAGATAATTAACACCGTTGAGAATCTATTGGAGATTGCCGTGCGCGAACGTGCCGCCGGCAAAAGCATCGGAATGGTGCCGACTATGGGCGCCCTTCACGAGGGTCACATCTCTCTCATCCGCCGCGCGCACGAGGAGAACGACGTGGTCTTCTGCTCCATTTTCGTGAACCCCACGCAATTCAACAACGCCGAGGACTTGGAGAAGTACCCCCGCACCTTGGAGGCTGACGTGCAGCTGATTGGCGACCTGGCCGACTACGTCTTCGCGCCCAGCGTGGAGGAGGTCTTCCCCGTGGCGCCCAGCGAGGTTTACGATTTCGGCACCGTGGCCAACGTGATGGAAGGCGCCGCCCGTCCGGGACACTTCAACGGCGTGGGCGTCATCGTGCGCCGCCTGCTCGAGTGGGTTCGCCCGCACAAGTCCTATTTCGGCGAGAAGGACTACCAGCAGATCGCCGTCATCCGCGAGATGTGCCGCCAATGCCGCATCCTCACCGAGATCATCCCCTGCCCTATCGTCAGAGAACCCAACGGCTTGGCCATGAGCTCCCGCAACCGCCGCCTCTCGAAACACGAGTTCGAGACTTCCGCCAACATCCACCGCATCCTGGAGGAATCGAAAAAGTTCCACAGCCTGCAGGAGATCAAGACATTCGTGGAGAGCGAAATCGCCAAAATCCCCGAATTCCAACTCGACTACTTTGAAATCGCCGACGCCCAAACGCTCCTCACCGCCGACACCCTCGACAACCCGCACGGCGTGATGGGGTTCATCACCGTGTTCGTGGGTCCGGTACGGTTGATTGACAACGTGAGGTATTAGACTTGGGACTTAAGACTTGGGACTTAAGACTTAAGACTTAAGACTTAATAAAACGTGAAAGAAACAAATAAGTATGGCAGATACAATTTTGTAATTGAAAAAAACGAACAACCCCAATAGTCTAAAGTCTAAAGTCTAAAAACAAAAAAGCTTAAAGTTACTACTAACAAAAAAAGATAGTCAACAACAAACAACACCGATGAACATAGAAGTCCTGAAATCGAAAATACATCGCGCCACCGTCACGGAGGCCAGTCTGAACTACGTAGGCAGCATCACCATTGACGAGACGCTGATGGAGGCCGCCAACCTGATCGAGAACGAGAAGGTCCAGGTACTGAACGTCAACAACGGCGAGCGTCTGGAGACCTACGTCATCAAAGGGGCGAAAGACTCCGGCGTGATCTGCCTCAACGGTCCCGCCGCCCGCAAAGCCGCCATCGGCGACATTGTGGTCATCATCTCCTATGCCTCCATGGATTTCGAAGAGGCGAAAACCTTCAAACCCACGATAGTCTTCCCCAACGCGGAGAACAAATTATAGTTTTCTTCCTTAAGCAGCCTCGAAGAGGCAAGACGCACGAAGTGCAATTAACCCCACACAAGCGAAGCGCAGTGCGGGGCTCCACCAAAAACCA
>JAEEIG010000021.1 GCA_016281255.1 Bacteroidales bacterium
ATCCACTGTCCGAAGCCACAAAAAGATAGCCGGACATCAAAAAGAAGAGCGGGTTGGCCAGCCATACCACATTGCCGGCCCATCGGTAGAGGATGGCGTAAGCTGTGTTGGTGCAGCCGGTATCCGCCACCAAGTCGGTGTGGATAACCACGATGAGCGCCATCAGCACCCACCGCAGCAATCCGATGGTATGGCTGGCCATCGCATCGGGGTATCGGGTCTGCACGTTGAGTCGTTCCATATTAAAGGCGGCAAAATTACAATTTTTCCTTAATCATACTATCCCCACTCGCCCACCTTAAACCTTAAACTTTAATCATTAAACCTTATAGCAAAAAATTATATATTTGCGCCCTCTAAAAATCCGGTTATGTATTAAAATCAAAAATATGAAAAAGTCACTATTCTTCACCCTTTTATTCGCCGCGATTTTCACTTTTGCAAAGGCCGACGGCGGCATGTGGATCCCCCTTTACTTAAGCCAGAACGAGGCTGAGATGCAGCAATTGGGCTTCCACCTCACGGCGGACGACATCTACAGCATCAACCACAACAGCATGAAGGACGCCATCGTGCTCTTCGGCAGCGGCTGCACCGCCGAGCTCATCTCCTCGCAGGGGCTGCTGCTCACCAACCACCACTGCGGCTACTCCTACGTGCAGTCTCACAGCACCATGGAGCACAACTACCTTCAGGACGGCTTCTGGGCCAAGAGCAAACAGGAAGAGATCCCGATGGAGGGACTCACCGTCACCTTCCTCGTCTATATGGAGGATGTCACCGATCAGGTTTTGGCCGGCGTGACCGCCCAGGACAAGGAGTCCGACCGCCAGATGAAGATCAAGGAAAACATCGCCAAGGTGACGAAAAAGGCCACCGACGGCAACGGTTACAAAGCGCAGATCAAGCCGTTCTACTATGGTAACCAATACTTCATGTTCGTCACGGAAACCTACAACGACATCCGATTGGTGGGCGTTCCGCCGGAGAGCATCGGCAAGTTCGGCGGCGACAGCGACAACTGGATGTGGCCGCGCCATACCGGAGATTTCTCGCTCTACCGAATCTATACCGGCAAGGACGGCAAACCCGCCGACTACAGCAAGGACAACATCCCGATGAAGCCGAAACAGTACTTCCCCGTCTCCATCAAGGGTGTGCAGGAGAACGACTTCACGTTGGTGTTCGGATACCCCGGCTCCACCCGCCAGTTCCTCATCTCCGACGGTGTGAACGCCGTGGCTAACATCCAGAATCCCATTGCGATACAGGCGCGTACCATCCGCCTGGACGCCATGAAGAAGCAGATGAACCTCGACCCGCGCATCCGCCTCATGTACTCCGCCAAGGCCAACGGCATCTCCAACGGCTGGAAAAAGTGGCAAGGCGAGAGCAAGGGCATCCGCGAGTGCGACGTCATCGGCAAGAAACAAGCCCAAGAGAAAGAATTCCAACAATGGGTCAACGCGGATCCCAAACGCAAAGCGGAATACGGCACGCTGCTGCAGGACATGAAAAAGGTCTATGACAGCTATAACAACAACCTCCAAATGGTCACCTATATCAATGAATATCTATTCGGCGTGGAACTGATGGAAGAGGTGGTCTATCCCTACATGTACAATCTTTTTGAAGTGGAGGAGGTCCCGGATGCCACCCGCGCAAAGATGATCGACGCGGACAAGAGCTTCCGTGCCGAATATTTCGACGTGATTGACAAAGAGTGCTTTGTGGAGCTGATGACCTACTATTTCACGCACGAGAAAAAGGAGAACATCCCGACTTCTTTGCAAAAATACATCCAAAGCGAACCCGTTGTGCGACAAATGATGACAGCGCTTTGGGACAACAGCGCCAAGAAAGCGCCCTACTTCCAGGACGCCCAGAAATATCAGGATTTCATCTCCAAAGCCTCCCCGAAACAGATGGCGAAAACCGCAAGCAACGAGATGGTGGCCTTGTATTTGTCACTGTTCGACCAATATCGCAAGGCGGTCACGAAATACCGTGCGGAGAGCGCCGAACTCGACCAATACTACCGTACCTACGTCAAGGCGCTGATGGAGAAGGACAAAGACAAGACCTTCTATCCCGACGCCAACCTCACCATGCGCGTCACCTACGGGCAGGTGAAGGGCTTCCAGCCCGCCGACGGCACCGACTATGTCTATTACACCACCTTGGACGGCATCATGGAAAAAGAGAATCCCGACGTGTACGACTATCAGGTGCATCCGAAGCTGAAAGAACTGTGGCAGAAGAAGGATTACGGTCGTTACGCCGACAAGAACGGCAAGTTGCCGGTGGCCTTCATCGCCAGCAACCACACCACGGGCGGCAACTCCGGCAGCCCGGTCATCAACGGCTACGGCCAGCTCATCGGCACCAACTTCGACCGCGTGTGGGAAGGCACCATGAGCGACATCTGGTACGATGTGGACCGCTGCCGCAACATCAGCCTCGACGCCCGCTACTTCCTCTTCATCGTCGATAAGTTCGCCGGCGCCAAGAACATCGTGGACGAAATCGACGTGATAGAATAGAGACTTATGACGTTGCAGCGGCTCAATGCATCGCGTCTCTATGGTTCACTATTCACCAATCACTATTCACTATTCACTATTCACTATTCACTAATCACTAATCACTAATCACTAATCACTAATCACTAAAAGAACATGATATCCTTCGATAACATCGACCAGCCCTCCTGGAAATACGACCTGCTCATGGCCTATCTGAGGGTGGCGCACAATGTGATTTATTACCGTAAATTCCGGGTTGTCAACCCCGAAAACATCCCGCCGAAAGGGACTCCGACGTTGGTCATCGCCAACCACCAGAACGGCATGATGGACGCGATGGCGATCCTGCATGCGCTTTACGGGCACGACCGCCGTCAGCCGGTCTTCATCGCGCGTGGCGACATCTTCAAGAAGGACGCGGTAGCCAAGGCGTTGAGATTCCTGAAGATCCTGCCCGTCTTCCGCACCCGCGACGGCGGACGCAGCGACATCGAGAAAGACCTGGCCATCTTCAATCATGCGGCGCAAATCCTCCAAAAAGGGCGCTCTCTGGTCATCTTCCCCGAAGCAGGACACCAGCAAGGACACTACATGAACACCTTCAAGAAAGGGTTCAGCCGCATCGCCTTCACCGCGGAAGAGATCAACGACTACAAGCTGAACCTGAGGATTCTCCCACTCAACGTCCACTACGCCAACTATTTCGAGGCACGTGAAGACCTGACGGTCACCTGCGGCAAGCCCTTCACCTTCGAGGAGTTCTTCGACATGTACAAGGAGACCCCCAACCCCGCCTACCTGGCCCTCAACGCGAAGGCGCGGGCACGGGTCAAGGAGATGACCCCCGACATCGACATTCCTGAGAACTACAAGGAGATCGACGAGCTCACGCGGATCATGCGCGAACCGATACTGGCGCGCAAAGGCACGGACACCAAGTTACTGTCCAACCAAAAGGAGGCCGACATGGAGACCATCGCCGCCGTCCACAAGCTGCGCGACGAACAGCCGGACCGCTTCTCCGCCCTGATGGACGACCTGCGCCAATATCTGGAATGGCTCCAAAAGACCGGCCTGAACTCCTGGTCCGCCAGCCGCAAAGTGTCCGGTTTCAAGATGCTGCTGCACCTCCTCGTCTCGGTCCTGTTGCTGCCGGTCTTCCTCTTCGGATACCTCAACAACCTCCTGCCCTCCTGGCTCGCGAAGCATTTCGCCCACAAGATCAAAGACCCGATGATGCACTCCACCTTCCAGTACTCCCTCGGTGCCGTGTTCACCTTCCCGATTTGGTACATCATCCTCCTGGTCGTGTCCAGTCTGGTCAGCCACCACTTCTGGATCGGCATACTGTATGTGGTTTTGTCCGCCATCACCGGCGTCATCGCCGCCGACCTGAAAAAGGCCTTCCGCAAGCTTCGCCTGCTCTTCAAGGCCCGCCGCCTCCGCAACACGGAGACATACCGGACCCTTTGCGACCTAAAGACACGGATTATGGGAACGATGGAGGGGGTGTTGTACTGATTAAAGGGGGGTATCCATAGCCCCACACTGCGCAACTTCGTCATCATATACCCCACACTGCGCGACTTCGTCGCTTGTGTGGGGCTACCGAGGTCTTATCTCTTCGAGATAAGATGAAGAGAATCAAAGAGATAAGTTAGGAAAAACGTGAAAAAACAGGAAAAATACGTTGAGGTCTTGACAAGAGGCTTTTTTTGTTGTATATTTGCAACCTGAAACAAAACGAATATAAAAACTAATATTTTGTACCATGAGTTATACAAAAACAATCTTTCACATTGTTCTCAGACCGTATAGGAACGAAAACGTCATTGACGAGAGTCACGAACGGGAACTGTATGGTTACATTTTGGGTTTCTGTAGGAATAAGAATGTAAAGTTGATACGGGTTGGCGGGATGCCAGACCATGTCCACTTGTTAGTAGCGCTGCCAGCGACAATGGCTTTGTCGAAGTTTGTACAGGAATTGAAGGTAAGTACCAGCAAATGGTTGAAGGGAAACCTTCATTTTCCGAGATTTAAACGTTGGAGTAAAGAGTATGCTGGTTTTTCTTGCTCTTATTGGGACCGGACGATTATCGCGAATTACATTAAACGTCAGAAAGAACATCACAGGAATGTCACGTTCGAGGATGAACATCGGGAGTTTTTGGCACAGAACGGGATAGTGATTGAGGAACGATATTTCTTTGCAGATGAAAATGTCCCATCTCTCCGAGATGGTGCGTGATCGGACAACCCCGCGCGGGAACATAAACAATGGGGACAACGACACTGCATCGCGCCACCCACCCCACACTGCGCTGCGCTTGTGTGGGGCTACCGAGATGGTGTCTCTTCGAGACGGTGGTAAATCGCAGCTTATAGGGTAAATTCTCATTGCCTCGAAGAGTCGCGAGCCATTTCAGTCGTGCCCTTTGCCTCGAAAATATCGCGTCACTCCGGGAGCTTCTCCTTGCCTCGAAGAGGCAGCATCTTGGTAACCCCACACCAGCGACGAAGTCGCGCAGTGTGGGGTTGGCACTGCGCGCACACCCACGCAAGAGGATGTCCACCTCAGGTGCAGATTCGATTCCGCGCCGAGTGGCATCTCGGAGAGATGCGACTATTTGGGTTGTTGGATTTTTGTGGGGTAAATTGCAACGCGCACGTGTTGCCTCTCCGAGGCTGTTCAAGGAAAGTGCCACATAAACCGACATAAACCCGTAAGCTTGTAAACAAAAAAAATAAGCGGCGCTCGTTACACACCGCTTATTCCATAAGATAATTATTACTAATGGTATAAAGATTCGGAGGGTTATGCGTATAACTCTTCGAAGATCTTTCTGAGTTCGGGGCTTTCGCGGAGCTCCTGGAGGGTGAATTCGGCGTGGCCTTTGGTATAGCCGTTACCCATGATCATGTTCAC
>JAEEIG010000191.1 GCA_016281255.1 Bacteroidales bacterium
AGCCGACTACATGCCCTATATCGGGGAGAACGGCGAGTTAGCCTACAGCACCTACGCCGAACAGTTCGACTACCTCTGGAAAGTCCTCAACACAGGATATGTCTTCTGGGATGTCGATACCACGGATTGGGACGCGATGTACGACCGTTATCTTCCCGCTTTCAAGAAGCTCGACCAACAGTACGAGCAGGTCGGATACGTGAAGACGGAGGATTTGCAGAAACTCTATACTAACATCATCGGCGGGCTTTGCGATCACCATCTGACTTTCAGGGTGAGGAACCTTCATCCCGCACCCGACGACATGAGCAGTGTCGTTTCTGTCACTCCTTCCAATTTGGAAATCCCCACCCGCGACTACTATATTGAATCGTCCTCGGATGAGAATGCTGGTCTCCAGGCTTTTTTGCAAAACATTGAGTCACAATATACGGTGGAGACACATGAGTCCAGTGTGGGATACGCCCCGGAATTGGGAATGTATGTCACGTACCATTATGTTCTTTTCAAGCTTCCCGACGGGCGGAAGATTCCTTATTTGTGGCAATCTTCTGCCGGCATTACCCCGATAATACTTCAGAATGACGAGGCGGCGGGACTTCTCGACCACTATTTCAAGGCTATCGTGGAGACCCCGCGCAACCAGCTGGCCGGCATCATCCTCGACAACCGTTGCAACCGCGGCGGCTACCAGGACGACCTCGACTACCTCATCGGAAACTATCTCAACGAACGGACAGAAATCTTGAAGACCCGCTACAAAGAGGGACCGGGCCGGTTGGAGCACTCTGTGTGGACACCGTACTATATCGATCCTAACCAGAAATACCATCGCGACATCACGGCGGAGAACATCCCATACGTGATTCTCTGTGACATTCACTCGGTGAGCATGGGCGAAATCGAGCCGATGACCATCAAAGCTGTGCTACCTACCGCGCACACCATCGGCGAGCGCACGCACGGCGGCACCGGCCCGTTGCAGGACGCCAACCGCATTGACCTCAACTACGGCGGTCCCTTCGGGGATATTAACACCGGCCATTACGTCTATACCTCCTCTTTCGAGGCGCAAATCGGCGGCAAGGTGTGGGAAGGCATCGGGCACACCCCCGACCAGATTGTGCTCCGCAAAGACTACAACGGCGATTTCAAACCGCAATTGGATGCTGCCATTAACTACATTCGGAATCATTGACTATGAACTTTGAACTTTGACTTTGAACTTTGACTTTGAACCCATGAGAGAACAGTGCTATCGTTGTGAATATCAGAACAGATGTAAAAGAAAAAAGGATTTCAGAAAAGAGCGCTGTCCTTATTTCGGCGATTCCTATACTAAATCATCTATAAAAAATATTCTTGACAACTATTGGAAACGGCAGGAAGGATCTGAGCAAAAGGTGTACGATTTTATTAATTATATGTTCATTGTAGAAGAAAAAAAAGAAGACGAAGTGAAGGAATTTCTCAATGCATTTGAAGTTACAAACGCTGATGCTTGCAATATGATCGCTATTTCCACACAATATCACATCGATGCCATTGCTAAAGAACGTCAAAAAGAGGGACGTTTAAATATCATGGAAGGTATAGGCACCATATTGATTTCACCATTATATGGAAAGAGGTTCACTCCAGCAATATTATTTGGATGCAAAAAAATTGCAGATGGCATTCATAAGATCAAATGGGTAAAACAGAAACGATATTCTTTTAATAAAGATTAAAGCCAATTTTCGAACAAACAATAAATATTAAACAATATGAACCCTTTATTCGAACCCCAAATTTACAAAAACAGAAGAGAGAAATTGATGAACGCCGTGAATGGCGGCATCGCAGTGTTCCTCGGCAACCACGAAGCCCCGATGAACTATCCCGACAACACTTATAACTTCCGTCAGGACAGCGACTTCCTCTATTTCTTCGGACTTTCCATCGCCGACATCGCCGCCGTCATCGATTTTGACGCGCACCAGTCGGTGATTTTCGGCAACGACTTCACCATCGACGATATCATCTGGATGGGCGACCAGCCGACGATTGCCTCTTTGGCTGAAAAGGTGGGCGTGACGGAGACCCGTCCGTTCGGACAGCTTGCCGATTTCATCCAACAGGCTCAGCAGCAGGGACGCAAGGTCCATTTCGTGCCGCCCTACCGAGGCGACAACCAGATCCTGCTTGCCAACCTCACCGGCATCGATGTCAACCACATCCGCGAGCACGCCTCCGTGGAGCTCATCAAGGGCATCGTGAACCTGCGTTCCGCCAAAGAACAGTGCGAAATCGACGAGATGGACAAAGCCTGCGAAATCGGTGTGAAGATGCACACCGCCGTGATGCGTCGCGCAGTGGCGGGCGAGTCCGAGCGCGAATTGGCCGGCTTGGCCGAAGGTATCGCTTTGTCGTTCGGCAATGGCATCTCCTTCCCTGTAATTCTTTCTCAGCACGGTGAAACGTTACACAACCACCTGCACAACGGCATCCTCCAAAACGGCAATATGCTGCTGATGGACGCCGGTGCGGAGGGCTTGATGAACTACTGCTCCGACTATACACGTACCATGCCCGTCGGCGGCAAGTTCACCCAAAAACAGCAGGAAATCTACGAAATCGTGCTGAAAGCCAACATGGACGCCATCGATGCCGCACATCCGGGTATGTACAACAAAGAGCTGCACCGCCTCTCTTGCGAAGTTATCGCTCAGGGACTCAAAGATTTGGGATTGATGAAAGGCGACGTGAAAGAGGCTGTCGAGCTGGGTGCCCACGCCTTGTTCATGGTTCATGGCTTAGGTCACCAAATCGGTCTCGATGTGCACGACATGGAAGGCTTGGGGCAGATTTACGTCGGTTATGACGACACCGTGCGTCCGAGCAACATCTTCGGATGGGCATCGCTGCGCATGGCCCGCGAGCTGAAACCGGGCTTCGTGGTCTCCATCGAGCCGGGCATCTACTTCATCCCGCATTTGATCGACATCTGGAAGAAGGAGAACAAATTCGCCGACTTCATCAACTACGATATGGTCGAGAAATACCGCGACTTCGGCGGCATCCGTATCGAAGACGACCTGCTGATCACCGAAACCGGCCACCGCGTGTTGGGACCGCATTTGCCGAAGGGTGTGGATGAATTGGCAGCTATCATCGGGAAATAATATTTTGTATTTTTGCGACCATTTAAAAAATAACATTGTATGAGCGAATGTAATCATAACTGTCAGGAATGCAGTCAGAAAGACTGCGGAAGCAGAGATTTGCACGAGAAACCGAATGCGCTGAGCAACATCAAGAAGGTGATTGGCGTGGTAAGCGGCAAAGGCGGCGTGGGCAAGAGTTCCGTCACCTCGCTGTTGGCCGTGGCGCTGCGTCGCAAAGGCTACCGTGTGGGTATCCTCGACGCTGATGTCACCGGACCCTCCATCCCGAAAATGTTCAACCTCCACGAAATGGTGCGCGGCAGCGAGCAAGGAGTCTATCCCGCCGTCACGGAAACCGGCATCGAAGTGATTTCCAGCAATTTGCTGATTGCTGACGAGAAGTCCCCCGTCTTATGGCGCGGACCGCTGATTGCCGGCATGGTGAAGCAGTTCTGGACCGAAGTGATTTGGGAAAACATTGACTTTCTGTTGATTGACATGCCTCCCGGAACCGGTGACGTGCCATTGACTGTCTTCCAAAGCATCACCCTCGACGGCATCTTGATGATCACCTCCCCGCAAGAGCTGGTCTCCCTCATCGTGAGCAAGGCCGTGAACATGGCCGGCATGATGAACATCCCCGTCCTCGGCCTTATCGAAAACTACAGCTACATCATTTGCCCCAAGTGCGGCGAGAAGATTTCCGTATTCGGCAAAAGCAACGCCGAAGAGGTAGCCAAAGAATTCAATATCAAACTGTTGGATAGACTTCCCATCGATCCTGAAATGGCAGAACTCTGCGACAAGGGCCAAATCGAGAAGGTCAAAGATACTCGCTTGGAAAATGTGCTGGATGTGCTGGAGAGCTTGGAAGTCCCGGCGTAAAGGTGACTTGTGAACTTTGACTCTTGAAACCTGAAACCTAAGACTAATCACTATTCACTATTCACCAATCACTAATCACCAATCACCAATCACTATTCACTAATCACCAATCACTAAAAGATGAAACAATACCTTGATCTGATGCACACGATCCTTGAAGAGGGTCATTATAAGGCCGACCGCACAGGCACGGGTACCTACAGCATTTTTGGTTATCAGATGCGGTTTGACCTGCAAAAGGGCTTTCCGCTTCTGACAACCAAGAAGTTGCACTTGCGTTCCATCATTTACGAGCTGCTGTGGTTCCTACGCGGCGACACAAATATCCAGTACTTGCACGACCACAACGTCACCATTTGGGACGAGTGGGCGGACGAGAACGGCGACCTCGGCCCCGTTTATGGCAAACAGTGGCGCTCGTGGGAAGCTCCCGACGGCCGTGTTATCGACCAGATCACCAATCTGATAGAGCAGATCAAGCGTAATCCCGATTCGCGACGGCTCATCGTGAGCGCATGGAACCCCGCAGATGTCGATCAGATGGCATTGCCGCCGTGCCACACGATGTTCCAGTTCTACGCCAACGACGGACAGCTCTCGTGCCAGCTTTATCAACGCAGCGCGGACGTCTTCCTCGGCGTACCCTTCAACATTGCCTCCTACGCCCTGCTGACAATGATGGTGGCTCAGGTGTGCGGACTGCAAGCCAAGGAATTCGTGCACACCTTCGGCGACGCGCACATCTACTCCAACCATGTGGAGCAGGCCAAGTTGCAACTCTCGCGCGATCCGCGTCCCCTGCCGCAAATGCGCATCAATCCGGCCGTGGAGAGCATTTTCGACTTTCAATATGAAGATTTCACGTTAGAAAACTACGACCCGCATCCGCACATCAAAGCGGATGTGGCGGTTTAACACTATGAGCAGCAAGCCGCATATCGGCATTTTCGGGCGGAGGAACAACGGCAAGAGTTCCCTCATCAACGCCATCACAGGGCAGGAGGTCGCCATCGTGGACGCCACGGCCGGCACCACCACCGACCCCGTGCGCAAAGCCATCGAGATTTTCGGCATCGGGCCCTGCATCATCATCGACACCGCCGGCATCGACGATGTGGGCGAAATCGGGGCGAAACGAGTGCAGAAATCACTGGAGGTCTTGAAAATCATCGATTTGGCCATCCTTGTCATCACCGACTACGAAGTGGGCCTTCCCGAACGCGAGCTGTTGGAACAGTTCCGCAAATTCGAACTTCCCTACCTCATTGTCAACAACAAATGCGACCGCAACGCAATGCGCGAAATGGAGGTGGACGGCTGCAAAGTATGGAATATCAGCACGAAAACGCGCGCCGGCATCGAAGAGATGCTGCAAGAAATCGTACGGATCATGCCCGAGTCGGCGTACCGCTCACGATCCCTGCTCGGCGACCTCGTTCGCGAGGGCGACGAAGTGCTGTTAGTCACCCCCATCGACTCGGAAGCCCCCGAAGGCCGGATGATTCTCCCACAGGTGCAGATGATACGCGATGTGCTTGACAATGAAGCTATTGCCATCGTATTGAAGGAGGACAAGGTGACCCCTTACCTGCAAAACCACCGCGCCCCGAAATTGGTCGTCACCGACAGCCAAGCGTTCCACAAAGTAGAGAAAGAGGTGCCGGAAAGCATCCCGCTGACCGGATTCAGCGTGGTGTTGGCACACCACAAAGGCGAATTCGAGGCGTACGTCAAAGGCACGCCGCAGTTACGCAACCTTCGCGACGGCGACCGCATCCTGATGTTGGAATCCTGCACCCACCTCACCTCCTGCGAGGACATCGGGCGAGTGAAACTGCCGCGACTCATCCAGCAGTTCACGGGCAAAAAACTGCAATTCGATTTCGTGTCGGGATTAAACCAAATCCCTGACATCCGGCAATATGCGATGGTCATCCAATGCGGCGGCTGCATGGTCACCCGCAAACAGCTCCGCGAGCGCCTGCGCCCCGCCATCGAAACAGGCATCCCCGTCAGCAATTACGGCATGGTCCTCGCCTACGTGAACGGAATTTTCGACAGGGCGGTAGCACCGTTTGCCACATTGTAAAAACGCCACAATACGACATTCCCCTCGCACGCCCTTTAAACCATAAACCTTAAACCATAAACCCTGAACCCTCTGCATGCAAAAATACCGCAGTTACGTCCTCCCTGCCGCCATCTTGTTGGGACTGCTGTTTCACGGCGTCAGCGTACTTCTGTCGTCGTTGGTGCCGTGGTTGATTTTCACCATCCTGCTGCTCAATTTCGTGACCGTGGATCTGCGGCATCTGCGCTTTTCCAGGATGCACTTCTGGCTGATACTCTTTCAGTTAACGGTAAGTGCCGGACTCTATCTGATGGTGCGGGCCGTTTCGGGCAACGAGACCATGGCACAAGGGTTCATGATGTGTGCACTCTGCCCCGTGGCGGCATCGGTGGTGGTCATCTCCTCCATGCTCGGTGCCGACCGCATGACGACCACCACCTACACCATATTCTGCAACTTGGTGATGTCGGTGGCCGCACCCCTCTATTTCACCCTCATCGGTGTACACCCGGAACTCACCTTCTGGC
The DNA here is from genome assembly GCA_016281255.1 of Bacteroidales bacterium. GTDB lineage: Bacteria > Bacteroidota > Bacteroidia > Bacteroidales > WCHB1-69 > F23-D06. The sequence continues at coordinate 6,630 of JAEEIG010000191.1, forward strand.
AGTCGTTTCTGATGATCCTACGACGCATCACCCCGACGCTTGCCTTTCCCTTCTTCACGGTGCTGGCACTGCAAATATGGGCTCCCAAGGCCAACGACTGGCTCTGCCGCTATCGCAACCTGTCGTTTTACCTGTGGGCCGTCGCACTCTTCATCACTTTGGGCCGAACCATCGACTACATCTTCCTGCAAGGAAGTGGAAATGAGCATGTCATTGTCTTGGCAGCCCTCTTCTCCATGCTGATGTGCGCACTCCAGTTCGGCTTCGGCAAATGGCTCGGGCACCGTTACGGCGACACTGTGGCGGGCGGGCAGCTCCTCGGGCAGAAGAACACCGCCATGGGCATTTGGATGGCCAACACCTACTTGCAACCGCTATCTTCCGTGTTCTTAGCATTCTACATTATATGGCAGAACCTGTTCAACAGTCTGCAGCTGTGGTGGCACGACCGGCGGGAACAAAAAAAGAAATAGGGGGAATTCGGTTATTTGTGCCTTTGGCGAAACGAAGAAGGGGTTTCGCCGGCAACTTTTTTGAAACTCCGACTGAATGTGGTTTGATCGTCATATCCTAACAAAACGCTGATTTCCTGCATGTTAAGATTCTTTTGGGTGCGCAACAGCCTTTTGGCCTCAATGATAATGTATGATTCAATCCAGTATTTGGCTCCATGTCCCGTCTCCTGTTTAATGACATCGCTGAAATACTTGGGGGAAAGGCAGAGCAACTCCGCATAAAAGGCGACCGAATGCTCTTGCTGGTAATGCTTGACGATGGCATCGAAGAATTGGGCGCTGATTCGGTGACGGGATACAACCGAATCCTCTTCGGAACTGGACAAACAACGAAAGAAATCAGACAGTTTAATCAGGGCCACAAACATGGCAATCAAATGATATTTGCGCGAAGGCATGCCGCTGCGGCCCAGGACCCTCATGGCAGCAATGATTTTCAAAATGTCCTCATACTGACTGTCGCTCAGATGATAAATGGGGTTTTGCTCATACTGAAAACGTCTTTGGAAGGAGAAATGCGAAGTGATTTCCTCAAACATGCCTTTAGACACCACCACCAATGTGGTGTTGTAGTCTTCCGACACGCGATCAGCCATTATGATATGATTCGGGAAAATGATATACATATCCTTCTGGACAAGATCCCCCGAATTAATCCCGTACTTGGCGTAATTCGAGCCACTGTTACAAACCCCGAAGACCATGTATTCGGAAATAAAAGGTTCATTAAACACGGGCATTGTCGTGATATTGTCAATCACAACAATCCCTTCCGCCTCGATGAGCGAAGCGTAATGCAAAATATGCCTTTTATTTTTACCTGAATCTTTCATGCCGCAAAACTAATAATTGTTTTATTTGTTTTCTCAGAAAGGGGTGTAAAAAAAGCCGAAAACAGATGTTTTGTATAACTATTCCGTTGTTTTATCAATTCCAAAGAGGGATGTTTCACAAAACACGGAAACCCTATCCCAAAAAAATGTACTTTTGCATTTTCGTCAACGCCTCATACGTCTCGTATTGCACTGCCTATGGAACCTGCTATTTTTCACATCATAAAAGCCTGATTTCAAACCCATTGATTATAATGAAAAAGAATTTGTTCATCATCCTTGCGTGCCTGCTCCTCGCCGTTCTGACGGTGACGGGTTGCTGGGCCATCACGAAAAAGAACACGGAGAGCGACCCGACTCCAAACCAGTATGCGAACACCCTCACGGCACCGCCGTTGCCGCAAAGCATGACCTTCGCGGGGGAAGAGGTGCCGTTGGACGTCTATTGGGTGCGCGAGGCGCTCGACCGCGAAGTCATCATCAACTGCTACCAGCATTCGAAAACGCTGCGTATCCTCAAACTCTCGACCCGTTACTTCCCGACAATCGAGAGAATCCTGAAAGAGGAGGGTGTGCCCGACGATTTCAAATACCTGTGCGTGGCGGAGAGCGGCCTGGAGAACGTGACCTCGCCCGCCAACGCCGGCGGCTATTGGCAGTTCATCCCCGGCACCGCCAAGGTGTATGGCCTGGAGGTCAGCAACGACGTGGACGAGCGCTGTCATCTGGAAAAATCGACCCGTGCCGCGTGCAAGTATCTGAAAAAGATGAAGAACCAGTTTGGCAGCTGGACCATGGCGGCGGCGGGCTACAACCGCGGCGACGGCGGGCTGCAGGCAGCGGTCGATGACCAGAAAGTACGCGAATACTGGGATTTGTGGCTCAACAGCGAGACCTCCCGATACCTCTATCGCATCCTCTCCTTCAAGCTGATTTTTGAAAACCCGCAAGAGTACGGGGTCAAGCTCTGTCCCGCCCAAATGTACCATCCCGTCGAAACCAAGACGGTCAAGGTGACCTCCTCCATCGCCAGTCTGCCGCGCTTCGCCGAAGAGCACCATGTCACCTACCGCGAACTGCGCAACCTCAACCCCTGGATCCGCAACAACAGACTGACTGTCGCGACAGGCAAATCCTATGAAATCGAACTGCCCAAGAAAGCGAAATCAGACTACCGCGACCTCTACAAACATTGCGAGAACCCCTATCTCAATCTCGGTCATTAGCAGCCAAAACGCCATTTACGAAAAAAATGTATCTTTGCCGTTTGTTTCTAAAATGGCATATTCTGTATGAAAAGAATTTTTTACAGCTGTATCATATTGAGCATCATAACTTTAGCCTCGTGTTCGTCTCCGAAAAAGGTGAAAACCGAAGAGAACTCCGCGACCACGGGCGCCACTGAGCAGACATCCCAAAACAATAATACACAAAAGATGACCAAAGTTCTGTTGAAAACCACATTCGGCGACATCACCATCGCCTTGTACGACGACACGCCTCAACACAAGGAGAACTTCATCAAGCTGGTGAACGACAAATTCTACGACGGCCTGCTGTTCCACCGCATCATCAAGGGCTTCATGATCCAGGGGGGCGACCCCAACTCCAAAACCGCGAAGGCCGGCCAGCAGTTAGGCAACGGCGATGTGGGGTACACGATTCCCGCGGAATTCGTTCCGACCCGCTTCCACAAACGCGGTGCATTGGCCGCGGCCCGCGAACCGGACCAAGTAAACCCGCAGAAAGCCTCCTCCGGATGCCAGTTCTACATTGTTGACGGCACCGTTTACGACAACGAGAAAATGACCATGATTGCGCAGCGCACAGGCAAGACCTTCTCCCCCGAGCAGGTGCAAGCCTACACCACCGTGGGCGGCGCCCCGTGGCTCGACGGCGACTATACCGTGTTCGGCGAGGTCGTCAAAGGCATGGAAGTGGTGGACAAAATCGCAGATCAGCAGAAAGACCGCAACGACAGGCCTTTGGAGGACATCAAAATCATCAGCGCAACTATAATTCGTTAATTGATAATTGATAATTGATAATGAAAAGCATTGACGAGATCAGAGCGGAAATCGAGAGTTTCCAAATTGAGAATTCAGAGAATCTGGAGCAGTTCCGCTTGCAATTTTTGAGCAAAAAGAGCGAAATCCAAGCTCTGTTTGGCGAAATCAAGAACATGGCGCAGGAAAACCGCAAGGAGTTCGGACAATTGGTGAACGAGCTGCGCGACCTCGCCCAGAATCATTATAACGAGTTCAAAGCCACCATCGAAGCGGCGACCGACCGCCAGGCGGCTTTGATTCCCGACATCACCCGTCCCGCAACGAAACAGAGTGTCGGCTCCATGCACCCCATCTCCATCATGATGAGCGAGGTGCGCCGCATCTTCGAGGACATCGGCTTCTCCGCCGTGGAAGGCCCCGACATCGAGGACGACTGGCACGTGTTCACCGCACTCAACTTCGCGGAAGAGCACCCCGCCCGCGACATGCAGGACACCTTCTTCATAGAGTTGCACCCCGACGTGCTGCTCCGCACGCACACCTCCTCCCTGCAGGTGCGCACCATGGAGAAACAGCACCCCCCCATCCGCGTGATCTGCCCGGGACGCGTGTTCCGCAACGAGGCCATCACCTCCCGCGCACACTGCATCTTCCATCAAGTGGAAGGTCTCTATGTGGCTGAAAACGTGTCGTTTGCCGACATGAAACAGACTCTGCTCTACTTCGCGCAACGCATGTTCGGCGACTCGGTGCGCATCCGCCTGCGCCCCTCCTACTTCCCGTTCACGGAACCCTCAGCCGAAATGGACGTCTCCTGCAACATCTGCGGCGGCGCCGGCTGCAATCTCTGCAAGCATACCGGCTGGGTGGAGATTCTCGGCTGCGGCATGGTAGATCCCAACGTGTTGGAAAACTGCGGCATCGACAGCACCAAATACAGCGGTTTCGCCTTCGGCCTCGGTATCGAACGCATGACCATGCTCAAATACCGCACCAACGACATCCGACTCTACTTCGAAAACGACGTCCGATTCCTCCAACAATTCAAAGCGGCCACGAAATAACGCCTGACGGCTGCCCCCTTAAACCCTAAACGGTAAATAGTAAACAGTAAACTTATAAAAATGACAAAAACACAAAAACGAATCAACAACCTTATCGGTTTGATCATCGGTATCGTGGCTTCCGCGGTTTACATCATGACCGCCGAACCTACCGTATCGTGGTGGGACTGTGGTGAATACATTGCCACAACATCCAAACTGCTCATCGGTCACCCGCCTGGAGCCCCCACATTCCAGATTCTCGGTCGCATCGCCACCCTGTTTGCCGGCGGTGATGTCACCAAAATGGCCTTCTGCGTGAACTGCCTCTCAGCCATTTGCAGCGGCATGACCATCATGTTGCTCTATTTCAGCATTGTACGTCTTGCCCGCAAGCTCGTGGCCAAATGGGGCGAGTTGAACACTCCGCGCTTCATCGCCGTGCTTGGAACGGCTCTTGTCGGCGCTCTGACTTACACATTTACAGATACTTTCTGGTTTTCGGCCGTGGAAGGCGAGGTCTATGCCATGTCCTCCTTCTTCACCGCCCTCGTCTTCTGGTGCATCCTGAAATGGGACGAAGAGTACGAACACCCGAAAGCCAACGTGAACCCCAACCGCTGGATTGTCTTGATTGCCTATCTGGTGGGACTTTCCATCGGTGTTCACCTGTTGAACTTGCTGACCTTGCCGGCCATCGGACTGATCATCTACTATCGTCTTTCCCCGAAGGCCACCGGCATGGGCGCAGTGCTCGCTTTCGCACTCCTCTCCTTTGCATTCGGTATCATCTGCTCGCCGATGTGGATGATCCTCATCTGGCTGTTCGTCACCACCCCGCTGCTCATTCTCTGTGGCAAACGTGGTACGCTCACTTCGAAAGCCGAATGGGGCGTCACCCTCTCCTTGCTGATTTCCGTCGCTCTGCTCGGCCTTATCCTCTGGGGAATCGTGCCCCAACTGGTCAACCTCTCCGGCAAATTCGACCTCTTCTTCGTCAACACCCTCCACATGCCCTTCAACTCCGGCGTGATCTTCTTCTTCCTGCTGATCGCCTCCCTCATCGGTTGGGCTATGTGGCACGGGCACAAACGGAACAAACCGGTCTATACCATCAGCGCATTCTCCTTGATGATGCTGATTATCGGCTACTCCACCTTCATGACGCTGGTGATCCGCTCCAACGCCAACCCGACCATCGACGAGAACAGCCCTGAAGACGCTGTCTCCCTGCTCTCCTACCTGAACCGCGAACAATACGGCTCCAACCCGCTGCTGTATGGCCAAAGCTACAACACCCGCGTGGTCGGCTCCAAAGACGGTAGCCCCGTCTATTACCGCAACGAGGAGACCAAACGCTACGAGGTCTCCAACCCGCGCAAGGGCGACATCCCCGAATACGACCCCAAAGGCTGTATGTTCTTCCCGAGAATGTGGTCTTCCGAAAAACAGTCCCAATACATTGAATGGTTGAACAACCGTTATAATTCCGACAGTCCTTCCGACAAGGACAACCGCCGTTCCCTTTCACGCGGCAACCTGCCCACCTGGCAGCAGAACCTGAAATTCTTCCACACCTACCAGCTCGGATACATGTACTGGCGCTATTTCTTGTGGAACTTCTCAGGCCGTCAAAACGACATTCAAGGTCATGGCGACTACCAAAACGGCAACTGGATCACCGGTATCGGCGCCATCGACAACCCGATGGTCGGCAATCTGAAAGAGATGCCCTCCGCCATGGAGCGCCCGGGCCACAACAAATATTACCTGCTCCCGCTGCTGTTAGGTCTTGTCGGCCTCGTTTTCCAAACCAAACACGACAGCAAACACTCCTTCGTGGTCTTCATGCTCTTCGTGATGACCGGCCTCGCCATTGCCATTTACTTAAATATGTATGCCTTCCAGCCACGTGAGCGTGACTACGCCTTCGCCGCCTCTTTCTACGCCTTCGCCATATGGGTCGGCTTCGGCGTGTTAGGCATCTACCGTCTGTTTGAAAAAATGCAAAGCAAGAGTGCCCAGACGGCCGGCGCAGTGCTTGTCACCTTGATTTGCATCGGCTTGGTGCCTTGCGTGATGGCCAAGGAAAACTGGCACGACCACGACCGCTCCAACCGCTACACCGCCCTGGCTATCGCGAAAAACTACCTCGATTCATGTGAACCGAACGCCATTCTGTTCACCCTCGGCGACAACGACACCTTCCCGCTTTGGTACGCCCAAGAGGTGGAAGGCTACCGCACCGACGTGCGCGTCTGTAACCTTATGTTGCTGAGTACCAGTTGGTATGTGGACCAGATGAAGCGTAAAGCATACGAATCCGACCCGCTGCCCATCTCCATGACTTGGGATCAGTATAAGGACGGTACCCGTGACGTGATGTATTTGGAACCGGCCAACAACCAATATGTGGATCTGAGAGCCGTGATGGACTATGTGAAGTCGCCCACCTTCGACCACGAACGCCACCTCATGCTGCTGAATCCCAAGAACGGTTATCGCAGCAACGGCCGCGCCATCCCCGCAAGTTTCTCGTTACCCGTCGACAAGGCCAAAGTGCTTGCCAATGGTACGGTTTCCGAAAAAGACTCCGCCCTCGTGGTGGACCGCCTGATGTGGAACCTCAAAACCAACGCCGTGAACCCGTTGACCAAGGCTTATATCGTGATGATGGACATTCTGGTGACCAACAACTGGGAACGCCCGATTTACTACGCCGCCACCGCCGGCTCGGAGGCTTACCTCGGTTTGGAAGATTACTTCCAGCTGGAAGGTTTGGCCTACCGTCTCGTGCCTGTCCGCAACAACAACAATTCCATGGAAGTCGGCCGGATCAATTCCGACATCCTATACGACAAACTGATGAATGTGTTTGACGACCACAGCCGTACAGACCGTGTCAACCATCCCGATGCTCCGCAGAAGGCGCCTTATCAATACCTCTGGGGCGGTTTCAACGACCCGAACGTCTATCATAGCGAAGACAACACCCGTATGACAACGCTCATTCGCAGACTTTACAGCCGCCTCTCCAATCAGCTGCTGGCTGAAGGCGACAAAGAGAAAGCCCTCAAAGTGCTGGTCCACGGTAACGAGGTCCTGCCCGATTTCAACTTCCCGTACGTGGCTACCATGTCCTACATCTGGAGCTACACCCACAGCTGCATGACCTATATGGAAGATTTCTTCCGTATCGGAACTGACGCCGCCAACAAAGAGGGCATGAAGATGGCCAACCAGATTTGGGACGACCAGGTGGAGCTCTTCAACTGGTACAACAATTGCGACGAACGGACGCTGAATTACCGCAGCAGCGACATCCACTACGACTTCATTTTCCTCGATTACCTGATGAATATACGTTATCCTGACAACAGCATTCAGAACCGTTACAAAGAGCTGAAGATCAACAATGTGGCGATGAATTATGCAAAATCGCTGCAGGCCGACATCTCCGCTCAACTGCGCAAACCCGAGATCGACCAGCGGACTTTGGCCGGACTCTTCCAAGAGCTGCACCAAATGCAGACCGTCGCCCAGAAGATCGGCGACAACGAAACCGCCAAGAAGATCAAGGACATTGCTTTCTCCCAAATCGACATACTGAGCAATGCCGCTCCCGAGCTGGGCGCCGGTTTCCGCCAATTCTACAATAGAATGGACGAACCGGAACCTGTTGCGGAGGAAGCCGGTGGCGAAACGGCTGAAAAATAAGATACCGTATTTTCATTCAATATTTCTGTAGAGACGGTGCGCGCACCGTCTCTACATGTTTTAAAAAATGTTACCTTTGCACCCGAATGAATAACGTAAACCCTTGTCAATATGAAAAAATTTGCAGTGATTCTGTGCGGCTGCGGCACATTGGACGGCAGCGAAATCCACGAATCGGTCATGACTTTGCTGGCCATCGACCGCAATGGCGGTGAGTACCAGATTTTTGCGCCCGACGACTGGCAATACCATGTGGTGAACCACGTCACCGGCCAACCGATGGAAGAGAAGCGTAACATGCTGTTGGAGGCTGCCCGCATCGCCCGCGGCAACGTGAAACCCATCGAGGAGTGCAACGTCGCGGATTTCGACGCGGTGGTGTTCCCCGGCGGCAACGGTTCCGCCAAGAACCTCTTCACCTACGCCTTGGAAGGCCAAAACTGCAGTGTCCGCGAAGATGTTGCCAAGGTCATCCGCGCCTTCCACAAGGCCGGAAAACCCGTGGGCGCCCTCTGCATCGCGCCCGTGATGATCGCCAAGGTGCTCGGTGACGTCACCGTGACCGTCGGCAGCGACCCCGGCACCATCCGCAACGTCGAGACTTTCGGCACAAAACACCAAATCACCGTCCAGAAAGAGGTGTGCGCCGACGAAGCTAACAAGGTCTTCACCACCCCCTGCTACATGCTGCCCGCCCGCATCGGCGACATCGCCGACTGCGCCGACAACCTGGTGAAAGCGATGCTTAAAGCGATGTGATTTAAGTCCCAAGTCTCCAATGAACAACATCGTCATTGTCGGGTTTCCGGGCGCGGGGAAAAGCACCCTCGGCAAGCTTCTCGCCAACCGGTTGGGCATGACCTTCCTCGACCTGGACCTCTACATTGAAGAAAAATACCATTCAGCCGTTCCCCTGCTGTTCCAACGGTACGGGGAACCGGCTTTCCGCACGCTGGAATTTGCCGCACTGCGAGAAGTGCTGGAGATGGACAACTGCGTGATTGCCACGGGCGGAGGCACCCCCTGCCACCCCGGCGCGATGGAAGCTATCAACGCGAATGCCAAAAGCATCTACCTTCAACTCAGCGAAGAGGAGCTGGTGGAGCGCCTCATGACTTCCAAGAAAAAACGTCCGCTGACCCATCTTCTGAGCGAGCCCGAACTCCGGGATTATGTCCGGAAAAACCTGCCTGTAAGGGAGCCCTGGTACCTTCAGGCACACCTGACCTGCCCCACGCCCTGCTCGGTCGAGGAGCTCGTGCGGATACTGAAGTGACCGCTATTGTTTCTCCTCCGGATCCTTTTCCGGGGATTTGCGCGCCGATTTCCGGTTGATGTTCAGAAACCTGGCCTTCTTCTTATAGACAAAGACACTGTTCAGCACATAGTTCAAAAGACCGACCGGAACAGCCATTATCGTGAGGTTAAGATAGTTGTTGTGGCTGCCCAAGTGCTCCAGAAGCGCAATGCCGCCGATATTGACGAGATAGGTGAAGGTGGTCACCGCCAAAAACCGGAACAACAGGGCATTGTCTTTGTTCTTGAAGACCAGAATCCCATACGTCTTGAAGTTGAACAAGATGCTGACAATGGTCGCGATGAAATTGGAGACAATATACGCATGGCTGAATCTGAGCAGATGCTCGAAGATGAAAAGGAAAACATAGTTGATGAACAGCCCGAACGCCGTGTTCAACATGGCGACCAGCACAAAGCGGATAAATTGGGGCTCAAAATATCGTTTTAAAAATTCTTTCATCAACTATTCAACTTTGAGGCTGCAAAAATAAAAAAATAAACCATACGTATGTTACAGAAAAAAGAGTATATTTGCACCCCAAAAATTATTGCGATGGAAGAGAGGCAATTGCGTAGTCAATTTAAGATCAGAATCTCAGGTATTGAACTCGGAAAGCATTGTTTTTCAATTGATTGCAATAAAGAGTTCTTTGAACTGGCAGGCATTGATCAACTGATGGACGGCCGTTTGAATTTGCGGATTGAAATGGAAAAATCTGAGAAAATGGTCGATTTCCAATGTCACTTCGAGGGTGAAGTCGTGGCCGAATGCGACCGCTGCCTCGCTCCCGTAAGCCTGCCGATGAACTTCGATGAAAGACTGCTCGTGAAGTTGGTGTCCGAAAACTACCATTCCGAAGAGGAACAGGAGGATGACATCTGGATGATGGATGAGAACACCTACGAAATCGACCTCTTTCATTTCGTGTACGAGTCTATCGTGCTCGCGCTGCCCATCCGCATCGTGCATGAGGATGACGCCGACGGGAATCCGACGTGCGACCCCGAGGTGATGCGCCGCTTGGAAGAGATGAACACGGAGAACATGGACAATGAACAAGAAACGGATCCCCGATGGGATGCGCTCAAACATATAAAACTGGATTAATAACAATAAAAATTAAATAGATATGCCACATCCGAAAAGAAGACATTCTGCTATCAGAAGAGATAAGAGAAGAGCTAACGATTTCATCACCGCTCCCCAGCTGACCACTTGCAGCCATTGCGGTGCGCCTATCCTCACCCATCGCGTATGCCCTGAGTGCGGTTACTACAGAGGCAAACAAGCCATCGAAATCGGTAACGCCGCTGAGTAAACATCCTTTGCGATGTTTTCGACAAACATGGATGACATAAGCGATTATGTCATCTTTTTGAGTTTATAGTACTATGGAAATCATTTTTGCCACCCATAATCTGCACAAAACCGAGGAGGTGCGCGCCATTCTCGGTCCGGATTACCTTGTCCGCAACCTGCCCGAACTGGGCTGCCCCGACATTCCCGAAACCGCCGACACGCTGCAAGGCAACGCCCTGCAGAAGGCTCAGTACGTGGTCGATCACTACCATCTCAACTGTTTCGCCGACGACACAGGCCTGGAAGTCGAGGCCCTTGACGGCCGCCCCGGGGTTTTCTCCGCACGCTATGCCGGCGAAGGCTGCTCCTATCAGGACAACGTGCTCAAACTGCTGGGCGAGATGCACGGCAAGACCAACCGCAAGGCCTGCTTCAAGACGGTCATCGCCCTGATCCTTGACGGAAAGCAGTATCTCTTCGAAGGGCGTGTGGACGGCCGGATCCTGACCGAACAGCGCGGAACCGACGGCTTCGGCTACGACCCCGTCTTTCTGCCCGACGGCTTCGACCAGACCTTCGCGGAGATGGACGCAACCACCAAAAACAGCATCAGCCACCGCGGCCGCGCCATCCAAAAACTGAAAACGTTCCTCATGGAACACAAAAAATAAACAACCTGAAATTTCAACCGTGGGGACGTGCCATTCCGGAAGGTAGAGACGTGCCATGGCGCGTCTCCACCCTCCGGAATGGATTAAAGGTACAATTCCACCAGGCCTTCCGGGGTGGTGACGTGCAGGATTCTGTTCTCGCGATCGACATTCGTGACAAACTGTCCGGATGCGGGAATGAGGATTTCCGAACCGTTGTGGTCCACCTGCATCAACGGGTTGTTGGCCAGCTCCATGAAATCCTTGCAAACCCCGATTTCACCGAGCCGCTCGTCCACCACCTTGAATCCGATCACCTCGTGGAAATAGAAACGGTTGCCGGAGAGTTTCGGCAACTCCGAAATCGGCAGATACATGTCGGTCTGCACAAACTCCCGCACATTGTCCATCTCCACGTCCTGCAGTTTGACGATGAACTGGTTATTGCCCCTATACTGCAGTTTTTCGATCATATAGGGCAGCATTTCGCCGTCAGTCTCGACAAAGACGGCGGTGAGGCCGAGATAGCGTTCGCAATCATCGACATCAAAAAAGGCACACAACTCGCCCTTCAGTCCGAAAGGTTTCGTTAGTGTGCCTAAGTAGTAAAAGTTTTGGTCTGCCATGATGCAGGCGAAAACTATTCAGCAGCCTGTTCTGCTTCAGCAGCGGGAGCTTCTTCAGCGGCTTCGGCGGCAGCCTCTGCGGCGGCGGCTTCGGCAGCTTCTTGAGCAGCCTTCGCTTGGGCAGCGGCGATTTCAGCAGCCTTGGCGGCCACTTTCGCGGAGATGGCTTCCTTGACTTTCGTCTCAGCGGCGAGACGCTCTTTCACGACTTTGCGTTTCGCTTCGCGCTCTGCATTCTCGACATCCTTCAGCTTGGAGTTCTTCTCCTGCTTCCAGGCTTCGAATCTGCGTTGAGCTTCAGCTTCGCTGAATGCGCCCTTGGCGACACCGCCCTTGAGGTGCTTCAT
>JAEEIG010000192.1 GCA_016281255.1 Bacteroidales bacterium
CAACGGCGATGCCATCAAATCGGTGGAGCTGATAAAAGGCGGATTCCCGGCGCGTTACGGTGGTCGTTTGTCTTCTGTCATTGACATTAACATGAAGGATGGCAACAAAGAGAGCTACCATGTGGAGGGCGGCATCGGGGTCATTTCGTCCAACGTGGTGGTGGAAGGCCCCATTGTCAAAGACAAGGCCTCGTTTATGCTGTCGGGGCGCACCACTTACTTGGATCTCTTTATGGTTCCTGTCATGAAACTCTTGAAAGATGTTACAGATGGTACGGTTGCTGGCTACTATTTTTTCGACCTTAATGGTAAATTTAATTTCGATTTGGGCAAAAAGGACAAATTGTATTTGAGTGCCTATTTCGGGCGTGACAAGTTCCATGTCTCCCAAAACGACAGTTATATGGGTATTACTGACAAATACAAGATGGGACTTTTCTGGCAGAACGCCACCGCCACTGCGCGATGGAACCACCTGTTTACCAATAAGATATTCTCCAATATGTCGTTCGTGTTCAGCGATTATACGATGAACACCTACATGAATTACAAATACTATTATGGTCCGAACGACCCCGACAATGAGACGTTCAGCTCCGACTTCAACTCCGGTATTCGCGATTACACGCTTAAGTATGATCTCTCTTTCCATCCCAATGCCACGCATCATATCCTTGCGGGCGCGGCGGTCACCTACCACGAGGCGCGACCCAACGCCATGACGGTGAAAGCCGATACGATGACTATGCGGCAGGTGAACAAGGAGTTGGGCTTGGAATACGCTGTGTATGTGGAAGATGAAATCAATATCCGCAACAAGTTCCGTATCAATCCGGGCGTGCGGTTAGTGGCGTTCTCCGTGCCGCAAAAGACCTGGTTCTCACCCGAACCGCGATTGGCGATGAGCTACAATTTCCTGCCCAATTTGGCGTTGAAAGCCTCTTACGCTATGATGAGTCAGAATATGATATTGCTGAGTACCAGTACAATAGGGCTTCCCACGGATTTATGGGTGCCTGTCACAAAAAATATTCGTCCGCAACGTTCGCAGCAGGTGGCGCTCGGTCTACATTATGATTTGAAAAAGCCGCAACTTTCGTTCTCCATTGAGGGTTATTACAAAAAAATGGACAACATTTTGGCTTACAAAGAGGGCACTTCCTATTTCATGAGTTTGGTAGAACAGATTTTGGATGAAAGTTTGGAAGGGGGTGCCCAAACCCAATGGGAGAAAAATGTGACATCCGGACAAGGTTGGTCTTACGGTGTGGAATTCCTTGTGCGTAAGGAGGTTGGAAAGTTCACGGGTTGGATCGGCTACACGTTGTCGTGGACCAAGCAGAAATTCGACGAGTTGAACTATGGCGAGCCCTTCTTCGCCCGTTATGACCGTCGTCATGATGTCTCCATTGTGTTGATGTACAGTCCGACAAAGCGGATAAATCTCTCATTGTCATGGGTTTTCGCTACTGGTAACGCCGTCACGCTGCCCACCTCCCTTTACACTGCGGAAACCCTTCAGGATTATCTTGGCCTTGTGGCTTCCGGAGACAATGCCGATTATAATTACTATTATGGTTATGTTGAAAATTATGGCAAAAAGAACGATTTCCGCATGAAACCGTTCCATCATCTGGATGTTGGTGTGCAATTCATCAAACCGCACACGAACAACAAAGGACAAAGTATCTTCGAGATCAGCATCTACAATGTGTATAACTACCACAATCCCTTCTTCTACTTCACCGAACAGAGTTTTGTCAATGGTCAGTCCGTCTATAAGTTGAAGCAAATCAGCATTTTCCCGATTATTCCTACGTTTACCTATCATTTTAAGTTTTAAGAGACAACAGGCAAAAGAATAGTACAGACAAAAAATGTTAACAATGAATCCAATCAAGATATCCCGATTGTTTGTGGTGGTTTTTGCCACAACCCTTTCTTTTCTTTTTTCTGCTTGCGTGGAGGAGGTGCCCATTGACCGGGAATTCGACGAGACGCAGAAATTAGTGCTCTATTGTCGTTTGTGCCCGCAGTTGGACACTACCTATATATTGTTGACTAACACGGAGTTGCTTTATACCAGCAGTCCTCAAGAGACATTAAAGCCCGCAGACGGGGTGGTAGAGCTTTCGGCAGACGGCAATCATTGGGTGCGGGCGACGTATTTGTCTGATAAAGAGCGATTTTTCCTTACGAGGCAGGCGTTTCCCGTTGAAGAGGGCCATACTTACTACATCCGCGCGTCCTATCCCGGTTATGAAGATGTATCTTCCTCATGCACAGTGCCTTATTCGCACAATGTAGATTTTCGGTTCGACACCGTTTCGGCCAATGGTGATGTGCATTTGGGAGAAATCTATAATTGGCCGCACAAGGATGTCTATGCCGAGTGGCGCGATGTTCCAGGCGAGGAAAACTATTACGCGTTGTATCACTATCGGGAAAGAAACATACAAATCGAGAATCCCGACGGCACGTGGAGTGTCATAGACGGCGAGTGGCAATACGAATTGCAATGGATGTATTTGAACAACGCGGATTATCGGTATGTGTCGGATGAGGGCTATGACGGGAAATTGATGCGCTACATGGTGAACGAAGACCTTGTGGATGACTATTATGACGAAGATAATGACGAAGATAATGACGATGACAACGGGCAGTATTATCTGTTTTTCTTGGACAGAAGTTGCTATTTGTATGAGAGATCCTACAATCAAGACGGTTTTGACATGGGTTTCCTGCTGTTGGAGCCTGTGCATGTCTATACCAACATAGAGAACGGCTTCGGCTTGTTCGGTGCGTTCAGTATGTTGCCAGTGCCGTGACAACCGAAAAAAATGTACTTTTGCAACTTCGTTTTTTTGGAATAAAATCTCTTAAAATATGTTAAGAACTCATACATGTGGCGAGCTGACGCTTGAGAATATTCAGCAGACCGTGACTTTGAGCGGTTGGATTCAGAAGATCCGTCATCTGGGCGGCATGATTTTCATTGACTTGCGCGACCGTTATGGCATCACGCAGTTGGCCTTCAATCATGAGGAGCGCCCCGAATTGTGTGAGCGTGCCGAACAGATGGGTCGTGAGTGGGTGATTCGTGTAACTGGCAAAGTGATAGAACGTTACAGTAAAAACAAGAACATCCCGACAGGCGATATCGAGATTGAGGTGCATGAACTGGAGGTTTTGAACGAGGCCATTGTGCCGCCGTTCACCATCGAGGACGAGTCTGACGGTGGTGACGAACTGCGTATGCGCTATCGTTACCTCGACATCCGTCGCAATCCGGTGAAGAACAACCTCATCTTCCGTCATAAACTCGGTTTGGAGATCCGTAAATATCTGAGTGAACAAGGATTCCTTGAAATCGAGACCCCGTTTTTGGTGAACAGCACGCCTGAGGGTGCGCGCGACTTTCTCGTGCCCTCCCGTATGAATCCCGGCGAGTTCTATGCCCTGCCGCAGTCTCCGCAGACGCTGAAACAGCTGCTGATGATGGCTGGCATGGACCGCTATTTCCAGATTGTGCGTTGCTTCCGTGACGAAGACCTCCGTGCCGACCGTCAGCCCGAGTTCACGCAAGTCGATTGCGAGATGTCGTTCATCGAGCAAGAGGACATTCTCAACCTGTTTGAGGGTCTTGTGCAGCATATTTTCCGTACTTTCAAGGGAATGGAGATTGGCAAATTAGAGCGGATGACCTGGAACGACGCGATGAAATACTACGGTTCAGACAAGCCCGACGCCCGTTTCGGAATGCGTTTCGTGGAGCTCAACGATCTGCTGCAAGGCAAGGAGTTCAAGGTCTTCAACGAAGCTGAGCTCATCATCGGTATCAAGGCTGAAGGTTGCGGCAACTATTCCCGCAAACAGCTGGATAACCTCACCGAGTTTGTGAAGGGTCCGCGCGTGGGAGCTGCTGGTTTGGTCTATATTCTTTGTAATCAAGACGGTACATATAAATCTTCTGTTGATAAATTCTACACGCAAGACGATTTGAAGGCGGTGGCAGAGCGTTGCGACGCGCATGCCGGCGACCTCATTCTCATCTTGTCGGGCAAGGCGATGAAGACTCGCAAGCAGATGTGCGAACTGCGTCTTGAAATGGGCAACCGTCTCGGTCTGCGCAAGGCTGGCGAGTACAAAGCGATGTGGGTGATTGATTTCCCGCTGTTGGAGTGGGACGAGGAGACACAACGCTACTACGCTATGCACCACCCGTTTACCGCGCCGAAGCCCGAGCATGAAGACTGGCTCGAGAGCCGTCCCGGTGAGGTGCTGGCCAATGCTTATGACTTGGTTATCAACGGTTCCGAAATAGGTGGCGGATCTATCCGTATCCACCGTCCGGAGCTTCAGCAGCGCATGTTCAAGGCCCTGAACTTCACGGAAGAGCAGGCGCAGAGTCAGTTCGGATTCCTGATCAACGCCTTCAAGTACGGAGCTCCGCCTCACGGTGGTATCGCCTTCGGTTTCGACCGTCTGTGTGCAGTGCTCAGCGACTGCGACAGCATCCGCGACTTCATCGCGTTCCCGAAGAACAATGCCGGTCGCGACACCATGCTGCCCGCCCCGACACCTATTGATCCGAAGCAATTAGATGAATTGAATATCAAACTGAAATAAATGTTGCGGAAAACCCTTGCCCTCTTTGGCGAATATCTCATCTTTTTACGCCAGGTCTTCAGTAAACCCGCCAAATGGAGCGTGCTTCTGAAGAAATGGGTATTTGAGATGGATGCCATGGGCATCGGTTCCATGTTGATTGTCAGCATCGTGTCGCTTGCCATGGGCAGTGTGATCACGATGCAGACAGCCTTGCAGATCGAAAGCGGCTGGATTCCTTCGTGGACGGTGGGCTTCGTGGCCCGTACCTCCATTGTGATGGAGTTGTGTCCGACCATCATCAGTTTGCTGTTGGTAGGTAATCTCGGTTCCAGCATTACAGCGGAAATCGGCAGTATGCGCGTTACGGAACAGATTGATGCACTGGATGTTATGGGTATCAATCCGGCATCGCATCTGGTATTGCCGAAAGTGCTTGCATCGGTCATTGTCATCCCGGTGCTCTGCATCTTCAGTATCGCTTTCGCTCTGTTCGGCGGTTTCCTCACCGTGTGGATCACCAACTGCATCTCCACCTACAACTTTATCGACGGTCTGACCTATTGTTTCCGGGTTTATGACGTGGTCTATGCCTTGACAAAAACCTGCATTTTCGCTTTCATCATGTCCACGGTAGCCTCTTTTTACGGTTACCGCATCGAAGGCGGTGCGCTGGAACTCGGCAAGGCCAGCACACAGGCGATTGTGGTGTCGAGTTTTGTTATTCTGGTGCTGAATGTGGTGATTACGGATATAATGCTGTGATTTGAGACTTAAGACTTGAGACTTAAGACTTGAGACTTAAGACTTAAGACTTAAAAACGAGAGATAGCGAATATAACAGAAGGATGCAAGATTTGTGAGAAAATATCATTAGACCCCAAAAGTCTTACGTCTTACGTCTTACGTCTTGAATCCTTAAACCCTAAACCTTAAACCTTAAACCAAATGATCGAGGTTAACAACGTTTCCAAATATTTCGGCGAGAAGCAGATCTTGCACGACATCAACACGCAGTTCGAGGAGGGCAAGGTGAACCTGATTATCGGTCGGTCCGGTTCAGGCAAGACGGTGTTGATGAAGTGTCTGGTGGGTCTGTTCACCCCGGAGGAGGGCAATGTGTTTTACAGCGGGCGGGAGTTCCATAACCTGCCGGAAAAGGAAAAACTGCTGCTCCGCAAGGAGATGGGGATGGTGTTCCAGGGTTCTGCGCTGTTCGATTCGATGACTATTGAGGAGAACGTCACTTTTCCGTTGGACATGTTCACCGAACAGAGTGAGTCGGAAAAACTCGACCGTGCCAACTTCTGCTTGGGATGCGTTGATTTGGAGGGGGTGAACAAGCTTTATCCGGCGGAGTTGAGCGGTGGTATGAAGAAGCGCGCCGCCATTGCCCGTGCGTTGGCTTGTAATCCCAAATATCTCTTCTTTGATGAACCCAACTCCGGCCTGGATCCCAAGACTTCGCTGCTCATCGACGAACTCATCACCAAAATCACCCACGAATTCAATACCACGACAGTCGTCAACACCCACGACCTCAACTCCATCATCACCATCGGGGAAACCATCTCGTTCATCTACCAAGGTCACCTTGCTTGGCGTGGCAGCAGCGACACCATCCTCACCTCCGACAACCCAACGCTGAATGACTTCATCTACGCGCAGCCGCTGACACAGAGGTTGAGGAAAACGTTGTGATTCCGCCTATTGGCTATTTGCCAATGTCAACTCTTGCGGAAAACCCCGAAACCCCGCAAGGACAGTTCTCTTGCGATTCACCACAACCTTTACAAGACAAAACGCAGAATAAAACGGAATATGAGACTTCGTTTCAGAATTTCCGCAACTTACTCTCGTCAACAGGGTCGAGGGAGAATATGTCGTTGCTGTTGACACGAATGACAAGGAGTCCCTCGTCGTGAGCGAAAGTGTCCGCATTCGCCTCGTAATGGATGGCAGCGATGGCAGCCACAACCTCCTTGTCCGCGTATTCGGGAAAGAACTTCTTGAACATTTCCATCTTGCGTATGAAGCGTTTCACTTTCTTCTTTGTGAAGTGCGCCTTGACCTCCACGGGAATCACGACCCTCTCGTTGCTGAGCAAGGCATCTACTTCTATCTTTTTGTTCTCGGAAGGGAGTTCGCGTTTCAGGTTCTTGCCGCTGTTGTGCAAATCGTACCCCGCCTTTTTGAAAATATTTACAGTAGAAGAACTCACCAGCCCCTCTACGATGTGACCGGTAACACCAAGAAACTCCACCGAAATGCGCCTGATCGACTCATTGGTATCCGCAAACATCACTTTTGTTTCCGCAAACATCCCCTTGACCTGCTCTTTAGTTTCCGCAAACATCTCTTTAGTTTCCGCAAACATCTCCTTGACCTGCCTGTTCGTCTCCGCAAACATCTCTTTTGTCTCAACATACATCCCCTTCAACTGCTCGGAGTTCTCCTTTATTCGCCTATCGGTTTCCTTGAACTGTTCATCAAGTTCCCGACTACGCTTTGCCTGCTCGATTCTTGAAGTTTCCGACAAAAGAGCGATCCGATCCAGTGTTTCGTTAATGCTTTTCAAGTACTGGTAGTGTTCTTTGTGAAAATTTTCAAAATTTTCGTCGCGTTCGCTGTTTTTGCGGGTTTGTTCGACAGCTTCCATACGCATTTTATTGATTGCCAGTTCGTTTTTTTTAATTTTTTCAGTGTTATCCAACACCATCTGCCTCAATTGCGGCATGTCAAATTCTTTTTGCAGTATTTCATTGTTCATAGTCTAAAATTAACTTTAAAAAACATGCGACAAAGATACAGCAAACAATCAATCTTGTCAAGACTTTTTCAAAAAAAAATTAAGTATTGACAATCAGTCGCTTAGATGTTTTTATAGCAAATATTTTAATAATTTTTTGTAAATATTATTCTCGAATTTCGCAGATTTCTGGAAAAATCACCGCGAAACGCACCAGTCAAGCAAATTGTCCTGAGCTGCACCTCACACGTTAGGTAGGACAGTACCCGTGAAGGTTAATGCCCGTCTGCGCCGAAACCGCCGCAAACAGCAGCATTAGGGTTATAAAATAAATGTTTTTTCATAGCGATGAAATTCGACCGCAAAAATAAAAAATAGCACAAATCTGTCCTAACGATAATTTGTTTACTTTTGCCACCAATTTTAATAACCCTTAACCTCTAACCCTCAATAACCAATAACCCATAACCATTACCAAATGAACTGGATAGACATCATCGTATTGATCCCCCTTTGCTGGTATGCCTACAAAGGATTGAAGAACGGATTCCTGATGGAAGTCGTCTCTTTGGCTGCTCTGTTTTTGGGGCTGTTCGTCTCCTATAAATTTTCCGATTTGATTGCATTATGGCTTACAGGCACCACGCTGGCAAAACCGATCTCTTTTTCCTTGTGCTTTATTCTTACTATCGTGTTAGTCAATCTGTTAGGTAGGATTTTGAAACGTGCGCTGAAACCGGTGCTATCGGAGTTTCTCGACAAAAGCCTTGGCGTGCTGTTCGGCGTCATGAAAGTGGTTCTGGTGGCGGGAGTGCTCTTTTATTTCATTGACAGTGTGGACAAAAAGGAGATTCTCATCAAGCATGAGGTGAAGGAGGCATCTGTGGCCTACAAACATCTTTCGCCTGTGATGTCGCATGTGTTGGAATGGAAGGAGTCACGGAATCAGGATTGTTCCGAGGAGGAATCCAAGGAGCTGTAAAATGCGCTCGGATTGTGTCTGAAATACAAGTTGTCTTGCATTATGATTCAAAGTAAAATCACAGTAGGAGACAGAGTTATCACCGCCGACCAATTTCCCGAGGCGGCAGCGTTGACGAAAGTGTCGGAGGACGGTATCCGAACCACCTATTACGACAACGAGTACATCAGTAATCTTCTGACAGAGAATAGGGTAGGGCGTTTTCTGCTATTGAGTCAACGTGCCCGGGGGCTGGCGGATTGTCAATTAGAGATTAAACGGACGGGAGTGCCTGTGCTGATGATGACGTTGGCAAAGAGTAGCGATATGGTGCGCACCCGTCAGGGCAAGGACCGGCATTGGCGAACGGGCGATGTGTGTCTTTCGCTCTTCCCCGAGGAGGACATTGTCGTGAACCATTGTCATGCCGGCGGGACCTTCGAGCTGTTCAACATTGTGCTGACGGAACCGGTAGTACGGCAGTTGGCGGAGCGTCATCCGGAAGCGCTGAACACCTTCTGCAAGGACTTCGAGCGCAACGAGTCGATTGCCTACACCCCACCCGGAACGCAGGCCAGTCGAAAGCTGCTGCATCTGTTTCAGGAGATCGAGCAGTGTAACGAAATGGGTAATTATGCCGAAAAATATCTGGAAACCCAGATTTTGGACTGTCTTTCGATGATGATCAACCGCGTCAACGAGTCCGATGATACGTTTACCCCTGTCAATTTGGTGCTTTCCGACAAAATTCATGAGGCGCGCGAGATCATGACGACCCAGTATCAGAATCCGCCGTCGCTTCACCAGTTGGCCACGATGGTTGGCACCAATGAGTGTACGCTGAAGTCGGCCTTCAAGCAAGAATTCGGCGAAACGGTTTTCCAATGTCTCTTTGATCATCGTATGTCTTTGGCTGTCAATTATTTGAAAGATACTTCCTGGCCTATCGCAGAGATTGGTCTTCTTCTGGGTTACGAATACCAGAGCCATTTCTGCACCGCCTTCCGCCGGAAATACGGCATGTCGCCGACCGATTTTCGTGAGAAGTGTGGAAATTCCGTAAGATGAAAATACAACACCGGATTAAAATGTACTTTTGCCGCCTGAAAAATGGAGGATAACTAATAAAAAAAAGAGATATGAAAAAAACTTTGATCATGATTTCCTTGTGCGCCTTACTCTTGGGTTGCACGAAAGATTGGGGTGTTCCCTCAACCCGTAACTATCCTGTCAACGGTTCCTTCTCCGAACTTGATGTGAGCGGCGCTTTCCAAGTAACCGTGAGCGACCAAGTGACCGATGTGGTTGTCACAGTGGACGATATGGCGCACGACAAAGTGGTTGTGAAAGTGGTTAATGGTAAATTGCAAATCGGTTTCAAGCCGAATACTTGGTACAATGGCACCAAAGCCAAAGCCGTCATCCCTGCCACCGATAATTTGCACAGTATTGACCTCAGCGGTGCCTCTTCCTTCACAGGCGATCTCAACGGTCACGACGTGGACATCGACCTCAGTGGCGCTTCTCATTTCCAAGGTTCTGTGGATGCCGATGAGATCGACCTCGACCTCAGCGGTGCTTCGAAAGCTGTCATGGACGGTTTCTGTTTAGAGAAAATGGACATCGACCTTAGCGGTGCCAGCACTCTGAATGCTTCCCTTCTGGAGACTCCGTCTGTGTTCGGGAACCTTAGCGGTGCCAGCACGGCCGATGTCACGATCTGCTCCGGTTTGAATGTGAATCTGAGCGGTGCCAGCACTCTCATCTACGGTCTTGTTTCTCCTGATTGCAATCCTGTCATCAACTGCCCTTGTTCCGGCGCTTCAACGGTCAGACCGCGATAGGAACCTGACAATAGGAAGAACGCAAACAGAAGATTTGGTACATATTATTGAAAACGTGTCAAAACGGGCCAGACAATACATCGGGATCTTAGCTGCAGTGGGGGCTTATTACCTCATCCATGAAGGAGCGCACCTGATTGTGGCCATGATTCAGGGTGTATTCAAGGAGGTGAAATTCATGGGATTGGGCATCCAAATTGATGTGTTCCGCGACTGCATGACCGACACGCAATTAGGTCTGTTTTGCCTCGCCGGGGCGGTCGCCACTTTCCTGACCGGCTGGATTTTGGTTCTTTTGTGCCGGAAGATCTGCGCCATGGAATCGAAAGTACTGAAAGCACTCTTCTGGTATGTGACGATTGCCCTGCTTGTGCTCGATCCCCTCTATCTGAGCGTGTTGTGCGGTTTCTTCGGTGGCGGCGACA
>JAEEIG010000002.1 GCA_016281255.1 Bacteroidales bacterium
CACGCCGCAGAAGGCGAGAACTACGAGTGGACGGACATGTACGACAAGTTCGCCCGCGAGGCCGACGAGGAGGGATTCCACGAGCTGGCCGAGCAGTTCCGGGCCGTCGCGGCCATCGAGACGCACCCCGAGGCGCGCTACCGTGCCCTGTTGCACAACGTGGAGGCCGCAGAGGTCTTCCGCAAGAGCGGTGTCAGCATCTGGGAGTGCCGCAACTGCGGTCACATCGTCATCGGCACCGAAGCCCCCAAGGTCTGCCCCGTCTGCTTCTATTCCCAGGGCTGGTTCGAGATCAACGCGGAAAACTACTAGCCACAAGATCATACCAGAAAAGAGAGCTGGCCGGACAAGCCGAAGGGTACGGTGAAACAGGGGGGCAGGCCATGGGCAACGTTGACCAAGTCTTATAGTGAAGGAAATCCGTTGACATCCTTTTGTTTTTTGCGCAGTCTTACTGACGAGACAAGACATTTGGAAGATTAAGAATCAAAAAATCGAAAAATATGAAACACACAATCCTTTTATTGACCGCCACCCTGTTGCTGACGGTTTCCTGTCGCAATGGCAATTCCCAAACCCAAACGACGGACAACCCGCAGGAGCCCACTTTCTCCATCACCACAAAAGATGGCGTGTCGTTGCTTTATAAGGACGGCAAACCCATGATTTTCGGGTTGGTGGACAAGGAGAACGAGATGTCCAAAGAGCTCTTCATAGGCTCCTACGATGACCATTTGCTCGCCACGCTGATGCCAGATGGAGCTTCCCGTGCGGCTATCAATGCTTTTTTAGTCGTTGATTCGTCCAACACAATCCTCTTTGACGCCGGATTGGGGGCTGACAATGGCGGCCATCTGCTGGAAAGCATGAAAAAAGCCGAGTTGGACCCGGCTAAGGTGACGGCAGTATGCCTCACGCACTTGCATTTCGACCATATCGGCGGGTTGTTGCACGACGGCCAGGCGGCGTTCCCCAATGCCATCGTTTACCTCTCACAAGAGGAGTATGATGCGTGGGCAGACGGCGGTCCGATGGCAGCGAACAACGGAATGTGGAAACAGGTGATGAAGGCCTACAAGGGGCGCATCCAGACTTTCCACGATGGAGAGAAACTCTTCGACGGTTTGGTGGTCGCCGAGCTTGCGCCGGGCCATACTCCGGGTCACACCGTTTACACGGTGGACGGCTTCTGCCTCATCGCCGGTGATTTGTTGCACGCCCAAGACCTCCAGCTGGACCACCCGCAGTTCTGCGCCCGCTACGACGCGGATCCCGAGCAGGCCGTCGCCACGCGCACACGCATCTTCAAGCGTGTCCGCGACAACAGGCAATACTTTGCGGGAGCCCACTGCCACGAGCATTTCATCAACCTCCGCGAGCGATAAATACATTATGGAAGAAGTAGATGAAGCAATAAATAGTGTTATAGCTTAACGGCTAACCCGTTCGCTAAATTTAACATTTTTTTGTTTTTTCTTTAAAACACGAAGAGACGTTGTACACAACGTCTCTTCTTTTGAGCGGAAAACGAGACTCGAACTCGCGACCCCAACCTTGGCAAGGTTGTGCTCTACCAACTGAGCTACTTCCGCTTGCGAAATCGGCGGCAAAAATACACTTTTTTTGATATGGTTCGACAGTTTTGAAAAAAAAAAATTTTAGGGTCTTATTATCTGTATTTTTTTTATCTTTGGCGGCTCAAAATTTTTAAGGAAAAACAACTGTAAAATATGTCAGAACAGATAAAAGGAAAAATATCCCAAATCATCGGCGCGGTCGTGGACGTCCATTTTGACGAATCTGTCACGCTGCCCAATATCTATGATGCTTTGGAAGTCCGTAAAGAAAACGGTGAAAAGCTCATTCTGGAATGCGAGCAGGATATCGGTGAGAACACCATGCGTTGTATCTCCATGGACTCCACCGACGGTCTGCAACGAGGCACGGAGGTGGTGGCCACCGGCCGAATGATCACCATGCCCACGGAGAACATCAACGGCCGTCTGATGAATGTCATCGGCCAAAGCATCGACGGCATCGGCGAGATCCCGTCCAAAAAACGCAACGACATCCACCGTTTGCCGCCCACATTCGACAACCTTTCCACCAACCAGGAGGTTTTGTACACGGGCATCAAAGTCATCGACCTGATCGAACCTTACGCCAAGGGAGGTAAAATCGGCCTGTTCGGCGGCGCAGGTGTGGGCAAGACCGTCCTCATCATGGAGATGATCCACAACATCGCCAAGAACTACGGCGGCACGACCGTGTTCACCGGCGTGGGCGAGCGCACCCGTGAGGGTAACGACCTGCTGCGCGAAATGCTCGAATCCGGTGTCATCCGTTACGGCGACGCCTTCATGAAGAGCATGGAAGAAGGCGGCTGGGATCTCTCAAAAGTTGATCTGGCCGAACTCGCGAAGTCCCAGGCCACCCTGGTCTTCGGACAGATGAACGAGCCCCCTGGAGCACGTGCCCGCGTGGCTTTGTCCGGCCTCACTGTGGCGGAAAGCTACCGTGACGGCGACGAGGTCTCCGTCGGCCGCGACATCCTTTTCTTTGTCGATAACATCTTCCGTTTCACGCAGGCCGGCTCTGAGGTCTCGGCATTGCTGGGACGTATGCCTTCCGCCGTGGGTTACCAACCCACGCTGGCCACCGAAATGGGTACCATGCAGGAGCGTATCACCTCCACCAAACGCGGTTCCATCACCTCCGTGCAAGCCATTTACGTGCCTGCCGACGACTTGACCGACCCGGCACCCGCCACGACCTTCTCCCACTTGGACGCCACCACGGTGCTGAGCCGTAAGATTTCCGAATTAGGCATCTATCCCGCTGTCGATCCGCTCGACTCCACCTCCCGTATCCTGTCACCCGACATCGTAGGCGAGGAACACTACAACACCGCTCAACGCGTCAAAGAATGTCTGCAACGCTACATGGAGTTGCAGGACATCATCGCCATCCTCGGCATGGAGGAGCTTTCCGAAGAGGACCGCAAGACCGTGAACCGCGCACGCCGTGTGCAGCGCTTCATGTCACAGCCGTTCTTCGTGGCCGAGCAGTTCACCGGTATGGCCGGCAAATTCGTCAATATCGAAGACACCATCAAGGGCTTCAACATGATTCTCGACGGCGAGTTAGATCATCTGCCCGAAAGCGCTTTCAGCTATGTGGGCACTATCGAAGAGGCCATCGAGAAAGGTGAAAAAGAGTTGGCTGCTGCAAAATAACGGATTATGAAACTAGAGATTATCACTCCTGCAAGCACGATGTTCACCGGAGAAGTCTCTCTGGTGCAACTTCCTGGCATCGACGGCCTGTTCGAGATCCTCAAATCTCACGCCCCGCTGGTCTCCGCTTTGAAAGAGGGTCGCGTGAAAGTGGTGGACGATCAAAATCAGGAGCAATTCTTCGACATCCGCGGCGGCGTAGTCGAGGTGAGCAAGGACAAAGTTTTGCTTCTCGCGGAATAGAGTGTGCTGCATTAATCTATAAAGGCGACCGATTGGCCGCCTTTTTTTATGATCTCTCACGTATTTCCGGTTTTATGGCATCTTCCACACAGAGGCTGCCAATGCGCGTGCGGCGCAAGGCGGTTAGATGGGCGCCGCTGTCGAGGGCTGCACCGAAATCGCGGGCGATGGCACGGATATAAGTCCCTTTGGAACAGCGGATCCGGAAGTCGATTTCCGGCAGTGCGAAGCGGGTAATCCCGAACTCGTAGATAGTGATGTTTTTGGCAGCCAACGGGGCGTCCTCGCCGCGGCGGGCAATCTCGTAGGAGCGTTCCCCTTGGTGCTTCACAGCGGAAAAAATCGGCGGGACCTGCTGAATTTCACCAGTAAAAGACCGGGCAACCGCCAAAGCCATCTCCTCGGTGATGTGTTCGTAAGGATAAGTGGCGTCGATCGGCTTCTCCAGATCGAAACTCGGGGTGGTCGCACCCATCATGAAGGTGCCCGTGTAGGTCTTCTCCTGCGCCTGAAGGGCATCCACCTGCTTGGTCATCTTGCCCACACAAATGAGCAGAAGCCCGGTGGCCAAGGGATCCAAAGTGCCCGCATGACCCACCTTAACACGGTGCCCCACAGCGCGTTGCACATGTTTGCGCACCTTGCCGACCACATCAAAAGAGGTACATTTATAGGGCTTGTCAAACAACAGCAAATCCCCTTCGGCATTGATGTCCATCTCCGGCAACTCGAAGGTGACATCGTGAATCATCTTCTTTAGCATAGCCCGAGAACAATGGCTAAGAGACCGACAATCACGCAGTAAACGGCGAACCAAATCAGTTTGCCCTTCTTCACGATATTGATCATCCATTTGCAGGCCAGACAGCCGGTGACGAATGCGGCGAGGAAGCCCACAATCATAGTGCCGAGGGAGATACCGCTCATAGCGGTGCTGAACCCCTGTTCAACGATATCCATCGTGTCCAAAAGCGCCTCGCCCAAGACGGGAGGGATGACCATCAGGAACGAGAATTGCGCCATCTTCTCCTTCTTGTTGCCCAACAGAAGACCGGTGGCGATGGTGGTTCCCGAACGTGACAGACCGGGCAGCACGGCCACGGCCTGACCGATACCGATGATGAAGGCGTGCAGCGGGGAAATCGTTTCGCGCTGACGCGGTTTGGCGTAGTAGGAGAAGGCCAGTAATGCCGCCGTAACCAGCAACATGATGCCGACAATCAGGAGACCGGAGCCAAAAATCTCCTCCACCGTATCTTTGAAGAAAAATCCGACAATACCCACAGGAATCATCGAAATCAGAATGTTGACAGCGTATTTGGTGCCTTCGTTCAAGCCCGAATAACTTTTCCAGGATTGTTTCGTGAACAGATCCTTGAAAATCCAAACGACCTCTTTCCAGAGAATGAACAAAGTGCTCAGAACAGTAGCCACATGAAGCGCCACGATCATGGTCAGGTTGGATTCGCCCTCCAGACCAAACAGGTTGGACAAAATAGTGAGATGCCCGCTACTGCTGACGGGCAGAAATTCTGTCAATCCTTGAACGATTCCCAGAATCAGTGCTTCTAACCAGCTCATTTCAAAAAAGTTATTCGTTATCGGCCTTGGGAGCTTTCGGATGCCACATGATGGCCACGATTTCAACCACCAAGCCCAGGAAAATCAGAACGGGAGCCACCACAATGCGACGGGTGTTGAAGATTTCACCGTCGAACACCTCGTCGGGCACATCACCGCCAGCCAGGCAGACATAACCGACAAGCAACAGCAGCGCGCCTACGCCCATCAGAATGTAATTCATCTTGCGGAAAAGGGGAGGACGGTTGCCTCTCACATTATTCACAGTTTCGTTGTTTGAACTCATAATATTGGTTATTAATTATTTACATATACAATCTTTCGTCATCTATGCGGACATACCGATTAACGGAAAAGGCGGAGATCAACATCGTGAACAGCATGCTGAACACAAAAACAGCACAAAGGATAATGACAATGTAGAGCATCGCGGAAAAGTCGATGAACTTCGGAGCCGCGCTGTTTCCATAGAGCAGAAGAAGCGCCAACAAGGCCACAGCAATCAGACCGCCCCAAATGCCTTGTAACATTCCTTTGGTCACGAACGGCTTACGCACGAATTTCGGGGTGGCGCCCACCAAAAGCATACTCTTGATATTGAACCGTTTGGCATAGATGTTCAACCGGATGCAGTTGGCCACCAAAAGCATGGAAATAATCATGAAAACAGCGCAGATGGCCAAAATCACCCACTGTATCTTCATAAAATTATTGCTGATGGATTTGACGATTTTGTCCGGATAATCAACATCTTGCACAATAGCATTTCGTTTCAATTCCTTGGAAATCTTGTTCAGGGAGTCGGAATTGGCATACTCCGGTTTCACATTGATGATGATGGATGCGTTGATAGGGTTGGGAATCACCTCGGTGAAGTTGCTGCCGATAATCTGCTGTGCCGTGCGCGTGTTCTCCTCGCGGGAAGAGACGCGCGACGATTCGATATAGGGTTGCAGCTTGATTTTCTTTTCGAGCGCATCTATATCCGCCTCCTTGATGTCTGAATAGAAAAGCACTTCCATTTCAATTTTTTGCGACAGATTCTGCAAGTATCTCATGGAGAAAAACGCGAAGAAGCACAATGCCCCGATGAAAAACATGGTGAGCGCAATGCTGAAAATGGAGCCGAAGGCCGACAGTCTGAGCCGTGCTTTCGTTATTCTGTCAATCGAATCCGGATAGTTTGCCATACAATAATTTTTGCGCTGCAAAAGTACAAAAATTGTGGATAAAAAAAATGTACTTTTGCCTCCGATTTGAAAATGGCATGGAATACCTTGGCAGAATCTTAAAGTATCTGAAAAACTACAAGTTACAGATTGCGCTCATCCTAATTGTGCAATTTCTGTATGCCATTTTTTCCATCTTCACCCTCACACTTTTAGTCCCGTTCCTGCAGGTGCTGTTCGGCCAGGTGGAGCCCGTGACAGTCAAGCCCGACTTCTCGCTCTCCCCGGATTACGTCATCGACACTTTCTATTACACGATGGGCACGGTGATCGAACGGCACGGCCAGGGGTCGGCCCTCATTTTCATCGCTGCCACCATGATTCTGCTCTCCTTCCTCTCGAACCTTTGCCGCTATGCGGGGATGTTTTGGCTGTCGCATATACGTTCCGGCATCCTCTTCAATATCCGCGACGACTTCTACCGCAAAATGCTTCGACTGCCCCTCGCGTTCTACTCCAAACAGCGGTCGGGCGACATGATCAGCCGCATAGGAGCTGACGTTTTGGAGGTTGAATGGTCGATAATTTCTTCATTGTTAGCACTTTGCCGCGACCCTTTCCTGATAATCGCCTACCTCATCACCCTCTTCACCATCAGCGTGAAACTCAGCATCATCACCCTGCTGATTATTCCGGCGATGGGCGTCGTTCTCTCCATCATCGGCAAAAATATACGAAACTATTCCCTTATGTCACAACAACTTATAGGCAGAATGACCGCCTATTTCGAAGAGGCAGTCGACGGGCTGCGTGTCATCAAGGGGTATAATGCTCAACAGTACGTTTCCGAGCAATTCCGGAAAGAAAATTTCCAATTCTATCGTCTAAACAAGAAAATATTCAGAATCAAAGAGTTAGGATCCCCTTTGATTGAGTTTCTGTGTATATTCACCGCTTTGGCCATCTGTTTGATTGGGTTGGTGGCCTTTCCTGAGAGTTTTGCCGCAAACGGCTCGCTGTTCATGCTCTATTTTGTGGTCTTCGCCCGCATGATCCCGCCCGCAAAATCCTTGGCCACCACCTACTACCAAATGCGGAAAGGGCTGAGCGCCGCAGCCCGCATCTACGAAGTGATCGATGCTGACGAGCAGATCAAAGACGTGGAAAATCCAACGCATATCACTGATTTTCAGGACAAAATCGAATTCAAGGACGTTAGTTTCTCCTACAACAACGACATCGCGGACGAGGAAGAGTGCGACGTGCTGAAGCACATCAGTTTCTCGTTGAAGAAAGGGGAAACCATGGCCATTGTGGGACCATCGGGAAGCGGGAAATCAACTTTAGTGGATTTGCTGTCAAGGTTTTACGACATTCGGTTTGGACAAATTCTGATTGACGGTACACCCACGAATCAATATGCGTTGAGCGACCTGAGGAGTCTGTTTGGCATTGTGCATCAAGACGTTCTGCTTTTCGACGACACCGTTTACCGCAATCTCACCTTCGGGGTGGAGGACGCCACGGAGGAGCAGGTGGTGGCCGCCGCCAAAATCGCACAGGCCCACGACTTCATCATGCAGCTGGAAAACGGCTATCAAACGGAAATCGGCAACAGGGGGATGCGGCTTTCTGGCGGGCAACGGCAGCGGCTGAGTATCGCCCGGGCCATCCTGCGTAACCCGCAGATTTTCATCCTCGACGAGGCCACCTCCGCGCTGGACAACGAGTCGGAGCTGCTGTTCCAAGAGGCGTTGCTACCGTACATCAAGCATCATACCGGCATCATTATCGCTCACAGACTCAGCACGATACGTTTTGCCGACAAGATTCTCTTCCTCAAAAACGGAGAGATTTCGGAGATAGGTTCCCACCAAGAACTGATGGGGAAAAAAGGCGAGTATTACCGCTTCTGCATGGCGCAACAATTGACCGAATAACACACATTCCGCTGTTAAAAAAACATTTTTTTTCTCAAAAAAGCCGTCTATAATAACCTTATATTTGCAATTTGTATAAAATAAGGTATAACTATGTATAGAATTGCAGTAATAGCAGGCGGAGATTCCGGCGAATATGAGGTCTCGTTGAAGACCGGCGACAATATTTTCAATCAGCTGGACAAGACTTTGTTCGAACCGTATCTGATTCATTTCAAAGGAAATGACTGGCATTACACGACGCCTGACGGTCGCGCCGTCCAAATCGACAAA
The DNA here is from genome assembly GCA_016281255.1 of Bacteroidales bacterium. Taxonomy (GTDB): domain Bacteria; phylum Bacteroidota; class Bacteroidia; order Bacteroidales; family WCHB1-69; genus F23-D06. The sequence continues at coordinate 8,443 of JAEEIG010000002.1, forward strand.
AACGATTTTTCACTGACGATTGACGGTCGGAAAATCGTGTTCGACCTCGCCTTCATCGCCATCCACGGGACCCCCGGCGAAAACGGCAAACTGCAAAGCTATTTCGAGATGATCGGACAGAAGTATGCCGGCTGCACCAGTTTCCCTTCCGCGCTCACCTTCAACAAGTTCTACTGCAATTTGGCAGTCGCGCAGTTGGGTGTCCCCATCGCCCCGTCGCTGCACTTCTATGCAGGCGACCCGATGGATATCGGGCGTATCGAGGAGGTTTGCGGCTATCCCTGCTTCGTAAAATCCTGTAACTCGGGATCCAGCGTTGGTGTCACGAAAGTGCATTGCCGCGAGGAGCTGACCCAGGCTTTCAAAGAGGCTCTGAAATATGACAACCAGCTGATCGTGGAGAAGATGATCCACGGTCGCGAGCTGGCCTGCGGCGTGACCACCGCCTACGGCGGCGTGCAGATGGTGGCCATCACGGAGATCATCGCCCACAACGAATTCTACGACTATGACGCCAAATACACGGATGTGGGACACAGCCTGGTCACCCCCGCGGAAATCGCTCCCGACATGCAGCAACTGGTGAAACAGTATGCCGAGTTGGTGTTCCGGCAGCTCGACTGCAAAGGCATTGTGCGCGTGGACTTCATCCTTGACGAAGAAGCAGGAATACCTTACTTCCTGGAAGTCAACACGATACCTGGTCAAACAGCCTTGAGTATCATTCCTGCGCAAGTGAAAAGCCGCGGCTTGGATGTTAAACAATTCTACACCAACCTGGTCATGGAATCGTTGGCTTAATGGATAATGGATACTGTATGATGGATAATTTCGGGAAAAAGTTATGGTGTGTTCTGTTCGGACTGATGTCCGGACTCGCCTGTTTTGCGCAGTACAATGAGCAAGACATCCGCGACTACATCGAGCAGTACGCCGATGTGGCCATCCAAAAGATGCAGGAGTACAAGATTCCGGCCAGCATCACCATTGCACAGGGCATCTTCGAGAGTGCCTGCGGCAAAAGTCGTCTGGCCGTGGAGGGCAACAACCACTTCGGCATCAAGTGCCACACCGAGTGGACGGGCGACACCATCCTCATCGACGACGACGAGCTGCAGGAGTGTTTCCGCAAATACACCTCTGTGTCAGAATCTTACACCGACCATTCACTGTTCCTGACCAGCCGGAAGCGCTATGCCAACCTCTTCCAGTTAGACATTATGGACTACAGGTCGTGGGCGCGGACCCTGAAACAGGACGGCTATGCCACCAACCCGCAGTATGCCGACCGCCTCATCAGCCTCATCGAACGGTTCAACATCGCCGCACTGGACACGATTTACCAACAGACGTACGGAAAATGTCCGCTTACGGAACCCGGGACCAAGCCTGTGACAGAAAACACTGCCCCTGCCGCGCCGCAGGGCCAGCAACCTACGACGAACAAGCACGGCAAGAAGGTGTTCACCGCCCTCGGAAGCGAATATCCCTCCGATCAGAGCCCATTCACCTATCGCAAGGTGTTTAAAAACAACAACACCTACTTCGTGATCGCCGAAAAAGGGGACACTTACGAGAAAATCTCGCAAGACATCATGGTGATGTGCGACAATTTGCGGAAATTCAACGACGCTGGCCCTAACGACGAACCCGTGGAGAACGAAATTGTATATGTGGAGGCCAAAGCCCACGGCAACCCGGTGCGGATCCATACCGTTCAATCCGGGGAGACGTTGCGCTATATCTCGCAGCGCTACGGTGTTCAGCTCCGTTACATTCTGAAATACAACATGTTGGATGAAAATTCCATTATTCATCCCGGGGATCAAATTTTATTAAGACGATAATTCAGAAACGATGAAAAAGATATTTGGTTTATTGGCAGGCTTATGCCTGGTCTCCATCGGCTTTGCACAGTACACGATGGAGGATCGCATTTATGACTACATTGATGATTATAAGGATCTTGCGATGCAGGAGATGGAACTTTACGGCGTTCCGGCGAGCATCACGCTGGCACAGGCTATCTACTCTTCTCAGGCCGGCACGAACGACCTGGTGCGCGAATGCCACAACCACTTCGCCATCATGTGTCACACACAGGAGTGGACGGGCGAGACCTACTACCGTCCGGCCGACAAAAAACAGGAGAACTGCTACCGGAAATACGCCACCGATGCGGAATCCTACCGCGACCACTCGCTGTTCCTGTCCACGAGAAGCCGCTACGTAAAATTGTTCTACTATCCCATAACCGATTATAAATCATGGGCTAACGGACTTTTGGAAGCCGGATTTTCCGGAAATCCGAAGTATGCCGACACGCTGATTTCCATCATCGAGAAATATTATCTGATGCACTATGACCGCAAAGTGGCGCAGAAATTGGGCGACACAGTTGCTCTGCGCGCCATGCAGAAACCTCAACCTGAGCGTGTTGGCGAGCCCCACACGACTTTGGCGCAGCAACAACCCGCCGCCGCCAAACCCGCTCAACAACCTGTCACTCAGCCTGTCGAACAGCCCGCGGAACCCATAGCCAAGAAGGAGGAACCCGTCCCTCAAAAGCCGGTGGAGACTCCGAAAGAGGAGAAACAAAAAACGGTGGCAAAGTCAGACACCATGGAAATGAACGGCATTCAGGTCATTGTGGAGAAAAATGAGAAGCCAAAACAGAGACAGCAAGAACAACCTGCGAAGCAACAGGTTCAGCCGACAGTGCAACAGCCTGAGCCTCAGCGACCTGCCCAAACCGCACAGGTCTCCACTCAACTGCCCGAGAAGGTCAACGGATTAAACGTTTTCGTACTGGACCCCTACTCTATCCCCTACAAATCAGCTTATTATCCTTATACCAGCCGTCCGGTTTACGAGAACAACAAGACGAAGTTCATCTTGGCGCGACCCGGCGACACCTACCAAAAATTGGCTGCTTCTTTGCAAATGACGGAAAAGAACCTGCGGCTCTACAACGATGTTTATGATGGGTCGGAACCTATTGAAGATGAGGTAATTTACCTCGAAATGAAGAGCACAAAATCCTCTGTGCCTTACCACACTTTGCAGGAAGGCGACACCTACCGCTATATCGCCCAACGGTATGGTATCCAACTGAAGATCCTCATCAAGAGAAACAGCGGAAACATCAACAGCTATGGCCTGGGCGACCAAATCTGCATCGGATGTAACTAAGAGAAATGCCGAAGTCATTCTACCATTTTAACCCGAAGACACTGACCTACGAAAAGGTCAAGCTCAGCTTCAAACACCTCTTCAAACGGATTGCATGGGTGTTTGCCAGCGGCGTGGCTTTTGCCTTGGTGTTTGTATGGATCGGGTTCTATTTCATCGATTCCCCTAAAGTCAAGATTTTAGAAAAGGAGAACAACGAGCTGAAAGAAGAGGTAGATTACCTGAGTTCGCGCCTTGACGTGATGTCGGAAGCCTTGGCCGATATCGAAGACCGCGACGACAACGTCTATCGCAACGTCTTCGAAGCGGATCCGCTGCCCGTCAGCGAGCGATACCCGCTGCTGATAGAAGACACCCGCTACGACAGTCTTTCGCGCTCCGAGGCCTATACGCTGCTGAAGGCTGCCAACAAAAAGGCGGACCAACTGACCGTCAGAATGGCGGTGCAGGCGCGCTCATTAGACACCTTGGAGAAAATCGCCAACAAAAAAGCGGAGATGCTCGCAGCCATCCCGGCCATCCGCCCGTTGAAAAACATGTACACCATCACCTCCGGCTTCGGAAGACGTTATCACCCGATTCTCAAGACGTTGCGCAACCATACTGGCATCGACATCGCCGCTCCGAAAGGCACTCCCATCTACGCCACCGCCGACGGCACGGTTTCGCGCGAGAAGCCCGGTTCCGGCTACGGCATCTGCGTGGTGCTGAACCACGGCTACTCCTATCAGACGTTGTACGCCCACATGTCGAAAGCCACCGTAAAACCCGGACAAAAGGTGAAACGAGGTCAACTTATTGGTTATGTGGGTTCCACCGGTATGTCTTCCGGCTCGCATCTGCACTATGAGGTGATCAAGGGCGGACAGCCGGTGAACCCGATATACTATTTCTACATCGACATCACGCCCGAAGAGTACAACTCCCTGTTGGAATCCTCGAAGAAAATCAACCAGGCATTGTCTTAATATGAGATTGATCGTTCAGAAATCATCAGTTCTGCTGATAATCATTGTTTTGTTTGTCTCCTGCAAGACCAAATTCAACCATCCCGACAAGCAGATTTTCCACTATAACGAATCGTCCGGCATCCTCACTTTGGACCCGGCATTCTCGTCCGGGCAATCCACCATCTGGCCCTGCAACCAGCTGTACAACGGTTTGGTGGACATGGACGAACAGTTGCGGGTGGTGCCGGCCATCGCCAAAAGCTGGACGATTTCCGAGGATGGCAAAACCTACACCTTCATCCTGCGCAACGACGTGCAGTTCCACCAAACAGAGTATTTTCCGTTCGAAAAGCCGCGGTACGTCACAGCAGAGGACTTCGTCTATAGTTTGGGACGGATTCTCAATCCCGAAGTAGCCTCGCCCGGCGCGTGGATTTTCCAGAAAGTGAAACGCTACGACGACGGTTCCCCGGCCTTCAAAGCGTTGAATGACACTACATTCCAAATCGAGCTTTCCGAACCGTTCCCGCCGTTTCTCGGCATCCTGACGATGAAATATTGCTCCGTGGTTCCCAAAGAGGTAGTGGAACATTACGGCAAGGATTACCGCAAATATCCCGTCGGCACCGGCCCTTTCCAGATGCAGCTGTGGGAAGAGGGAGTGAAATTGGTGATGCGCAAAAACCCGAACTATTTCGAGAAAGACTCCGCAGGCAACCGGCTTCCCTATATCGATGCGGTCGCTGTGTCCTTCATCGTGGACAAACAGTCTGTGTTCATGGAATTTATGAAGGGAACTTTGGACTTCATGTCGGGCGTGGACCCGAGTTACAAGGATGCTCTGCTGACCAAAGACGGACGACTGAATCCCGAATATGCGGACAAAATCGCCCTGATTACGGGTCCCTATCTCAACACCGAATACCTAGGCTTTAACCTGAAGCCGACAGACAAACGGAATCCTCTGATGGACAAACGCATACGACAAGCCATCAACTACGGTTTCGACCGCAACAAGATGATGAAATACCTGCGCAACAACATGGGTTATGCCGGAATCGGCGGTTTTGTTCCGCGCGGAATGCCCTCTTACAATCCCGAGCGCACGGACGGCTACGACTATAACCCACAGAAAGCCTTGAAATTACTGGCGGAAGCGGGCTTCCCGAACGGCAAAGGGCTTCCCGAAATCACGCTGACCGTATCCGCGCAATATGCGGATTTGTGCCAGTACATTCAGCACGAATTAGGGGAAATCGGCATCAGGCTGAAATTAGACGTGGCACAAGCGGCCCAACAGAGAGAGATGATGCGCAGCTACCAACTCCCCTTCTTCCGTGGTTCATGGATCTGCGACTACCCCGACGCGGAAAACCAGATGTCGCTCTTCTATTCCAAAAACCTGCAACCAAACGGTTCCAACTACACCCATTACGTCAATCCGAAATTCGACCAACTATACGAAAAATCGCAACGTTGCACCAACGACTCGCTACGCAACGAATATTATGCCCTCATGGATTCCATGTTGGTGGAAGACGCACCGTTCGTCGTCCTCTATTACGACAAAGTCGCACGTTTTGTGCAGAGAAACGTCGAAGGGTTGGGCACAAATCCGGTCAACATGTTGGATTTAAGACATGTGCGTATAAACAAGTAGAGACGCGCCATGGCACGTCTCTACAAAAGGGCGTATGCGATACGCCCCAACAATGATAGGGCATATCGCAAAATTTACTGTAATTATTGCACAATCTTCAGTTCCTGCATCAGGTTCTGGGCATTGGCCATCTTATCGATGATAAACAGCAAGTATCTGGCATCCATACAGATGGTGCGCTGCACTTCGTTCTCGAAGGCGATGTCGCCGCTCATGGCTTCCCAGTTGCCGTCGAAGGCCAGTCCGATGAGATTGCCTTGTGCATCAATAACGGGGCTACCGGAATTGCCGCCCGTGATGTCATTGGTGGTGATGAAGTTGACTACCAAATCGCCGTTTTTGTCGGCATAGCGGCCGTAGTCTTTGTTCTCCCACAGCTTAATCAGCTCCTGCGGCACGTCAAACTCCCAATTGCCAGGGATGTACTTTGCCATCACACCGTCCAATGTGGTGTAGTAGTTGTAGGTGACACCGTCGGCAGGCTGGTAATCTTTCACACTGCCGTAGGTGAGGCGCATGGTGAAGTTGGCATCCGGATAGAAGTTGCGATCCTTCTGCATCTCCATCAAACCTTCCATATACAAGCGGTCGGCGCGGCCGCAATCCACTTTCTCAGCTTCTTCGCCCAATGTGATGTATGAGTTCACAATCTCCTGCATTAAGGCGAAAATCGGATCTTTGGCAATCGATTTCGGATTCTCCAGCCAAGCAGTGAGTTTGGCCTTGTCCACAAAGATCGATTTTGCAAAAGCATTGTTCACAAAGGCTGTGAAATCGCCACCCGTTTTATCACCCACTTTCTTGATAGTTGCAGGCAATTGGCTGGGGTCCACATCTTTATAGAACAAGTTCAGCAATGCGATAGTGGCATCGCGGTCCAATTCTTTGTTGTAATCCTTGAAGAAATCCTCCACGTCGCCCTTCATTTTCTTGGTGTAGGCGGCAATATTCTCTTGAGGGATTTTCTCCGAAAAAGCACGGTCAACGCTTCTGAATCTCATTGAAAAGCGAACGGCTTCGCCACCGTTCCAACCGGCTTCGCGGTGATAGAGCAATGCTTTGGTATATTTGGACTGATGCGCCCAATATTTGTCGAAATCGTCGAAGATACCGGCATATTTGGCCTTTCTCTTAGGATCTGCATTCGCCCAATTTCGGAAAGCCTGTTCCTGTTCCAGACGTTTCTCATACACTTTGTTGCGTTTCAGCTGCTTGATCTGTCCGATAGAATATTTCCAGTAGTTGCTCACGCTGGCCTGCTTGGAGGCATATTGGATGAAAACGGCAGGATCGGCATCCATGTGCTTGCGATACTGCTCCAGTTTGGTGGTGCGACAAGCGACGATGGCGGGATCTTCCAGCTCAATCAGATTTTTCACAGATCCGGAAGTGGAGTAACGGTCGGTGGAGCCAGGATAGCCCAAAATCATGGTATAATCACCTGGTTGAACGCCTTTTAAGGAAATCGGCAGGAAGTGTTTTGACTTCATCGGGACATTGTTCTTGCTGTATTCGGCAGGAGAACCGTCAGGAGCGGTATAGACACGGAAAATGCAGAAGTCGCCCTTGTGGCGCGGCCAAGTCCAGTTGTCGGTGTCAGCCCCGAACTTGCCGATGCCCCACGGCGGACAAGCCACCAGACGGACATCCTTATAGACGTCATACACAAACAGGATGTATTGATTTCCATGATAGAAGGGCACGATTTCCACGCGCACGTCGCGGGTGCCTTTCTTCTCCGTAGTCAGCCGTTTGATATTTTCGGCAATCTTATCCGCGCGGTCGTTTTCAGACATATTGTCGTTCACATCTTTCAGCACCGCCGTGGTCACATCCTCTATGTAATTGAGAAACAGCACAGAAAGGCCTTCGTTCGGAAGTTCCTGGTCTTTGCTGCGAGCCCAGAATCCGTCCTTCAGATAATCGTGTTCCACGGAAGAGTGCGCCTGCACCTGACCGAGGCCGCAGTGGTGGTTGGTGAGCAGCAGTCCTTCCGGAGAGATAAGCTCGCCCGTGCAGCCACCGCCGAACTGCACGATGGCATCCTTGAGGCTGGGTTGGTTGAAACTGAAGATTTGTTCGGCCGTAAGCTTGCAGCCAAGTCGCTGCATGTCAGCTAAATTCTGCCCATTGATGGAATAGGGCAGCCACATGCCTTCGTCGGCGCGCGCGACAAAGGCGAACAGCATCATCACGATGCAAAAAAGGTTGATTTTCTTACTCATAACGGGTATTATTTGAAAGCGCAAAAGTACGAAAATATCTCGAACCTTCGTCAAAGGCGTGAAGAAACAGGGACGCTTTAGCCATTAAGCGTCTCCCAGAATTCAGCCCCTTCGATATCCAGTTTTTTGGGATCAAAGTGCGGTTCTTCGCCTTTTTTCCTGGCTTGCTCGTAGTCGTGGAGGGCGCGTAACGCTTTGGAAGAGAGCAAGAATATGGCAATCAAGTTGATCCAGGTCATGGCTCCCACGCCGATATCGCCAATGGACCACATGGCATCGCTGTCGCCAATGGCTCCTAAAAACACGGAAACAATGAGCGTGACACGCAATATCCCCACCACAATTTTCTCGCCGCGGCTGCCGCCCAATGCACTGTCGGAGAGCTCCATTTTCGATTTCTCCCTTTCGATCGTCTCAAGGTCTTGTTCCTTTTTCTGCAAGCGCTGCAAACGTCTTCTGCGAAAACGGCTGAAGAGATAAACAAGGTTGGTTTCGGCATAATAATAGTAGGCCATGATGGTAGTGAAGGCGAAGAAGAAGAGGGCGATGGCAATCAGGGCAGTGGCGGCCTTGTGGCCTACCAGCGTGGCAACGGCATTGATGGTGTAAAAAACACCGGGTTCGCCGATAGGGGCGTCGGGGTTTTGTTGCAGATAGGTGACCGTGGTTTGGCCCGTTTCCGTCTCCTGCACATGGTCAATGATATTGTAGGTTTGGCAGGCAAGAATCATGACAGCGGTGGCGGTGCAGACCAACAGGGTGTCAATATAGACAGAAAAGGCCTGCACAAGACCTTGTTTGACAGGGTGATCTACCTTGGCGGGAGCAGCCATGATAGCACCTGAGCCCTGACCGGCCTCATTGGAATAAAGGCCGCGCTTCACGCCCCAGGAAATCGCGGTGCCGAGAATGGCAGAACCTAACGGACCTGCCCCCACCGCATTACGCAGCATCTCATGAAACACATGCGGAATCATCTGATAATGCACCGCAAGCACCACTAAGGAGAGCAAGATGTAAAAGATAGCCATGAAAGGGGTGATAACCTCCGCCACCTTGGCTATGCGCTTGACCCCGCCGATAATCAGCAGACCGATGAGGAATGCCACAACAAGGCCGACCACCCACGTGTTGATTCCGAAGGCTTGCGACATGGAAAGGGCTATATTTTTTCCAACTTGTTTTTCCACTTTTCCCAATGCGGCATCTCCTTGGTGTAAATAAAATCGTACCTTTGCCACCTCAATAAAAACACCAATACTATGTTGCAAATTGGAACAAAAGCCCCGTATTTCGAGGGCGTTGATGAAAACGGGAACACCGTGAGACTGAGCGACTTCGCCGGGAAAAAGCTCGTGCTCTATTTCTACCCCAAGGACAGCACGCCGGGCTGCACTGCCGAAGCCTGCGACCTGCGCGACAACTACCAGCGGTTCCTCGCCTTGGGTTATGAGGTGTTGGGCGTGAGCCGCGACTCCGCCGCCTCGCACCAACGGTTCATCGCCAAACACGAGCTGCCCTTCCACCTCATCGCCGATACCGACCTCACCATCCTGAAAGCCTACGAGGCCTGGGGCGAGAAAAAAATGTACGGCAAGGTGACCGAAGGCACGCTGCGCACTACCTACGTCATTGACGAACAAGGTGTTATCATCGACGCCATCGGCAAGGTGAACACCAAGGCGCACACGGCGCAACTGCTGAAATAAGGGCATTTGGGTGGTATGAAAAAAAATTGACCCTTGTCCTTTTTTGTTTCAAAAAAAATGTATTTTTGCAGCCGAATTAAATAGATAAAAAATTATCGATATGTCCAGGCAGAATACACCCACTTTGGTGGTCATGAAATCGACTTTGAGCCGGCTCCCGCTGTACTACAGCTACATCAGCCGGCTGAAGGCTGAGGGGGTGGAGTCTGTCTCTTCTGTATTGCTTGCCCAACATTTGAACCTCAACCCCGTATTGGTGCGCAAAGATCTGGCGCAGGTGAGCAGCGTGGCCGGGCATCCCAGAACCGGCTTTGAAGTGAAACAACTGCTTGTCGATATCGATAACTACATGGGTTACAACAAACTGGATGAAGCCATCTTGGTTGGGGTCGGCAGCATGGGGCGCATTCTCCTCACCAACTCCAAATTCGCCAAATTCGGTTTGAACATCGTGGTGGGTTTTGACAAAGACCCCTACTTGTGCGGACTCCAGTTAGAGGGGAAACACATCCTCCCTATGGAGAAGATGGAAAGCCTCGTGCAGCGGATGGGGATCCGCATCGGCATCATCACTGTGCCCGACGACCAGGCGCAGGACGTGTGCGACCAAATGGTGAAGTGCGGCATCAAGGCCATCTGGAACTTCGCTTTCGTACCACTGAAAGTACCCGAAGACGTACTCGTGAAAAACGAAAATCTGCCGTCTTCTTTAGCTGTTCTTGCTCACAATCTGGCAGTGAAGTCCTCCACGACCAGCAAAATCAACACATTAGAAGATAATTAAACAATACCTATATTTTTTATAATATGAAAAAAGAAAGTGTAAAATCAGATGAAACAGTCGATAAAAAATTATCGATAGAAAGTGAGATAGACGCCTTGGTCCGGAACGCGGAAGAGGCATTGAAAACATACGTTGACTTCAACCAGGAGCAAGTGGACAAGATTGTCTATGCGATGGCTTTAGCCGGGTTAGAGCACCATCGCGAGCTTGCACGCCTGGCCGTGGACGAGACGCATCGCGGGGTCTATGAGGACAAGATCATCAAGAATATTTTCGCCACCGAATATATTTGGAACTCCATCAAGAATGAGAAAACGGTCGGAATCGTGGAGAACAATGAGATGGAGGGTTATGTGGAAGTGGCCGAGCCTGTCGGCATTGTGGCCGGCGTGACCCCGGTGACGAATCCGACATCCACCACCATGTTCAAGTCGCTGATTTGCGCGAAGGCCCGCAACCCCATCATTTTCGGATTCCACCCGTCGGCGCAGCAGTCGTCATTGGCCGCAGCCAAGATTCTGCGTGACGCGGCGGTCGCTGCCGGAGCTCCCGCGGCATGTATCCAATGGATCGAGCACCCTTCTGTGGATGCCACCATGGCTTTGATGAATCACCCGAAGGTGTCGCTGATCCTGGCTACCGGCGGTGCCGGCATGGTGCGCTCCGCCTACAGCTGCGGAAAACCCGCCCTCGGCGTCGGACCCGGCAACGCGCCCTGCTACATTGAAACTTCCGCCAACGTGAAACGCGCCTGCACGGACCTAATGATGTCCAAGACCTTCGACAACGGCATGATCTGCGCCTCCGAACAGGCGGTCATCGTGGACAAGGTCATCTCCAACCTTTTCGAATCCTACATGAAGGAAAACGGATGCTATTTCCTCAACGACGAGGAGATCAAGAAGGTGTCCGCTTTCGTCATCAATTCCGAGAAAGGCGCGGTGAATCCCGATGTGGTGGGCAAATCGCCCTTCTGGATCGCGCAACAGTCCGGCGTGCAAGTGCCCGAGAGAACCAAGATCCTCATTGCGCGACTGAAAGATGTAGGTCCGGAATATCCGCTCTCCCGCGAGAAACTTTCCCCAGTGCTGGCCTACTACGTGGTCAACAACCACGTGGAAGGTTTCGAGATGTGCCGCAAGATGCTCGACATGGGCGGTCTCGGCCACACAGCCATCATCCACAGCACCAACAGCGACCTGATCGAGAAATTCGGCAAAGCCATGAAGGTGGGCCGTATCATCGTCAACTCTCCGTCATCACAGGGTGCTATCGGAGACATCTACAACACCAACACCCCGTCGCTGACCCTCGGCTGCGGCTCCTACGGTCACAACAGCACCACGGCGAATGTCTCCACCGTCAATCTTATCAACAAAAAGAAAATCGCAAAAAGAAGAGTCAATATGCAATGGTTCAAGATTCCGCCGAAAGTCTATTTCGAGTACGGTTCAGTGCAATATCTGGAGCACATGGAAGGCTTCAGCAAGGCTTTCATCGTGAGTGACCCGATGATGGTGCAACTCGGCTATGTCGATAAGGTCACCTATTATCTCAACAAGCGCAGCGAGCCTTGCCACTACCGGATTTTCTCCGATGTGGAGCCGGATCCGGATGTGGAGACCATCATGCGCGGGGTGGCCGAGATGCGGTCATTCCAACCTGACGTCATCATCGCGTTGGGGGGCGGTTCCGCCATGGACGCCGCCAAGGGCATGTGGCTCTTCTACGAACATCCTGAGACCTCTTTCGACGGTCTGCGCCAGAAGTTCATGGACATCCGCAAACGTGTGGTGAAATTCCCGCATTTGGGCAACCAGTGCAAGATGGTCGCCATCCCGACCACTTCCGGCACCGGCAGCGAGGTGACGGCCTTCACGGTCATCACCGACAAGAAGCGGGGCGTCAAATATCCGCTGGCCGACTATGCCGTGACCCCCAACGTGGCCATCATCGACCCGCAGTTCGTGGTTTCACTGCCGAAACGCGCCACCGCGGACACCGGCATGGACGTGCTGACCCACGCCATCGAAGCCTACATCTCCAACATGGCCAACGATTACACCGACGGTCTGGCACTGCAGGCCATGGATCTCGTATTCTCCTATCTGAAACGCGCTTACGAGAACGGCCAGTTCGACCTGAAGGCTCGCGAGAAGATGCACAACGCCTCCTGTATCGCCGGCATGGCCTTCACCAACGCCTTCCTCGGCCTCAACCACAGTATGGCTCACAAGTTAGGCGGCGACTACCATATCCCGCACGGCCGCGCCAACGCCATCCTGCTGCCCTATGTTGTGAAGTATAACTCATTGAAACCTAACAAATTCGTTCCTTTCCCGAAATATGAATATTTCATTGCGGACGAGAAACTGGCCAAGGCGGCACGCTTCCTCGGTTTCGGCGGCAAAGACAACGAGGAGAGCATCGACAACCTCATCAAGGCCATCCGCCAGCTGATGAAGGACATGAACATGCCGATGAGCATCCGGGAAGAGGGTGTGGATGAGAAATTGTTCATGGAAAATGTCGCCGCACTGTCTGAAAAGGCCCACGACGACCAATGCACCGGCGCCAACCCGAAATATCCGCTCGTCAGTGAGATCATTGACATATACAAACAAGCTTACTATGGCGAACAATAAAACAAGGTTTTTTTCGTTATAAAAGGTTAATATTGAGAGGACAAGGTTTTGCAGCAGGCCGCCCCTTGAAAACGGGGCGCCTGCAGGCAGGGCCGACAGAAAGGGAAACAATCAATTTTAGAAATATATTAAAACAAAAACAATGATGAATATTAAAGTTTGTGTTGGCAGCTCCTGCCACCTGAAAGGTTCTTACGATGTCATTCAAGCCTTAAAAGACATCCTGAAAAAATACGACGTGGAAGATCTGGTGGAATTGCAAGCCAGTTTCTGTTTGGGTCATTGTGCCAAAGGCGTAAATGTCAGAACCGACGGCCTTTCAGACAGCATGAAGCAGAAAGCCACCTCGCTTGCCGAAGACGGCAGCATCATTCTTCACAACGTCACCAAGGAGAATGTGGAAGAGATTTTCGTGAAAGAAGTTTATCCTTTAATTGAATTATAGACCGGGGAGATGTCATTATATTTGGAGTTTCGCAATGCGAAATGTAAAGATTGCTACAAATGCCTGCGTGAATGTCCGGTGAAAGCCATTGACATCAAGGGACATCAGGCGGAAATTATCGAAGACAGATGTATCTTGTGCGGCCATTGCACGCTCGTGTGCCCGCAGAACGCGAAAGTGGTGCACAGTGAGATCAACGAGGTGCGCGCCCTGCTGGCAGGTTCCGACAAGGTGATCGCCAGTGTCGCCCCCTCCTTCATCTCCAGTTTCGGACTTTCCGACTTCGGCGTGATGAAGCTGGCGTTAGCCAAACTGGGCTTTCTTGATGCCGAGGAGACAGCGGTGGGTGCCCAGGCCGTGACCCAGGAATACGCCAACCTGCTGAAATCCGGTCAGTTCAAAAACTTCATCACCTCCGCCTGCCCGGCAGTTTGCCGCATGATTCAGGAATACTATCCGATGGCCCTCAAATACCTGGCCCCCGTGGATTCCCCGATGGTGGCCCACGCCAAAATCCTCAAGAAACAGCATCCGGAGGCCAAGATTGTTTTCATCGGACCCTGTATCGCAAAGAAGCGCGAAGCGGAAGAGTGCCACCTTATCGACAATGTCTTAACCTTTGAGGATGTCATCCAACTTTTCGAAGAAAAAGGTGTACAACTCGACGAAATCACCAATATCGTTTTGCAGAAGCGGAACGGGATGCCGAACTTGGCCAAAGAATATCCCATCCCCCAAGGTATCATCCATTCTTTCCCGGAACTGCCGGATGGCTATGACTATATCGCCATCGACGGCCCGATGAAGTGTGTCAAGGCATTGCAGAACATCGAGCACATGGACCACGTGGTACTGGAAATGAACCTGTGTGAGGATGCCTGCGTGAATGGACCGTGTTCGTTGGAAAAGAACGGGGGCTCCGTCAAGGCCATGTCGGACATCCGCAAGTATGTCACTGCCGAGAAACGCCAGTTCACTGCCACGCAGACACCTGTGCAAGTGGATGTCCCGCTCGCCACAGCCCATGCCCGAATCCGGAGCCACAGCATGCCCGCCAGCGAGCGCGAAATCGAAGCCATCCTGCACAAAACCGGCAAATTCAAACCGGAGGACGAGCTCGACTGCGGCTCCTGCGGCTATGCCACCTGCCGTGAGAAAGCCTGGGCCGTCTATAATGGCTATGCCGACATTGACATCTGCCTGCCCTATATGCGCCAACGCGCCGAGTCCTTCTCTGTGGAGGTGATCCAGAACAGTCCGGAAGGCATCGTGGTGCTCGACTCGGACATGAACATTTTGGAAATCAACCACCGCGGACGCGAACTGCTGGGCATCGAAGACCCCTACGCCAAAGGCCATCCTGCCATCGACTACTTCAACCCCATCGACTTCTGCAACGCATACGCCCAGAAGAAGAATGTTGAGCTGAAGAAGGAGTTTATCTCAAACACAGGCAAATATGTGGACGTGTCCATCAACTATTTAGCCAATCAGGATCTCATCTTCGGCATTCTGAAGGACGTCACGGAGACTGTTGACTATGAAAAGCGGATCATGAAGGTGAAGATGGAGACACTGACCACGACCGACGATGTGATCAAGAAGCAGATGCGTGTGGCACAGGAGATTGCGTCATTGTTGGGAGAGACGACTGCCGAGACCAAGGTGGCCCTGCTGAAGCTGAAGAAAACGTTAACCGAAGAAAAAATCTCGGAGTGATGGAACTTTGCTTAGAAACAGGATGCACTTCGCTGAACCATTACGGCGAAGAACTGTGCGGCGACAACGTGGCCTGCACGGTGAACGGCGACTATACTACCCTGGTGCTGGCCGACGGATTAGGAAGCGGTGTGAAGGCGAATATCCTTTCCACCCTCACCTCCAAGATTTTGTGTACGATGGCAGCCAACGAAATCGACATCTACGAATGCGTGGAAACCATCATCCAAACGCTGCCCGTGTGCGCGGAGCGCGGAGTGGCCTATTCCACGTTCTCCATCATCCACGTCAACAAGGAGGGCAAAGGGGAGCTGTTCGAATTTGACAATCCGGAAGCCATCTATTACCATAACGGCAAATGCCAGAACTTCGAGCGCGAGGAACTGGATGTCTGCGGCAAGCGGGTCTATCGTTCCGAGCTCAATCTCGAGGAGGACGACATCATCGTTGTCATGTCCGACGGCACCATCCATGCCGGCATTGGCATGATCCTCAACTTCGGCTGGGAGCGTCCACAAATCATGGAACATCTCGACAACAACATCAAACCCGGGATGTCGGCCCGTGCGGTGGCTTGTATGCTTGCCGCCGCTTGCAACGACCTCTATGCCGACAAGCCCGGCGATGACACCACCGTGGCCGCCGTCAGAATCCGTCAGCGACTCGATGTCAACATCATGGTGGGACCGCCCGTAGATAAAGAGAAAGACGACTATTACATCAAACATTTCCTGGAAGGGCATTCCAAGAAGATTGTCTGCGGCGGCACCAGCTCCACCATCGTGGCAAGGTACCTGAAAACGGAGCTCAAAACCAGCTTCGACTTCCCCGACAAGGAGGTTCCGCCCATCGGATACATCAAAGGCATTGACCTGACTACCGAAGGCGTGCTTACTCTGCGCAAGCTGCTGCAACTGTCGGAGAAATACGTCTCCATCGACGACCTCACCCCCAAAACCTTCACCAAGCAGGATGGTGCCTCGCTTTTGGCGGACTTCCTCTTCGAGAAGGCCACCCATATCACCTTTTTCGTCGGACAAAGCGTCAACGTGGCGCACCAAGGCCTGCCCATCGACACCACGATGAAGCTGAAACTGGTGGAGAAGATCACTGAAAATTTGCGCAAGATGGGTAAAATCGTCGAACTGAATTATTATTAATCCTCAACAAAACAACAATCAATATGAATTCAAATCGGATATTTGACACTGATGTCCAACTAGTTAAATACAAGGTCCTGAAGGAGGTCATCCGCCGTGCCTACGAGGGTGGTCTCGAGGATGCTTACATGGAGATTCCCAAGCTCCTCAGTCCCGGACCCAAAGCAGAGACCCGCTGCTGTATCTACAAGGAGCGCGCCATTCTGCAAGACCGTATTCAGCTGGCAATGGGCGGCAACAAGGAGAACCCCAACGTGATCGAGGTCATCGATAGTGCGTGCGACGAGTGCCCCATCGACGGGATTTACGTGACACCCGCCTGCCGCGGATGTATGGTTCACAGCTGCAAGGAGGTTTGTCCAAAAGACGCCATCACCATCGTGAATCACAAAGCCACGGTGGATAAGGAAAAATGCATCGAATGCGGCAAATGCACGCAAGCGTGCCCCTATTCGGCCATTATCCTCCAACATCGTCCCTGCATGGTGAGCTGCAAGGTGAAGGCCATTTCGATGGACGAGAACCGCAAGGCCACTATTGACAACGAGAAGTGCATCTCTTGCGGGGCTTGCGTCTATAAATGCCCGTTCGGTGCCATCTCCGACAAGTCGCTGGTACTCGACATCATTGACATCCTGAAAAAATCGGAGAACAACACGAAATACAAAGTCTATGCGGTCATCGCGCCCGCCATTGTGAGCCAGTGCCGCTTCGGACGCGTGACGCAGGTGGTCACGGCCATCCGCAAACTGGGCTTCCACCACGTGGTGGAGGCGGCCCTCGGCGCCGACATCACGCTCTACCGCGAAGCCAAGGAGTGGGAGGAGAAGAAGCTGCTCACCACCTCTTGTTGTCCGTCGTTCGTCTCCTTCGTGGAGAAGAACTTCCCCGAACTGACCCAGCATATCTCCAGCTCAGTGTCACCGATGGTGGAGACGGCGCGTCTGATCAAACGTTCCGACCCCACGGCGAAGATCGTCTTCATCGGACCGTGCACCTCCAAGAAGTTGGAATACCGGTTGGAGAAGACCGGCGGGGCCATCGACAGTGTGATGTCGTTCGAAGAGTTGCAGGCCTTTTTGGACGCACGCGGCATCGACACCACGCAGATGGAGGACTCGGAACTGAACAACGCCTCCTACTATGGCCGTATCTTCGCCAAATCAGGCGGTATCGCCCACGGCGTTGCCGATGTGGCGGAGGCGATGGGCGTGCACGGGGTGAAACCGATCGCCATGAACGGCATCGCGGAATGCAAAGCCGCGCTGACCAAGTTGAAGTTCAACAAGGCCACCGAAAACTTCTTCGAAGGGATGGCCTGCGACGGCGGCTGCCTCAACGGCCCCGTCTGCATCACCCACAGTCCGCGCAACATCGTGGATGTCGATAAATACGGCAACGAGGCGCGCGAGAAGACCATCTTCAACTCCGTGAAACTGCTCGAATCTTTCTAAACAAACGATTGTAGAGACGCTATGCGTAGCGTCTCTGCTATTGGGACATACATAGGTAGAGACGGGGCGCCCCCCGTCTCTATTCGTTTTGGCGTTTTAATTCCCTGCGGTAGAGGACAAAGGCACCCAAAAACAACACCCAATCACAACAATTGGCGACATTGTCGAATAACATCCCATTTTGGGTGGTGACTGTGTTTGCCGTGCCATGTTCAAACAGGATGACTCCCAAATAGTTGGAAATGAAAAAATGAACGGCGACCACCGCCAAGATCACCGAAAGCGGAAAAACTATCGTCCGCCTTTTGGCCAGCAAATAGATGGCTACACCTGTAACCAAGGCCATCAGCAGGCAAAGAATGACCTCCATCAACACCGGATGATGCACATAAAACCACAACATGCCTCCTAAAATGGAAATGGCATAGAGCATATATCCGATAGTCATGACAAATAATATCCCTGCGTAAAAACTTCGCGATTTTCCTGCGGAAACTTCCGCATCAGCTTCCGTATTCTCGGAATCATAACGCCACCACAAGAAACCGATGAAGAGGAGCGAAACGGCCAGATTCGCCCACTTCCGCACATTTCGCATCGTTGACATAGTAACGTCACATTCCATCCGTTTGTCCGCGACAGAATGAAGATCAAAGAAGCGGTCGAGCAGAAAATAATCCAGCGCCGTCATCAGGAGAATAAAACCGACCAACATCGCGAGATGTCCCCATTTGACATCGAAGAGCCTCGGTTTGCGGAACAGGAGATAAAAAACCAGCAAGAACAGCAGGGATTTCCCGACGACCACGGCTATTGGATGCAGCACGGCTTCCAGCGCGAAGAAAAACGAAGCGAAAGATCCCCAAACGGCATCAAACATCCAGTATAGGATGATTCCGAGCAGAAAGCAGCGGTAATCAAGGGCTTTTTCGATAGTGGTGTTCATATTATAACATTTTTGTTTTTTTCACGCCGCTCCTGCGAAGGATGCGAAGTCAGAAAACAACCTCCGAAGACAACGGCGCGGCAAAGTTACAACATTATTTACAGTAATAACACAAAAAAAGTCAAAAGGTTGCGGTTTGTTGAAAAAAATGTATTTTCGCATCGCGTAAAAATACTCATTTTGTTGAGTAAAATGTTTGTATATGTATAAAAGAGCTGAATATCAAATTATCAAATCCAGGTTAGAAGAACCAAGACGTTTCATACAAGTGTTGATGGGACCGCGGCAGGTGGGAAAGTCAACGGTGGTGAAACAGGTGCTGCAAGACTATGAAGGGGAGTATTTGTTCTTCTCCGCAGACAATGTGCCCGCAACCAACAGCGCGTGGATTTCTGATTGTTGGTCGTCAGTGCGCCGACTAATGATTGCCAAAGAGCTGACATCCATAGTATTAGTAATTGACGAAATTCAGAAAATCGCCAATTGGAGCGAAGTAGTGAAAAAGGAGTGGGACCACGACAGTTTCCACGAAATAGGAATCAAAGTGCTGCTTTTAGGAAGTAGCCGGGTATTGTTGGAAAAAGGCTTGTCAGAGTCCTTGTCTGGGCGTTTCGAGGAAATCCGGATGACACATTGGAGCTATCCTGAAATGAAGGATTGCTTCGGCTTCACACTTGACCAATATCTGTTTTTCGGAAGCTATCCAGGAGCGGCACCGCTGATAAAGGACGAAGACCGCTACCAGCAATACATCCAGTCTTCCATTATTGACGCTACCATCAACAAAGACATACTGATGGACACGCCCATCGGGAAACCCGCCTTGCTACGTCAAACATTCGAGCTGGCTGCAGCCTACTCGGGCCAAATTCTTTCCCTAAACAAAATGCTGGGTTCCCTGCAGGATGCCGGCAACACCACCACTTTGGCCGGTTACATCAACCTTCTGAATGAAAGTGCTTTGCTTTGCGGGCTTCAGAAATTCAGTATGGATACCGCCCGCAGAAAAGCCAGCATCCCGAAATTTCAGGTTTACAACAATGCGTTGAAAACGGTTTTGAATCCGCTCACTTTTGAGCAGGCACTCCTCGACCGTAAGGCGTGGGGGCACCTTTTTGAATCCGGCATCGGCGCCTATATTGTCAGCCAATCTTTTGCCCATCGGTTTGAGGTATATTACTGGCGGGAGCGCAACGACGAAGTGGACTTCATCCTTAAGAAAAAAGGGACCGTAGTAGCCATTGAAGTGAAAAGCAATGCGGAGAAGAACACGGCGGGACTATCAAAATTCAAGGAGATGTTCCACCCGACGGAAGCCCTTGTCGTCGGGGATGGCGGATTCCCGGTGGAAGAGTTTCTCTCTTTGGATTTACGAAAACTATTTTAGGGAATCACTCATCATATTTTTATTAGTAAAATCGACAGACCCATGCACCAAGCCGTCATCAACATCCTGCTTTGCGACACGTTCCCCGGACTGCTGCCAGACAACATCCCGAGCTACGAATCTATGTTTGAAAAGCTTTTTCATTCTGTAAATCAGAATATTACATTCAATATATACCAAACATGGGATGGCGAGCTGCCCGAACATCCCGCCGCGAATGAGCTTTACCTCATCACGGGTTCCAACAACGCCGCCTACGACACGCTGTCTTGGATTCTGGACTTGCAGGAGTGGATTCGGAAGGCCGCGGGGCAGCAAATCCCCCTTGTCGGCATCTGTTTCGGGCACCAGGTCATCGCGCAGGCATTGGGCGGACGGGTGGAGCGCTTCCCCGG
>JAEEIG010000193.1 GCA_016281255.1 Bacteroidales bacterium
AGTATAATCAGGTTGGCGAAAACCTCCCAGATTAAAGGTGGGGATGATAGTATCCATCATAGTTTCCACCGTCACCTCCACATCCAAAACCCCGTTTTGGTACGTCGAATCCAAATCCGCCACCACCTTGTAATCCAAAATGTGCGTTTTGGGCTGGGCGTAGAGGGTGATATCGCGTTCGATGCCGCTCAGCCGCCAGAAATCCTGGCATTCAAAGTAAGAACCGTCGCTCCACTTGAAGACCTGCAAAGCGATGAGGTTGCGTTCCCCGAATCTCACAAACTTGGTGATATCGAACTCTGAGTTGGTCTTGGCATCCTCACTGTAACCCACAAACTCGCCGTTCACCCAGAGGTAGAAGCAGGATTTCGCGCCCCCGATGTTGATGATCACCTGTTTATCCTCCCACGTCTTGTCAATGTCCACCCACTTGCGGTAGCTGCCCACGGCGTTGCCCTTCTCGGGAACTTTCGGTAACTGGCTGTTGTCGAAGTCGTTGGTGGTGTTCACATAGACGGGCACACCGTACCATTCTACACCATTGCATCCTTTATGCAGTTCCCAGTTGTTAGGAATAAATTCGACCATCCAGCCTTTGCTTTCGTCATAATCTGTTCGGAAGAAGTCCGTTGGACGCTCATCGGCGTTAGGTACATAGTTGAACGCCATCCATTCTATTCTCTTGAAATAAGGATTGTCGTCGGTGAAACCGTTGTTCTGCGGGATGTTCGCCCGAGGATACATTTTGTTTACCTCGAACACGGCGGGATCCTGCCATTCGGTGAAGGTCTGGGCGGAGAGGCCGAGAGCGGTGTATAATATAATAAGGTATAGGAGGAGTTTTTTCATAATGCGAGATTTTTTTTTACTAATAATGTTACGTTTATTCCAGCAGTCTGGAAAGGTCGCCGCTGAAAAACTGTTCGAGAGGCATTGCGTTTCCTCCCACCACTAAAGAGTATTGAGGATGGTACTTTTGGTTAAAGGTGTTCATACCACTATTTTGTTGACGTCTTCCGCTCTTCACCTCAATAGCTACCAACCTGTCGCCACGAACAATCACAAAATCAACTTCCTCGTTGTTTTCGCGCCAATAGTAAAGTTGGTATTCCAATTCGTCCGCTTGGTCGAGCAAATAGCAACCCACGGCAGATTCCACCCAACGGCCCCATAGCTCAGGATGAGTATAGGCTTTCTCAAAAGTCATACCGTCACTCATCACAGTGAGCAAGGCATTGTTAAACACTTGCAGTTTGGGGATGGAATTATACTTGCGGGCATTGTCCATCGCATATTTCTGCAATCCGATAAGAAGTTTGCTTTCTCCCAAAACTTCCAAATAATTGGCCAAAGTGGTGGCATTTCCTGCATCTTGAAGCATACCAAGCATCTTGTTGAAAGAGAGCAATTCGCCCGAATAGGCGCAACCGAGATGGAAAAGCTGGTGCATTAACGCAGGCTTGTAAATGTAGGTGGTTTGCAGCACATCCTTTTCAATGGCGGGTGCCACAATGGCATCACGCACATATTTCCGCCATCTTTTTTCATCAGGCAGATAGGAGGCACTTCCTGGATAACCACCGAAATAGACATACTGGTTTATGTCCCAGCCAAAGGCCTCATGCATCTCCTGATAAGTCCAATGACCCATGGGCAACATTTCAAACCGACCGGCAAGCGATTCCGAAAGACCTTTTTTCAAAAGCAATCGGGAAGAACCCAATAAAACTACCTTCAAATTCAAATCATCAAAGGTATCTGCATCCCATTCTTTTTTTACTTGCTCGCTCCAGTTCTTGATTTTGTGAATTTCATCTATAACAAGCAGAAACTCAGAGTATGCGTTAAAACGCATTTGAGCACGTGCCTCTTCCCATCGAGCAAGTATCCACCCGGTGTCATCGGGATCTATGGCATCCGCATTGAAAAACAAAAATGGCAATGATATTTCATGTAATACCTGTTTCACCATGGTGGTTTTACCCACCTGTCTCGGTCCTGCTACCACTTGTATCGTTTTTCGTGCCTCACTGATTCTACTTATTAAAAGGTCATTATGTTTACGTCTAATCATAACACGCCAATTTGAATGCGGCAAAGATAAAAAAAATCTGCGATTCTTGTTGTATAAATATTCAAATCTTATAAAAAAAATTCACGATTTATCAATAAGAAATCTGCGATTTTATATTTCGTATAATATTTATAAATCTAATAATCAAGTGATTATTGGCGTTTTTTATTCAAATATCGAAGCAAATATTTGCGCAAATCCAGATACTGCATTCGAGCAGGGAGATTGACGGTAATGCCCATAACGGTGGTTCTGAAATGCTCATTCGTGATATAGTAATCCAGTCCGTTAGATGTGGCAATACCTTCCACTTGGTTTTTGGCGTTGGATTTGAAATCCAGCCGACGCTTGTTGCCGGAGAAAAAACGGTCCTCTTTGAAATCATATAGCAGGTAGAGAAAAGGATGAAGGGCCGAGAAAATGTTCTTTTTGTCATAGTCGTATCCGCAAAGCACAATCAACTGATATTCAGGCATGTATGCCGCGCCCGTAATCAATCCCTTCACGTTGTGGGTTTCGCGGCGGCGGGCAACATGGGTGCCGGGCGTTTTGGGAAGGCTGTAAACGGTCGTTTTGGCCGCGACCCATTGTTTGGTGAAAAGGTAGATGCTGTCATCGGCGACGATAAAGGCCTCGCAATCGAAATCCGTGGCCTGCGGTCGCGAGGTGAAATCGGTTTGGTCTTCGTAAGAGAAGGCTATCGTATCCATTGCAAATATCTGATTCAGAAGAGATTTCTTGCTGATACGCAGGATACGAAGGTCTCGCCGGTTTCCTCTGTTATTGCCCAAATCGCCAAAGTACAAGTAGAGGCTGTCTTGTGAGATTTCTTCCACATCTTTGCTGATTAAACCATTGATACAGAGGGTATTCAAGATGTTCGCATTAGAACTGTCGATGAAATAGAGACATTGGTCGTAGTGGTCGTTGAAGGTCCAGTAGCCATTATTCCAGAAGAGAAGCGAGGAGGTCCCCTCCATCAAAGAGTCCAGCAAGCCCAATGATTCAGCCTTGATGGTCGTTTGGGCATATTTGCAGCTTCCGTCGTTGACCGTGGCTTCGGCGTCATAGTTCGTGGCCAAGGGGTCCGTGCAACCGCACACCTGTGCATGACATGGCGGTGTAGCGACAATCAGCAGTCCAAGAAACACAAGCGTTCTATGTATTAAGGTTTTCATTTGAAATAGTTGCCAATTTCGATACGGCAAAAATACATTTTTTACTATTGCCTACTGCCTGTTGCCTATTGCCTATTGCCTGAAAAATCGTATTTTTGCCGCGTGAAAAGAACGGCCACCATTTCCGACCCTATCGTGCTGCACGGCAACTGTTTGTTCGTGTCGGACGCGCATTTCCGCACCCCGCCGGATGCCTTCAGCGAGGAGCGCGAATGGCGGTTGGTGCAGCTGCTGAAAGACCAGGGTGCCGAACTTCGTCACCTGTTCTTTTTAGGCGACATCTTCGACTTCTGGTTCGAATACCGCGATGTGGCGCCGAGGGGCTATGTCACCCTGTTCGCCTTCTTGAAGGAGTTGAACCGTCAAGGGGTTGAAATCCACTACTTTACGGGCAACCACGATATGTGGGTGGAGGACTATTTCACCCGCACGTTCGGGGCGCGCGTCTATCGCGAAGCGCAGCTGATGGAGATCAACGGTCGCCGCTGTTTTGTGGGGCACGGCGACGGTTTGGGCGGCAGGCAGCGCAAGTACCTGTTCATCAAGAGAGTCTTCAACAGTCCAGTCAACCAGCGGTTGTACAGCATGTTGCATCCTCGCCACTCGTTTGCCATCGCGCGATATTGTTCCCAAAGCAGCCGTGATTCCCACGACGAAAGCATGTTGCAATTCCAGGGCGAGAACGAGTACCAGGTGCAGTTCGCCCGCGGGCTGATCGCCACAACCCCCATCGACTACTTCATCTTCGCGCACCGGCATGTGCCCATGCGCTACGAACTCACCCCGGATTGCACGTTCTTCAACACGGGAGACTGGCTGTCGCATTTCAGTTACATCACCTTCGGGACGGGCGACAGCGAGCCGGTCCTGCATACGTAGTAATAACTTTTCCTGAGCAGCTCCGGCAGGGGCAAGAGCTCGGTAAAACGAACGAATATGGAAAACACCAACAATAATACCCCGCACCGTGCGGGCTTCGTCAACATCATCGGCAACCCCAACGTGGGCAAAAGCACCCTCATGAACCAGCTGGTCGGCGAGAAGGTCTCCATCATGACCTCCAAGGCGCAGACCACCCGGCACAGAATCAAGGGCATCGTCAACGGCGACGACTACCAGATCGTCTATTCCGACCTGCCGGGCGTGCTCGATCCCGCCTACATGATGCAGAAGTACATGATGAAGTTTGTCACCGACTCGTTGCAGGACGCCGACATCATCCTCTATCTCATCGAGTGCGGGGAGACCCGATACAACGATCAACTCGTCGAAAAGATCAACAAGATGGGCATCCCCGTGGTGTTCATCATCAACAAAATCGACAAATACACCGCTGAGCAGGTGGAGGAATCGAAGAGCCACTGGCAGTCGATTCTCCCGACCGCGGATGTTTTCGCCATTTCCGCCCTCAAGGGGGTCAACATCGAGGAGGTGCGCGAACGCATCATCGCGTTGCTGCCCGAGTGCCCGCCCTATTTCCCGAAGGATGCCCTCACCGACCGCCCGATGCGCTTCTTCGTGTCGGAACTCATCCGCGAGCAGATCCTGCTGCAGTACAAGAAGGAGATTCCCTACAGTGTGGAGGTGGTCGTGGAGAGCTACAAGGAGGAGCCCGACCTCATCCGCATCGCCGCGACCCTCTACGTGGAGCGAACCACGCAGAAGGCCATCATCATCGGCAGCAAAGGCGCGGCCATCAAGAAACTGGGCACCGACGCGCGGATGTCGATCGAGGATTTCCTGCAAAAGCACATCTATCTCGACCTGTCCGTCAAAGTGCTGAAAGACTGGCGAAACAACGAACTGCTGATGAAGAAGTTCGGTTACTCGCTGGCGGATTAGTAACGGTAAGCGTCGGTTTTGTAGGGTCCTTCGACTTTCACTCCGATATAGTCGGCCTGCTTCTGGGTGAGCGTGGTCAGTTTCACGCCGATTTTGCCGAGATGCAGCCGTGCGACCTCTTCGTCGAGGTGTTTGGGCAGGTTATAGACCCCCACTTTGTATTCGTGCTGCCACAAGTCGAGTTGCGCCATCACCTGGTTGGTGAAGGAGTTACTCATCACGAAGGAGGGGTGTCCGGTGGCGCAGCCCAGGTTCACGAGACGGCCTTCGGCGAGGATGAAGATGGAGTGCCCGTCGGGGAAGATGTATTCATCGACCTGCGGCTTGATGTTGCGCTTGGTGATGTTCGGCTGGCTCTCGAACGCGCTGACCTGTATCTCGTTGTCGAAGTGGCCGATGTTGCAGACGATGGACTGGTCTTTCATCTTGTTGAGGTGATCGACGGTGATGACGTCGCAGTTGCCGGTGCAGGTGACGTAGATGTTGCCTTCGTCGAGGGCGTCCTCCACGGTTTTGACCTCGAAGCCCTCCATCGCGGCCTGCAGCGCGCAGATGGGATCGACCTCGGTGACGATGACGCGGGCGCCGTAGGAGCGCATCGCTTGCGCACAGCCCTTGCCGACGTCGCCGTAGCCGCATACCACGACCACCTTGCCGGCCACCATCACGTCGGTGGCGCGCTTGATGCCGTCGGCCAAGGACTCGCGGCAGCCGTATTTGTTGTCGAATTTCGATTTTGTCACGGAATCGTTGACGTTGATGGCGGGGAAGAGCAGCTCTCCGCGCTCCATCATCTGGTAGAGACGGTGCACGCCGGTGGTCGTCTCCTCGGAAACGCCCTTGATCTCCTTCACCATGTTGTGCCAGTGGCGCGGATCCTCTTTCAGCACCTGCTTCAAGGTGTTGAAAATCACGGCCTGCTCGTGTGACTCCGGCTCCGCGTCGAGCACGGTCGGGTCGTCCTCGGCCTTGCAGCCCAGGTGGATGAGCAGGGTGGCGTCGCCGCCGTCATCGACGATGAGCTGCGGGCCTTTGCCGCCCGGGAACGAGAGCGCGTTCACCGTGCACCACCAGTAGTCCTCGAGACTCTCGCCCTTCCAGGCGAAAACGCTCACCCCGTTGTCGGCGATGGCCGCGGCCGCGTGGTCCTGCGTGGAGAAAATGTTGCAACTGCACCAGCGGACCTCCGCGCCAAGGTGCGTCAGCGTCTCGATCAACACCGCCGTCTGGATGGTCATGTGCAGCGAACCCATGATCCGGACCCCCTTCAACGGCTTGCTGTCGCCGTACTTCTCGCGTATAGCCAGCAGACCCGGCATCTCCTTTTGGGAGACATCAATGTCCTTGTGTCCCCATTCCGCCAACCCCATGTCAGCGATTTTGTATTTCAAATTATTGTCTATCATATTGTTAGAAGTTTGATTTGTTCCTGAATCAGAAGGCGCAAAGATACTATTTTTACGGATGAATGACAAACGGGGAACGAGGGATGCGGATTCTCCGCTTTTGCTCATGATTTCCGACTTTATGTCAAGGATTAATTTTTCAACGTTTAATAAAAAATATACTTTTGCATTTGATAAATGTTTAATATAATTTTGGGACGAGAGTTTTTTAAATGCATTGATAACCAAGCGATTGTGCCTCTGTGTGGTTGCTTGGCAAAGCATCGTCACCCCTCCGTTCCGGCCCTTTTTTCCTTTTTTTTACCCGACAACGGAATTTCGGGTGATTTTATTGTGTCGTATAATTAAAAACCAAACCTGATATGAAAAAACTTTTCGCTTTTTTGTTGTTATGCGGTCTGACTGCGGCTGTCACCTTGAACGCGCAGCCACAAACCGTGCGCACCACTTCCGCGGCGGGCGCCACCTCGGAGAACGACCGCCTGTCCGTGGTCATCGGACAGCCCTTCTTCACGCAGTTTGCCGCCGGGGACTACAACCTCTCCCTCGGCGTGTCGCAGGCGCAGTGGACGCGCGACACGGTGTATGACGTGATCACCTACAACACACCCTACACCGA
>JAEEIG010000022.1 GCA_016281255.1 Bacteroidales bacterium
AGCGACCGCACGGCCTATATCGTCAAACAACTGATGGATTTGCTCTCCACGGGCATCAGCCGCACGGAACGCGAGGTGAGCTACTATGCCGAACGCCTGCACGTGTCGCCGAAATACCTCTCCGCCACCGTCAAGCGCGTCACCGGCCACAGCGTCAGCAGCTTCATCGACCGCCACACGGTGCCCATCCTGAAGAAATATCTCGACGACGAACGGCTCTCACTCACGCAGATCGCCGACCGCATGAACTTCACCTCGCTCTCCTATTTCAGCCGCTACTGCACCAAGCACCTCGGACAGTCGCCGAGCGAGTACCGGCGGAGTTTGCAACCTCGGGGGTGAAACAGAACTTGCTGGTCACTTGCGCTCCCCTATTCACGGACAACAGGGCCATTGGTGCGTCCTGCACACCATTCTATTTCCGCTTGTCCTTGGCTTGCTTTGCAAAATCAAACAGCGACTGGGGCAAATGACAATAACCCGTGGGGCTCTTGTCGAGATAGTCCTGATGATACTCCTCCGCCGTATAGAAATTCTCCAAGGGGAGCTTCTCGACGGCAAGGGGCTGCCGGTAGTTCTGCTGCTCTTCCCGATAGGCCTTTTCGATGGTGGGCAAATCCTCTGGGTCGGTATAGTAAATACCTGTGCGATAGCGTGTTCCTTCATCATGACCCTGTTTGTTCAGGCTTGTCGGGTCAATGGCCTTGAAGAACATCTGCAACAGGAATTCCAGCCCGACCACATCGGGATTGTATTTGACATGAACCGTTTCCACAAACCCTGTCGTGTCGGTATAAACTTCCTGATACGTCGGATTTTCGGTGTGCCCGTTGGCAAATCCCACTTCCGTTTCCAGCACACCTTCAATCTGTTTGAAATAATGTTCGGTTCCCCAGAAGCAACCTCCTGCAAGATAGATTTCCTTTGTCTTTGTCATTCTGATGCGAAAGAATATGATGAATACTCGTTGATGGCGATCTCGATGAGATGGCGATGGGCCATGTAGGCTTTGTAAACAGTGCGGGCGATTCCGCCCAAATCGCGCAAGTTGAGCCTATGTTTGAAAAACGTCCTCATAATGCTGTGCAAAAATACAAAAAAAATGCCAAATCATCATTCCCTTTCACGGAACTCGGTGGGCGACATCCCCGTCTCGCGACGGAAATAGCGACTGAAGGTAGCCTGCTCGTCGAAGCCAAGCATGTCGGCGATGGCCTGTACCGTGAGGTCGCGCCGTATATGCAACAGCATCTTGGCTTCGGCCACGACGCGAGTGTGTATCCAATGGGTGGCACTGCGACCGGTCTCCTTCCTGACGACAGTGCTGAAATGCTTGGCGGTAAGACAGGCTTTGTCGGCATAGAAACCCACGTCGCGATGCTGGCGGAAATGTTTCGCGAGGTCATTTTGAAACCGCGTGCTGACGCGCTTTTCGGCGAGGCTCTCGTCCATTTTCCGCGATCGATAGTAGCTAAGGAAACGCAACAGGAACTCCAACTGGCGCACCATCAACATGCGCCGGTCGGCAATGTCGATGCGCGACGTCTCCTGCATCCCTTCCACCACATTCATTATCATCTTGTATTCATGTCTATCGAGTTTTACACACGGATGCGGTTCGTAACGATAACGCAGTTGCTTGATAATCTGTAACATAGGGTCATCCAGCACGGAAGCGTCCACCATAATCAAGGTCGCGAGGTAGTCGTCGGTTTTGTTCACCGTAGCAAGAGCATGGTTGGGGAAAATCACCCCCACCGTGTGCCTCTCCGAATAGTCGGGGATGTCATCGTACATAAGGTCTATGCGCCCCCTTTGGCCGATGCAGATGACATAATCGGGCGAAACGAACGGCTCGCTGTCGGTGGGCAACCCCCTCACGTCATCGAACACGACAATGCCTTCCTCCTTGATTCTCTGACGGTAGAGGGTGATAGGATGGGTGTATGGATGCTTGCTTTTCATCGTGCAAAAATACGTATTTTTTTGGTAACAATGAAGCTTTCGGAAATTTTGCCAAACAAAACCACCGATATGCTATTTACAGACAGCATATTAAATCGTTATTTTGCAGCTGGAATCCATTGTCCTGATACAATAACCCTGCGAAAAGATAGAACAAGTAATCATAAAACCGTCATTATCATGAAGAAAATCAGCATTCTTTTCATCGCTTTGTTGCTGGCAACCGGAGCCGCACAAGCGCAGAATGTCACAGTGGTGTACAACGGCAACACCGCCACGGTGAACATGGACAGCATTGCCAGCCAATATTTGACCGTCACGCAGAGCGGGGCACACGTCTCTGTCGCGCAGAGCGACAGCCTTGCCACGGAGATCACCTACAACCTCAGCGGCACTTCGGCCGACGGCGAGTTCTACATGTCGGGCTCCTACAAGGCAACCCTTGAGTTCGACGGCCTCACGCTGACCAACGCCACGCCGGTCTATAGCGGTGCCGCCGTGCATATCCAGAACAGCAAGCGCATCAAAGTGAAGGTTGTCACCGGCACCATCAACAGCCTCACCGATGCCGCCACAGGCTCGCAGAAAGGCTGTCTCTATATCAAAGGACACGCCGAGTTCGCGCAACAGGGCACGCTAAACATCGTGGGCAACGTGAAGCACGGCAGCAAGACCGGCGAATACATCTCCTTTAAGAACGCCACCCTCAACGTGACCGCGGCGGTGGGCGACGGCAGCGC
>JAEEIG010000194.1 GCA_016281255.1 Bacteroidales bacterium
ACATGAAACACATTTGCTATTTCCAAAACGTGCAGCTGGAACAGACCATCGAGGAACGCTACCCCGATTTGCCGGATGCGGAGGCTATGATTTACGACGACCTGATGTACCGTCATTGGAACTATTGGGCCGACGGCAGCTACAGCCACCTCTTCGTGGCCGACTACCCCTCTATGGAAAACACTGTGGATTTGCTGGAGGGCCAGAAATTCCACTGCCCGAACCCGCCCTTCGGCGGCATCGAGGAGGTCGCCTGGCATCCCGATGGCAACAAACTGGTCTATTGCTGTAAGAAACTCACGGGCAAGGAGTTTGCAGAGAGCACCAACACCGACCTATACCTCTACAACCTCAACTCCAAGACCACCCAGAACCTGACGGAGTCCAACAAAGGTTACGACATGGATCCTGTGATTTCGCCCGACGGCAAGAAGATGGTGTGGTGGAACATGAAAACCGACGGTTTCGAGTCGGAGAAGCACAGTTTGATGATCTACGACTTCCAGACGGGCGCCGCAGAGGACTATAGCACTGATTTTGACCAAGATGCGACTGGTTTTGCTTGGAGTGAAGACAGCAAAACCGTTTATTTCATCAGCTGCATTGAAGCCACGCATCATGTCTATAAGATGAATCTGGAATCGCGCATCATCGACCAAATCACGACGGGCGACTACGACTACAACACCGTTCAAGTGGATGGCAATCAGCTGATTGTGACACGCACCACGCACGCGGAGCCTTCCGAAATCTACACTGTCCAGCTCAACAACAAGTCGGTGAAACAGCTCTCCTTTATCAACAAGGACGTTCTGGACAAGATCACGCCTGCCAAGACGGTGAAGCGCTGGGTGAAGACCACCGACGGCAAGCAGATGCTCGTTTGGGTGATTTTGCCCCCGAACTTCGATTCCACGAAGAAATACCCCGCGCTGCTCTACTGCCAGGGCGGTCCGCAATCCTCTGTGAGCCAGTTCTTCTCCTACCGTTGGAACTTCCAAATGATGGCCGCGCACGACTACATCATTGTGGCCCCGAACCGCAGAGGCGTGCCCGGTTTCGGCAGCGAATGGAACGACCAGATCAGCGGCGACTACGCGGGCCAGAACATGAAGGATTACCTCTCGGCCATCGACGATGTGGCGAAAGAGCCTTACGTGGATGAAAACCGATTGGGTTGTGTAGGAGCCAGTTACGGCGGATTCAGCGTCTATTGGCTCGCCGGTCACCACGAGAAACGTTTCAAGGCGTTCATCGCGCACTGCGGCATGTTCAACCTGATAAGTTGGTACGGCACCACCGAGGAACTCTTTTTCGCCAACCATGACATCGGAGGCTCCTATTGGGAGAATCCGGTACCGGGCACCTACAACTTCTCGCCTCACAAGTTCGTGGGCCTTTGGGACACACCGATTCTGGTCATCCATGGCGGCAAAGACTTCCGCATCCCTTACACCGAGGGGATGCAGGCCTTCGACGCCGCGCAGATGCAGGGCATTCCGAGCCGCTTCCTCTTCTTCCCGGAGGAGTGCCATTTTGTGTCCAAACCTCAAAACTCCATGCTTTGGCAGAGGGAGTTCTTCCGTTGGTTGGACCAATGGCTGAAGAAGTAAGGATGAGAGCATAAGAGAATATGAGGATTTTTGAGAGCATAAAACGATTCGACGAGCGTGTTCGCGAGAAGATCGGCTGGAAGATTCTGGACGGCTATCTTCTCAGGAAGATGCTGGGCACGGTGGTGTTCGCCATCACATTGCTGATGGTCATCGTGGTGGTGTTCGACGTGTCGGAAAACATCCAGAAGTTCATGAGCCACAACATTCCGACCAAAGAGGTGATCACCGGCTATTACTTCAACTTCATCCCCTACTTCATCAACCTCTTCATTCCGCTGTTCACCTTCATCAGCGTGATTTGGTTCACTTCGAAACTCTCATCCCAAAACGAGATCATCTCCATCTTCGACAACGGCATCAGTTTCAACCGGATGCTCGTGCCTTACGTGACCGGCGCCATGATCATCATGCTGATATCATTGATCATGGCCAACTTCATCGTTCCCAACACCAACCGGAAGCTTAATGAATTCAAATACCAATACTTCGGTCGTAAATACGTGGCTTCCACCTATCTTCACATCAAAAACTCCAAAAACAGCTACGTCTTTGTGGAGCGCTGGGACAAAGTGGAGGGGATTGGCTACAATTTCACTTACGAAGAGTTTGACAGCAACGCGTTGCGGTTGAAGATTTCAGCGCAAACGGTGGATTACAACGAGGAAAAACAGATGTGGGAGATGCTGAAATACACGCGCAGGGTCATCACCCCTGACAACGAGGAGGTGATTGTCCGGGGCGATGAATTCGACACCGTGCTGAACATCCTGCCGCGGAATCTCTATCAGGATGCATTTGTCAGTGAAACAATGTCTTATACAGAATTGCGACAGTTCATCAAAGAGGAAAAATTGAGAGGTTCGTCCCTGTTGGCCAACTATCAGATCGAGCAACACAAACGTCTGGCAAATCCCATGGGCATCCTGATCATGACGCTGTTAGGGTTAAGCGTCTCGTGCCGGAAATCCAACCGCGGCGTCGGCGTACACGTTTTCATCGGCATGGGACTGGCCTTCTCGTTCATCTTCCTGCAGCAGATCTCCACGGTGTTTTCCGTCTCCGGCGGTCTGCCCCCCATCCTCGGCACCTGGTTCCCGAACATCATCTTCTTGATCATCACCATTATAATGCTGAAAATGACCCCAAAGTAATATATAATCCCTTAAGTAGTCTCGAAGAAACAAGACGCGCGAAGCGCAATTAACCCCACATGAGCGAAGAAGGAGCGTAATGTGGGACAGGCAATAGGCAATAGGAAATAGGAAAAAAATATGAAACAAACAACGATACAATTGACCGGAATGCGATTCTACGCCTATCACGGCTGTTTCGAAGAAGAGCAGAAGATCGGCACGTATTTCACTGCGGATGTGACACTTACGTATGACGCGGAGGCAGCGGTCGCAGACGACGATGTGGAGAAGTCGGTGAACTACCAACTGGTCTATAAGACCATCCAACGGGTGATGAACGAGCCGCGGCATCTGATCGAGACCGTGGCGGACCATATCGTCCGCGACATCCGGAAAGACTTCCCGCAAGTGCAGCACGTGACAGTGAAGTTGTGCAAACTCAACCCGCCGTTGGACGGGAAAACCGAGTATGTGGCGGTAGAAATGGAAGGATAATGGCCAACAGGGACATCATACGGCAGCTTCTCGAACATTTCAGACGGGAAAACACGCGAAACGCAGTGGTCTTGACCGACGAAAATGTGGAGAGATACTATTCCGGCTACTTTTCAGAGTTGTCGGGATGTGTCTCCATGGACAAAATCGTGGTGCCTGCCGGTGAATGCTCAAAATCCATTGAAACGGCTATCGAAATCTGGCAATATCTTGCTGAAAAACAATACGACAGAAACACTTTTCTGCTGAATTTCGGGGGCGGCATGGTGTGCGACCTCGGAGGTTTCGTGGCCTCCACCTACAAACGCGGCATCCCTTTCGCCAACTGCCCCACTACCCTGCTCGCCATGATAGATGCCGGAATCGGCGGCAAAACAGGGGTGGATCTGAAACTTCTGAAAAACGCGGTCGGAACATTCTGTTTCCCTGATATCCAACTCCCTGTAGATATCGAATTGCTGCAAACTCTTCCCGAGGAAGAGTTCCGAAGCGGGTTTGGGGAATTGGTGAAATATGCGCTCATTGGCTCCAAAGAGCTGTTCCAAGACCTGTGCAAGTTGGAATCCTTCAAGGAGCTAAAACCTGAGTTTCTCGATTTTTGCATCGGTTTCAAACAGAAAACAGTAAAAGAAGACCCTTTCGACCACAACCTTAGGCATATTCTGAACTTCGGACACACTTTCGGCCACGCCATCGAAAGTCTCTTTGCGGAAAAGGGCAACCCTGTCGCGCACGGGATTGCGGTGGCGCAAGGGATCTATTACGAAAGCCTCCTTTCTTACAGACTCGGGCATCTACCGCAAGACGAATGGCTTCAAATCGCCGAATTCCTGAAAAAGCACTTCCATATCGTAACTTTATCTACAGACATACTCGGAAAACTCACAAATTTCATGCTAAACGACAAGAAAAACCGTAACGGCATGATCAATTTCACCCTTTTGGAGCGTATCGGCCACACGACCCCGGATTTCCAAATCCCATCATTTGATATGTCGGGCGTATGCAATACCGGCGTATGCAATACGCCCCCTACAATGTCACAATGTCAATAACCCATAACCCATAACCCATAACCATTATAATAATGCTGAAAACCAAAGACGATATTGTAAAAAACTGGCTTCCGCGTTACACGGGAATGCCGCTGGAAGAGTTCGGACAGTACATTCTGCTGACCAATTTCCATGACTATGTGCGCAATTTCGCCATGCTGACCGGCGCGAAGGTTTACGGCTTAGACAAGGCGATGCAATGCGCCACCAGCGACAATATCACCATCATCAACTTCACGATGGGCAGTCCGAATGCGGCCACCATCATGGACCTGCTGACGGCGGTGAAGCCCAAGGCCGCATTGTTTCTCGGAAAGTGCGGCAGTCTGAAGTCTTACATCGGTCTCGGAGCGTTGTTGCTGCCCATCGCCGGCATTCGCGGCGAGGGTACTTCACTGGACTACTTCCCCGAGGAAGTGCCCGCGCTCCCCGCCTTCAACCTCGAAAAGGCCATTTCCGCCACCATAAGCAGCCATGGGTTAGAGTATTGGACCGGAACAGTCTATACCACGAACCGCCGCGTCTGGGAACACGACGAAGATTTCAAGGCCTACCTTCGCGGTATCCGTGCCACGGCCGTCGATATGGAGACCGCCACCCTCTTCTCCGTCGGTTTCTACAACCGCATCCCCACGGGCGCCCTACTGATGGTTTCCGACCAACCCATGCTACCTGACGGAGTCAAAACCGCAGCTTCTGACAAGGTGGTGACGGAAAACTACGCCCTTTTACACCTGAAGATCGGCATCCAGTCTCTGCAGGAGTTGCAAAACAAGGGTATTTCAGTGAAGCATCTGCGCTTCGACTACTACGACATGCAGTAGGTTTTTGAAAGAGTAAAAAAAGAGCGGTCAAATGACCGCTCTTTTTGGTATAATCCAATCCATGAGGACGTATGCGATAGATTCCTACTGGAAGGCATTCTCGCTCAATCCGTCGCCGCTGATGGCGAGGCGCGACATATAGGAGGGCGCCTCCTTGCCGAGGTACTTATCGACGTAAATCTTGGCGAGGTATTGACCCAGCATGAAACCATGCCCGCGCATGCCGACCAGAAGTCCGTGCTCGGGATCCACAATATAACGCGGCTCGGTGTAGTAGCCCGCCCACGTGGCCTGGAAGCTGACATTCTTCAACTGCGGAATCCAGTCGATGAACATCTCCGCGCACACCTGCAGGAAATCCTGCGTGTTGTACTTCAATTCCTTACCGGCTTGCT
This sequence comes from Bacteroidales bacterium, assembly GCA_016281255.1. GTDB lineage: Bacteria > Bacteroidota > Bacteroidia > Bacteroidales > WCHB1-69 > F23-D06. Next base: position 5,519 of record JAEEIG010000194.1, read on the forward strand.
GTTGCTCAGTAGCGGGCGATGCACAGCCGATAATCTGACCGGTTTCGGCGAACTGCTGACCATAGACGGCGGAGAAGCCTTTGTACTTCCGACGGTCGATGAGCATGTCCAAAGAGTCGCCATCCTTACCCAACATCGGCAAGCGATGCGTGATAAAGGCTTGGTGCTTGATGGGATAAAGACCAAGATACATACCCAACTGTTCCGCAAATTTGTTCGCCGAAGGTCCGAGGGCATTCACGAAATGCTCGCAATGGTACTCCACAAACTGTTTGTCGTGGGTCTTCACCAATGCCATGAAGCCCTTGGCGGTCTTCTGCACCTCCACAAGCTGGGTGTCCTCCAACAGCACACCGCCACGCTCGATGGCGAGGTTGCGGATGTAGTGGATGGTGGGACCGGGCGTGGCCTGCCAGCAAGCATTGGTGATGCAGGCAGCCTGATAGGTATTGAGATTCGGGTTGAAGTAAGGCGAAACTTCCTTCACGAAATCTTTTTTATCGACCATGTAACCGTCGCTCCAGCCGAGGGATTTCTCCAAAGCCTTGTAATTGGCCTCGTCGTGGGCGAAACTGACGTAACGGGTGGGTTTGTAATGAATGTCCGTCACCTTCTGGATGGATTCGAAGATTGCACGGTTATGTTCTGCAATATCAGCGATTTCCGGAACGGAGAAGCTCGGACGGCCGCCGCCGATGCAACGCCAGGAAGAGCCTCTCTCGGCGTTGCAGAGCACCACCTTCTTGCCGGCCTCGGCGAAATAGCGGAACAGACCGCTGCCCGTGATACCGCCGCCCGCCACAAAGACGTCGCATTCGACCTTCGGGGTGGGTTTTCCGTTGACATTCGTCACGAACTCGGCAGGTTGGTCGCCCGGACAAAGTTCGCCGATGTTGAGCTGTGAGGAGAGCGGACCGCGCGGGGTGGCGTCTCCAACGACCTCCACACCATAGCCTGCAAGCAGCTGTTTTGCTCGCGGGATGCAACGTTTGCCGCGGCACGGACCCATACCCATACGGGTGATGTGCTTCAGCTCATCCACAGAGATGATCTTCTTGCCCTTCACCGCCCCCAACAACGTCTCAATCTTCACGTCATCGCAGTGGCATACGAAAGCCGGATCGTCCATCTTCTCGTCTGACTTCTGCCAATTCAGCGGCTTGGGATATTTTTCTTTCACAATGAAACCCGTGACTTGCATCAAATCATCACCGCTCAAGGTCAACGATTTCACGCGAGCCACATGCGTCTTGTTGTCGCCTTTGGTGATTTTCTCGATGACACCTTCCCCGATATTCTTGCCGTTGTCATCCACCAAATAGACCTCTGCGTTCTCTTCAGCCTCGTACTCAAACGGCAGGAAAAGCCAGTTTTTCGGGATGTTATAGCCGAAGAGGGCCAAACCCGGACAGTGGTTCACGCACTTCATACAACCGATGCACTTGTCGTAGTCGATTTGCGGCACGCAGTTGGTCGCGGATTTGGTGATGGCGCCTTGCGGGCAGGCGAACGTACAGGGGTTGCAGGCGAAACCGTAGAGACAGTCGGCCATGACGAATGGCTTCTGCAGACGGTCGCCGGCGGGACGATTGGGCTTCTCTAATACGCGCACCGGATGTTGTTGGGAATCAGCGTAATCCTTGGTCACTGCCAAGTAATCGTCGTAGTTGAAACGCACATTCATCGACTGGGCGATTTCCATAGCGGCCTGCTTGCCGCGCAACACAGCGCAGGTGCCCTCGCCCACGCGGGTGGCATCGCCGATGCCGTAGGTGTTGAGCCCGAAGGTGACTTTACCTTTTTCAAGGATAAGGTTGTCGGGTTTCAGACCGGTACAAATATTGATGAGGTCGATGTCTTTGATGACCTGTTCCGTGCCGGGGACGGGTTTGAAGTTCTTGCACTCGGCAATCACCGCGCCGACCACGCCGGTGTGGTCCTCGTTGGGGATGGCCTTCAGCAGTGTGTGGGAGGTGATGATCGGGATGCCAAGACGGCGAACACGGTTGGCCTGCACCGGGAAACCGCCCTCATGGTCCATCGCTTCCACGATGGCCACCACTTGCGCACCTGCCTGAACTGCCTGATAAGAAGTGAGATAGCCTATATTTCCCGCGCCGATGGTAAGGATGCGCTTACCGAGCAGCGTGTGTTGCAGGTTCATCATCTTCTGCACGACGGCGGCAGTGTAAACACCCGGAAGGTCGTCGTTCTCAAAGACCGGCATGAACGGGAACGCACCCGTGCCGACCACCAAGTAGTTGGCATCCACGTAATAGATGCTGTTGTCCTCCATGTTCTTGACAGCCACGCGCTTGCCTTCGAGGATGTCCCACACGGTGCTGTTGAGCATAATGCCGGAATGGTCGTCGCCGGCCAACGTTTTGGCGATGTCGAAACCGCGCATTCCGCCGTACTTCTGCTCCTTCTCGAAGAAGAAGAACTGGTGCGTCTGCATGTTGAACTGTCCGCCGATGCGGTCATTGTTGTCAATGACGATGTTGGGGATGCCGAACTTGTTGAGTTGTTCGCGGCAAGCGAGGCCCGCAGGACCGGCACCCACAATCACCACTTCCGTCTTATAGACCTTCGGGGTGGTTTTCGCTTTGCGGCTTTCAGCGGTGGGCAGAAAGTCAGAGTCGATCTCCTCCACCTTCTTCACGCCATCGACGAGCGTGACACAGATGCGCTTCACCTCGCCATCGACGAGCATTTCGCACGCGCCGCACTTGCCGATACCGCAGTCCATGCTGCGCTCGCGGCCCTTCAGACTGTGGCTGTGGATGGGAAAACCTGCCTGGTGCAGGGCGGCGGCAATGGTGTAACCCTTTGCAGCCTTCACTTGTTGACCTTTGTACTCAAAGGTCGTGATCTCCCTTTCGGGGATGTCCAAGATGGGATGATGTAAAATCGGATACATGATTCTTGTTCTTATATTTTTGATTGTTGTTGATTCCAAAATTTTACAAGTTGCAAAAATAGTTTTTTTTTAAACCGCAATCCATATTTTTTCAGGAAATGAAACACCTTCTGTTGATAGAATGTTGACTAAATCATTTACGTACAGATTATATTTTATGCACTTTCGCAGGATTAAAACCAAATGTATATAAATAGATAAAAATGATTTATAATCATTTTGTAATCAACCTATTACACCACCATCAAAGGGCGATCCATTTCCGTCGTTTTCGTCCCGATTTTTCCCAAAAACGGGAAGAAGGCCTTTTGTCGTATAATTAAAAACCAAACCTGATATGAAAAAACTTTTCGCTTTTTTGTTGCTATGCGGTCTGTCTGCGGCTGTCACCTTGAACGCGCAGCCGCGAACCGTGCGCACCACCTCCGCGGCGGGCGCCACCTCGGAGAACGGCCGCCTGTCCGTGGTCATCGGACAGCCCTTCTTCACGCAGTTTGCCGCCGGGGACTACAACCTCTCCCTCGGCGTGTCGCAGGCGCAGTGGACGCGCGACACGGTGTATGACGTGATCACCTACAACACACCCTACACCGA
>JAEEIG010000195.1 GCA_016281255.1 Bacteroidales bacterium
AGCCGGTCATTGATTTTATCATACCAAAATTTATTAAAACAGAAAAAAAGGCAGGTCATTCTTCGGCCCGCCTTTTTATAAATATCTTATACTAAATTACTTGACAACCAACTTTTGGGTTGAAATACCGGTATTGGTTTGCAAAGTAACCATATAGACACCGCTGGTGAGTTGTTTCACCGGAACAGTGATCATATTGTAACCTTCGCTGACCTCGAGGTTGGCGGTGTAAACGGTTTGACCCATCAGGTTCATCACAGAAACAACACCGCTTTCAGCGTTCTCGGCAGAGAAAGTGATGTTCACGAGATTTTCAGCAGGGTTCGGATACATCTTCATGCCAGAGATGTTTCTGTTGTTAATACCAACGCTGTCGATCCACAAACCTTGGCAAACTTCGTGAACATTGTTATAGGTACCGATTTCGTCTGCATCGAGCTCGAAGTAGAAGATGCTGGACTCATTGCCGCTCATGGAAACGCTGTTTTCCTTAATCTCGGAACCTGCGAAGAAATCCTGTTGCCAAGTCATGACAAGCTTGCCATTGCGAAGTTTCGGAGCAACTGCCGGGAACACGCTTTCACCCTCGATTTCGATATATTGGGCAATGTCTTCATAAGTGGTTTGATCGTTGATCGGGAACAAAGACCAATCGGAAAGATAATAACAATTGTTGTTATAAGAGAGCCAGCTGTAGTCGCCGAAATTTTGACCGTTATCGAGAGACTTGGTGGCGAACACACCTCTGTAATACATTGAATTTGTGTTATCGATGAAAGGATATTCCATCAATTGACAGAAGGTCAGATAGACTTTGCCGCCTTCAGCAACAATCTGCGGGAAGGAAACTGAACCAACACCATAGCTCGGATAAGCGTCAATGCCCCAAGAGCTGACACCCCAGATGGAGGTATCGCAGTCCAAGTTGAAGCGCTCAATGACAGTATAACCAGCGGCTTTCAAAACATCGGGCATCAAATAAGTGTTGTCACCATTGTAGGTAAGAGGAGCCTGGGTGTCGTTCCAATAGAACAGGTAACCAATACCAGGATACCAGTACCAAGAATCACCAGAGTCAACGTCAGAAGTGACAAGATAAGCACCTGTAGCCACATGCACGTGACCGTCGTCGCCGATAGCCACTGCGCAAGAACCGTCAACAAGATAGAGAGTGGTGTCCATCATAGGAGCCAAATTGCCATTCTTGACAGCACTTTCCCAGAAAACAGTTTTGGTGAAATTGACACCGTTGTCGGTAGATTTCCAAATGAATGCATCTGCATTGGAAGCAGGGCAAGCGACGATAGCGACGGTATTGCCCTTAACGGCGATAGAATAACCATCACCTTGGAATCTCGCGACGTCAGCAGCGGTCACATCACCGACAATACGGGGTTGTTCCCATGAAATAGTGCTATTGGAAGGATTGAAGGTACCTCTGTAATACAACAGACAGGTGTTGATTCCTTGATAATAAAATCCGGTGTCGGAATCGGTACATGCAATCAAGTGGATGGTATTGCCACTGGAAGCGATGCACGGCCAAAGAAGGGCAGTAGTCGTTGCGGGTTGTCCTTGGCTGTTATGACCCGTGATGGAGGGGCCTTGAAGATTGGTGAAAGTCCAGTCGCCCGTGCCCTTGTGAGGACGAACAGCGATGACCAAAGCGGAGGTGCCATTGTGGGAAGCGACGATTTCGGCGTCACCCACGCAAGTGATGGAGCCCCAGCCTGCACGGACATTCTCAATACGGTTGGTGTTGGTGGAAGAATTGATCCAAGAAGAACCGTTGTAATAGTTGTAACCGGTACCACGGCTTGCGGCGGTTGAGCCATTGGTGGTCCATACAGCGGACATGGTTCCATCCTCGTGGGCGACGATTCTCGGAGCCATAGATCCGTTTGTCTGGAGATCGTAATAGGTCATACCGATGAAAGCACGATCAGTGGCACGGGTAATGGGAGCGAGGGTTTGGGGGACGGCACCCTCTTCAAAACCGGTAAGCTGCACTTTCTGGGCGGGAGCGGCCACCGCTTGTTTGCGGACATCGACACGCTCAACTTGTGCAAAAACAGCGCTTGCTAAAAACAGCGCGGAAACAGCAAGTAAAATTTTCTTCATAACTAATGATTTTTGGTTAGAAATAAATTACGTTTTTAAATACAATACATTCAGGAATGTGGAAAACCACCCTTCCTGAATGTATTGGCAATCGATTAATTCGTGACTTTTTTACCAGCTGCGTAGTTGATTTTCAACGCATTGTTCTTACGCAGCTCTTGTTTGATCGTATTCACATAGCGCATCTGCACATTCTGGTCAACCTTAAGCGAGAACGTCAGACGGTCTCTGTCTTGGGCGTCACGGGACTCTTTCTCAGTACCGATGAACTCACGCACGTCTCTCACAAGTTCTTCGGACTTGATAGTCTGGTCGTTCAGCTGAACAGAAACCTCGCCGGGGGGCAATGTGTTTTCATTCTTGCTGAGAGGGGCGCCGATATAGATGTTTGCCACGAGGGATTTCTTCTCCAGTTTCTGGATTTCAGTGGCTTTAGGCGGGGTGAAGTGCACTTTCAGGGAAGCCTCACGCATCGTCGTAATCACCATGAAGAAGAACAAAAACATGAAGATAATATCAGACATGGAACCCATGTTGAGTTCGGGTGTCTCTTTTTTTCCTTCTTTTCTGAATCTTGACATAATCTTGAGTTTTTAGGTTTAGTTGGCGCCGTTGGAACCGTAATCGATAGGCGGAGCCTCTGAAATACTCATGGGGATGGCGGTCGTGACAGCACGTTGCGCTGCTGAATCCAAACCTTCGAACTTCTTGCCGAAATATTCGAGAGCGGTTTCATCACGCAGCTCATTCACAGCACGTTGCAACTCGTTCTGCACTTGCACATACATATTGTAGCTGGTGCCTTGGTCGTTCGTCAAGGAAACCACACCCTTTGACACCGGGAAGTCACCGATACCATCAATGGCTTTAGGTTGCTTCTCAGGCAGGGAAGGATCGTTGGTGGGGTTGGCGAAGAACTCTTTCGCTTTTGCCTTGAGGTCTCCGATCATGATAACCTCTCCGTTCACGGAGATTTCATCACGGAAATTCACCAGCACGTTCAGGACATTTCTCTTGTTGATATCCACTGTCTTTTCCTTCGTGTCTTCAGCTTTTGGAGGCGGAAGTTTTCTCGGAATACCTTGCTCCGTGTTGATGGAGGAGGTAAGCAGGAAGAAGGTCAACAGCAGAAAGGAAATATCTGACATTGCGCCTGTATTCAATCCTGGTGTTTTTCTTTTACTCATGTTAGTTCTTGTTTTTAACGGCGTTCATAATTAAGGAGACAATGATAGACAATATTGCTCCGAACAAACATACATAGACTGTGAACACAGCTGCATTCACCATCTTGTAACCTGAACCAGTCATGCCAGCCTTGATAGCTGAGGGGCTGAGGGTAGGCGTACCCACTGCGTAACCGATAAAGAATGCCACGATCAGCAACAACAGGGCCACCAGAATTTTGTAGGAGGACTTGAAGTTGGCGACCATGTTCATCACGAGGAAGAACACCATCAACGCAGCGGCACCGATACCAAGAATGTATGTCAGGACGATGAAGAAGTTCTGCAGAGAAGCACTCTTGCCGAAGCTCTTCAGGTCGGTTTGGTAAGCCTCCCAGTCGGAAGCCTTCTTGGAAGCGGAGGGGTTGTCGCTGATGCCTTTGGCCTTAGCCAACAGGGCGTTGGAAGATTTGATATAATTACGCTCCACCAAGTATTGTTGCTTGATAGCGCTATAATCTTCGTTCACTTTTTCCACATAACCCTCGAGATCCTTATAGCTGTTCACGCCATTGAAGCCATCCACATACTTCTGCTTGTTCTCGCTCTTGGCGAAAAGCGCCGCGGAACGTTGCGGGAAATTGGCTTTGTAAGCCTCGAAGGAGTTTTCGTCCAAATTTTTGAGGTCTTGAAGATAGGTGTAAAGGATATCCTTTTCCATCTGGACACTCTTGAGATTGGTACTGCGCTCCTGATTCTCTTTCTGATATTTTTCAATCACAGAGGGGAGGGTCTCCACGGTAGCCGCCTCAAGGTCTGCCACCAATTGGGGTGACTGAGCCCGCACTTCCTGTGTTTGGATGTAGTCCGTCTTCTTGTCTGCATCGAATGAGAAGAAGGAGAACGCAACAGCCAGACAGCAGGCCAGAATGGCGACTGCAAATATGACGATAGTGATGATTCTATTTTTCATTATACAACCTATTAAGATTATTGTATATATATAAATATAGGGGTCTTCAGACCTTATTTATTCTCTTTGTTTTTAACCAGAATATCCATGAAGGAGATGGTGGCATCTTCCATATCGTTGACGATAGCGTCGATTCGGGTAAGAAGGTAGTTGTAGAACACTTGGAGAATCATGGCGGTGATCAAACCGAACACGGTGGTCAACAAAGCCACTTTCATACCGCCGGCGACGATGGTCGGGGAGATATCACCTGCGCGCTCGATATCATCGAATGCCTGCACCATACCGATCACAGTACCCAAGAATCCCAAGGAAGGAGAAAGGGCGATGAACAAACTGATCCAAGTCATGTTGGTTTCCAGG
>JAEEIG010000196.1 GCA_016281255.1 Bacteroidales bacterium
CCGAGGGCAAGCCCAACATCATCAACATCTTCCACCACATTTTCAAAAGCGAGACCGATGTTAGCGACCGCCTCTACTGCATGAGCAAGCAAATCTTTGAGAGCAACTATCCGGCTTTCAACCAGTTCTGTATCGATTTGAATGGTGCTTTAGGATTGCGCAACTTCCCGATGCACGTGGAATTCCGTGTGGACAAAAACACAGGTCGCGCCATTCCGATTGAGGTGAACCCGCTGCGTTTCGCCGGCATGTGTCTCAACGACATCACGCGCCACACCTGCCACCTGCTGCCCGTGCAGGCCTATTTTGAAGGCACTCACCCCGACTACGCCACCATGTGGAACGGTATCGAAAATGATGTTTTCAGCTTCGTTGTCCTAGACAAACCCTACGATACCAACCGCAAACTCGACTTCGAGCGTATCAAGCGGCACTTCCACGGCGTTTTAGAAACCCGCGACATCATGAACCCCGCCATGAGCATTTGGGGATTTCTGTTTACACAAACCCCGCCCGAACACAAGGCCGAGTTGCATGAGATTCTGCACTCCACTTTGGGGGAGTTTATGGTTTGATTTTATTTCCCACTTTTCCGCCGATTGCACTCCCTGCAAAGCATCTGGCAGTTTTCGGCAACGGTCTTGCCGCCGAGATGCCACGGGGTGATATGGTCGGCCTCCATTTGTGAGAGTTCAAAATGCTGGCCACAGTCGGCGCAAAAGCCCATCTGACGTTCGTATGCTGCTAATTTTTGCGCATCGGTGAAGGCACGAATGGAGAGGTATTTCTCCTTGCGCGTAAGGATATATGGATAGATACCCGTTTTCTTCGTCACGTCGTCGTCGAGGATGAGGCGTTTCACTTCATCGTCAACCTGTTTGTAGTCAAACACTTGGTCTTTGTAGCGTTTGTAGAGCATTCCCCAGTCCACGCCTTTCATGATTTTCTTGCGCTCCTTGGTCGGGCGGAACGAGGTTTCAATCCAAGTGATGACCGATTGGAAGAACTGCCACAAGGGTGCCGCGCTCGCATCGTGCTGATGGTTCGACATATAGACCTCAATATTGCCGTCCGAAATCCACGCGATGGCGGTTTCCAAGTAGTCCTGACGGATGGCTGAACCCGTGAGGTAGTCGCTGCCGATTTTTGCGGCGGGGCAGCCGTTCTTGCTGAAATAGCGTTTGGCGTCGCTCACCCACGGGCCGGCATACACCGCATTGCGCAACTCCTGTTCGGTGAGTTCCTCGCCCGCAATGTTGATGGTGCGGAACCACTTCAGTTTCTCGCTGTCGGTGCCGCTGCAAATGTAAACCTGCAACTCATAGTTGAGGATTTGCTCCTGCTCGTCGGGTTGGAGATTGTGGAAATAGCGGAAGTTGAAAGCGAAGTCGCCGTTGACGAACTGGCAGATGCTGATGGTGCGCTGCTGGCCGTCGATGATTTCGTAGGTGTTGTCTTCGCGCACGGCCCAATACATCACATTGAGAGGGAAACCCTGCGTGAGCGTGTCGATGACGGCATCGCGCTGTTTTTCCTTATAGACGAATTCGCGCTGGAACGGCGGCCTCACGTCGAGTTTGCCACCGTAGGCACGCACGCCGTTTTCGTTGTTGTCCGCGTAGCCTTTCGTCAATTCGCGGACGGTGATTTTGTGGAGTTCTATGTTCATTTTTTTTGTTGTTTTAGCAGGGACTCACGTCGCCTGATTACTGATATGTCGCCCCTACGGGACTTGTTTCATTCTCGGCAGGAGTTGCGCTACGCTCCACAACCTGCCTAATATCCTTCGCCCCTACGGGGCTGGGGCTTCCGCCGCCATCGTTACGGGCATTTCGGATTGAAGATATTCTACAGGTGTTTGCTGTTTGCGACGAATAAAAAGCCGAGAATACATTCTTTTCCCATCAATATAGCCTCTCCCTTTTTCAATATTTAAATCCAATTCATTCCCAACAATTTCAAATTGGTCAGGGTTATATTTATCCAAAAAGGTTATCGGAACGCCCATAACACCATCATAATCCATTGGTATTTCAGAGGTTTTATCCACATTGATAGCATTGTAATTGTCATATTTTGGATACTCTTCTGGACTATACGATTTGTAAAGGATCAAGTCCTCATGACGTTCTTTATAATCCAAATTCGTAAACCACCTAACCCCTTTAACACGGATAAATTTGTTACCATTTTCATCTTGTCGCCATCCAGCCGCATTAAGTGGATAATCTTGAGGAACACCAAATTCACGGTCGCCACTATGGATACTTGCCCCAAGCCACATTTTTCCAGTTTTTATCATCTGAAAGGTTTCTTTGTATGAAACAGCATTTACATTCTCGATAATTAAAAACAGTTTTTCGTAGTTATCCAGCAGTTGCAAAAACTGTCTAAACAGCGAAAACGGCGGATTAGTTACCACAATATCAGCCTCTTTCAACAATTCAATACATTCTTTTGAGCGGAAATCGCCGTCACCTTTGAAATAATGGATGCCGATTTCTTCGGGATCAGGTACACGGTTTC
>JAEEIG010000197.1 GCA_016281255.1 Bacteroidales bacterium
AACTTGTAAATCCCAAGGTCTAAGTCCCAAAGTCACAGTCCCCAGTCTCCAATTCAAACTTCCAAATCTAAAAAAAAAAGCGTCTCCGTTAAAGAGACGCTTTTTCTTTTGGTTGTATAATTCCGAATCCGAAATTACTTCTTGGCAACTTCCTCGTTCTTGCCGCCTTTGTTCTTGTTGAACTTCAGCAAGTCGTATGCCAACGGGTTGGACACGAAGATACCGGAGTAGGTACCGAAGGTGATACCGATGAACATGGCGAAGACGAAGCCGCGGATAACCTCGCCACCGAAGATGAAGATCACCAACAGGGTGACCAAGGTGGTAGCGGCGGTATTCACGTTACGGCCCAACGTACCGTTGATAGCGGCGTTGAAGTTGTCGTAATTGCTGCGTTTCGGGTAGAGAGCCAGGTTTTCACGCACACGGTCGAAGATGACCACCACGTTGTTGATGGAGTAACCGATCACCGTCAAGATAGCGGCGATGAAGTTCTGGTCGATCTCCATGGTGAACGGCAGCACCTTGTAGAACAAGGAGAACATACCGATGGTCAGGAAGGAGTCGTGGAACAGCGCGAAGACGCCGGCCATACCGAACTGCCAGTTGCGGAAACGGATGGCGATGTAGATGAAAATCAACACCAGGGAGGCCAGCACTGCCCAGAAAGCGTTGCGCAGCAACTCGCGGGCGACGGTGGGCTGGATCTTCTGTGAAGACTGGATACCACGGACATCGTTGGTCAGGTGGGTGAAGTCGTACTCGCTCAGGTCTTGTTTGTCATAGAAACCCTTCAAAGCGTTGTAGAGTTTCTTCTCGCAGAGTTGGTCGTCCTTCACATCGTTGCTTTCGATCTTATAGTTGGTCACGATACGGACTTGGTTGTTGCTACCGAAGGTCTTCACCTCAGGAGAACCGCCGAATTCCTTGATGACAGCCTCACGGACGTCTTTGGTCACCACATCCTTGTCGAAACGCACCACGTAGCTGCGGCCGCCGGTGAAGTCAACGCCGGGTTGCAAGCCGAGGGTGAAGAAGGAGACGATGGAAATGAGGATCAACGCACCGGAAATACAGTAGAACACCTTTCTGGTCTTGAGGAAGTCGAAATGGGTGTTGGTGAAAGCGTTGATGGTAGCGGCAGTTCCCACGGAGAAATCTTTGCCCTTCTTCAGACGAGCCTCGATGATCACGCGGGAGACGAGGATAGCGGTGAAGAGAGAGGAGAGGATACCGATGATCAACGTGGTGGCGAAACCTTGGATAGGACCGGAACCGAAGATGTAAAGCACGATAGCGGTGATCAAGGTGGTGACGTTACCGTCGATGATAGCGGAATATGAATTCTTGAAACCTTCGTCAACGGCCACGCGGATGCCCTTGCCGGCGCGCACTTCCTCGCGCACGCGTTCATATATAATCACGTTCGCATCGACGGCCATACCCAGGGTCAGGACGATACCGGCGATACCGGGCAGGGTGAGGACAGCGCCCATAGAGGCGAGCACACCGATGATGAAGAAGACGTTCAACAGCAGGGCGAGGTCGGCAACGAGACCGGCGCGGCTGTAGTAGAGGAACATATAGATGATGACCAAGAGGAAGGCGCCGAGGAAGGAGAGCAAGCCGGAACGGATGGATTCTTTACCCAGCGTAGGTCCGACGATTTCGGATTGGACGATGTTGACACCGGCCTCCAGGTTACCGGAGTTCAGGACGGTGGCAAGGTCCTTGGCCTCTTCGATGGTGAAGTTACCGGAAATCTCGGAGTTACCGTTCGGGATCTCGTTCTTCACAGTCGGAGCGGAATAGACGAACTGGTCAAGCACGATAGCGATACAGGTGGGATTTTCGGCCGTGCCCTTGGCGGCAGCCTCGCGGGTGATCTTGCGCCACTCGTCGGCAGCTTGGTCTTCCATAGACATGGTGACGACCACGCGGTTGTTCTGATCGACATCCTGGCGGGCATTGCGCACCACGCGGTTGCCTCCGATGGTCTCAGAGCTCAACAGAGGTCCAATGCGGTCGTTTTTCTTTTTCAGGGGATAGAGAGGATAGGCGGTGCCGACATTCGGGAATTTCTCGGGGGAGCCCCAATAGAACACGACGTTCGGATCGCCGAGGATGCGCTCCAGTTCAGGAAGCATCTGGTCGATCTTCGGCATGTCAGCCTCTTTGAAATAAGCGATGACATTGAAGCCGCCGGTGATCGCGTGGCTGAGGATGGCGCCTTCGCCGATTTCAGTCTCTTCCATATCTTCGTCTTCCTCCTCATCGGCTGTGGCGTCCAGCGCCGCGAGAGTGGTGTCCGCGTTCAGAGCGGCATCCAAAGCGGTGTCGGCAGCCGTTGCGGGAGCCTCCTCCTTCTTGTTCTTCAGCTGGTCGGCCAGTTTGGCATCGGCGTCCATGAAACGCTGTTGGATGGATTTGCCGCCCACCACATCGTGATAGACTTCCCAGAACTCCAGTTTTGCCGTGCTCTTCAACAGGTCGGTGACACGCTCGGGCTCCTTCACGCCGGGAAGCTCCACGAGGATACGTCCGCCTTGCAGCATCTGCAGGTTGGGCTGAGCCACACCGAAACGGTCGATACGGGTACGCAGGATCTTGAAGGTGCGGTCCACGATCTCGTTGCTCTCCTTGCGGACGAAGGTGATGATCTGGTCGTCGGTGGCATTCTTCATGCCGGAACGCTCGCCGAAGTATGTGCGCAGGTTGGCGTTGTTGAGATTCAGCGCCTTCTTCTCCGCGTTGAAATTCTTCACGAAAATATCGATAAAGTCGCCGTTCACCGTCTTGGCGTATTCGGCTTGCGCTTTCTCAAAAGCGTTCTTGAACAGTTGATCGTCCGTGTTGGTAGCCAAGCTCTTCACAGCGTCGGGCATGGAGATCTCCAACGTCACGTTCATACCGCCCTTCAGGTCCAGACCCAGGTTCAGCTCTTTGTACTTACATTGTTTGTAAGTGTTTCCGAGATAGACCGTTGAGTCGTTCATGCCGGTCAGATACTGACGTGTACGGGCATCAATCACAGAATCAACCAAATGTTTCTCCAGCATAACGTCACCGTTTGCCATTTTCTTCACCTCCTCGATGGCGGCGGGATCGTTCGCAAACTGCTCCGCCTTTTTCTCCACACGCCATGAGGCGAATGAGAAGGACAGGCAGTAGATGCAGACCAACGCAATCAGGATGGTAAAGAATAAAACTAGTCCTTTGTTTTTCATCTTTTCTTTTATTAATTATTTGATTTATAAATATTTATAACTTTCTCAACCTAATTTTTTTAAGGTTGCAAATATACAAAATTTGTCGTATGATTTCCAACGGTGGAAAAATAATTATAAACCATCGTCCCGCATGGGGGGATGCGGGAATGGGAGCCGGATGGAAAAAGCAATGGAAAAGGGAGGGCGGGACGGCTATTCCCTCGCCCGGCGGCGCTCCTGCCGGCGCTCATGACGTTCCCGACGGCGCTCTATGCGGCGCTCTTTCTTTTGGGAACGACGGTCCAGCCGCTGCTGACGACGTTCCTGGATGCGCTGCTCCCGTTCCCTCATGCGGTCAACGAAGTCGGCACGACGCTCCATGACGTTGCTGACCACATTGGAGATCTTCTCGCCCAGAATCAGCACCTGGAACTTGCCGCGGCGGCTTTCGTCCTGCATCAGCTGGTTGAACTTGAACTGTCCGTCGCGCATGCCCTCCGCGAGACAGGCGGCCTTGAAACGGGCGTACGCATTCTTGATGAGCATATGCGCGACCGGCTCGTGAAGCCGGAAACTGGCCCGCTTCGACTCATATTCGATATTGATGGCGCACAACTTGCGATCGACTACCTTGGCGAACGCGTCGGCGGTCTCCTGGGTGGTCTCCTGGTCCTCGAATTCGAAGTAGAAATGGTAGAGCGACTGGCTGACATCCGCGAAGCCCACGAAGAAGCCCGTCTTGATGCCCGTCTCCTTCTCGGCCTCCTTCACCGCCTCGATGAACTGCGGTTCGTAGAGTTTCTCGCCGGTCAGCGACACGATGCCGTTCACCTTGCTCACCATGTGGATGGTCGGGGTCGCCTCGTATTTCCCGCCCACTTCAATCAGGTCGTTCATATTGTAACGGAACAGGCCCGAAAAGGTGGTGACATAGGCGCAGTAGCGTTTCCCCTGCTCCAGCTGGTCGAGCTGCAGGAAGTGTTTGGCCGGCGAATCAAGTTCGTCTTCCGCCACAAACTCGTAATAGTGCATGTGGGGGAACATCACCGACTCGACGGTGTCGTCGAGGGAAAAGCCGAACCGGCATTCGGTGGCGATATATCCAAGCTCTTGATAGAACGTCTGTTCCAAATTGAAATAGTCCAGATATTTCTCCATATAGACCCGCGTGTTGCCGCATTTCCAGGTACTGAGAATCTGGAGTTCGGGCCAATAGTCTTTCGGAAGGATATGCCCGCCGCTCCGGTCGCGGAGCCGGCGCAGCTCCTCCGCACGCTCGGGACGCGGACGCATATAGGACTTGAGTTCCTCGCGGATTTCGGGCGAGATGTTGAACCGGTCGGTCAGCGTGCCCTTTTCGATATCGTCAATCAGCAGGTCAAGATTCTCGTCCACAGAGCGTTGCAACTCCAGAATCGTAGAAGGGTTCGCGGTAGCCCAGAGGGTGACATCCCAATGCTGCACGGCGAGGCGCATCAGGGTGTAGTTGCGGGCGGCGTAATCCTCGATGGACATCACGCTGGCGGGCGCCGTGTAATGCTTTTTGACGACGGAGGGGATGTCACGCACCAGCACGCCGCTCACGGAGCCGTAGAGCGTGCCGTCGGGCGCGTAGCCCTCGCACTCCTTGCCCACGATGGGGAAAATGTGTCCGGCCAAAGCCAAGGGTCTGTGCTTGATGAAGTTCCACATCCAGACATGCGACATCTTGCCATAGACATCCTTGAGATACTTGCGGGTCATGGGCACCCATTTGGGCTGGGAAGTGGTGCCGGAGGTGGTGGCATACATGAACGGACGGCCCGGGAAGAGCACATTGCGCTCGCCGTTCTTGTGGCGCTCCACGTAGGGGCGCAGCGCCTCGAAATCATTCGGGGGGACCAGATGGTTGTACAGCGCGAAGAGCTCCTCGTTCTTGGGGGCGGCCAGAATCTCCTCGAAATGGTGCTCCTTGCCATAAACGGTGTTTTTGCTGATGTTCAGGATCTGTCGCAAGGTGTTCTCCGCCGCCATGCGCGGATGCCGCGACGCGTGACGCAGACGCCAAGTCTGCAGACCTCCGGCAATAAACAGCATGAGATTGATTAACAGAGGAGTATGTAGTTTTCTTGCCATAAAAATCTATACGTGTGCACTCAAAAATAACAAATGGCAAAAATACAAAAAAATCAAATTATAACAAATATTTGACAAATCCTATAAATTGCACCACCACCGCGACCACCACGAAAATGTGGAAAACGAAATGGCGGTAGCGCTTCTTCTTGCCGATTTGGTAGAGCACGGCGCCTACGGTATAGGCCACGCCGCCGGCTATGATCCAGCAGAAGCCAGGCCATGTCAATGCCTGGATGGCCGGTTTGAGGCTGATGAGCACGCACCACCCCATCCCCAAATAGCAAGCCATGGAGAATTTGGAGAACTTTTTCAAGTCGATGGCGTTGAGAGTGGCGCCGACAATCGCCAGCGCCCACTCTATCGCGAAAATCGTCCAACCCAGTCCCGGATTGATCTTGCAGATGCCCAACAACGTGATAGGCGTGTACGTTCCGGCAATCGTGAAGAAGATGTCGCAGTGGTCCACCACCCGCATCACCTGCTTGGGCATCCCCTTGGGCAGTCCGTGATACACGGCCGAGACCACCAGCATCACGAAGACGGAGGCGACATAGACCACACAGGAGACCATGGCCAGCGGATTGCCCCTGGTGAGGCGCACCACCATTACCATCATCACCGCGGCACACACGGCGCCGAAGACATGGCTCCACATATTCAGCATCTCTTCCTTCCGGGTATAATCCGGAAAGGGTCTCTCCTTCAGTGGAGTTCTGTTGATTTTAGGCATTCTCCCCTACTTTTCCTTGATACAACGGATGCTGTACCCCATTCCTTGGTGCGTCTCCGTCTCCTGGACCGTGTCACAGTCGTGATGTATCAGAATGGCCGAAGACCTAATCTCGCCGTTCACCACCTCGGTCGCCCAGAAGTAGCCCTCGGAGAGGAGTCCTTCGAACCGCTGTGCCGCGCCGTTCCAGTAGCCGGCAGGCAGCCACGAGAATCCGGTGCTGTTGTCACCGCCGCCGTCAACCCAGTAGAGCGGCGACTTCAGGGCGTAGGCGCCGTGAGCGTTCAGTTGCAGGTATTGTTCCGGAGAAGGCAGATACCAGCCCGCAGGACAGATACCCTGGATATGGCCGTGCTCGTTGATGGTGCTGTCACCTATAGCCGCCTCGAAGCAGTAGAGTTTACCGAAGGCATCCACATTGGCTGCGGTGTTCGGGTAGATCACACTGGTGTATTCGTATGCACACGGGATTGAATCACCGCAAGAGCCGTCAGCATTCTGATAGTTTTCGGATCTCAGGTTGATCTTCGTCCAGCAGTAGTTGTCGATACGCACACTGGAGTAGTTGTATCCGTGGCAGTCGATAGCGTCAGGACAGCCCGGGAAGGTGATGTTCACCACCTGCTCGCAAGTATCCGGCTCGCATGAGGATAACGTGTCATCAGCCACCCATTGGATGGTCGTGGTTCCTTCGGGGAAGAGGTAGCCTTCCGGAATATTGTTGGTAATCTCCGTAAACTGCATACGCCAACCGGTCAACTCAGGCGTGCCGAGAGTCTCCGGCGAGATATAATACGGCAGCGGATCGCCATACTCCATCATGATGTTGACCGGCGGCGGACAAGTCATCGAACGCCGAGTAGGAGCTGGCACCACCACACTCGCCATGGTGAAGCATTGGTACGTCGTGTCACGAACAATGATCGCGCGGAAACCTGAAGGCACATTCGTGAAAATGGAATCCGATTGCCATGTAATATTGCCCTGCATGTTTATACCGTAGTCAACATTCTTCATGGAATCAGCAGGATGATCCACCACGACGATGATTACTCCGTCATTACCACAAACATTGGCGATAGGAATGGAGTGGGCCCGGAAATCAGGACACAACACCGTGATAACCATGTGGAAGATCGTATCGCACTGATAAGAGCCAGGAGCAGCATAGGCCGTATCGGTATGGAAACCGGGCTCTCTGATGGTATCGCCACGCCATATCACCGTACCCGCCTGAATCTGAGCAACAGTGACCGTATCATACTCGTAAATTTCCTCGGTACCACCCGTGATAGTCAAGTCGAGGTGGACAATACTGTCGCAGCCGCTCGCATTGGTAAACGTCTTCGTATAGACACCGCTCTCGATTAAGAGCTCGTCACCCCATTGATAGGAACGACAAGCAAACGTGTCGAGGGTGACTTCGCTCGACCTTCCTATCGTGAGATGCAGCGTATCGTAGTGCGTACATCCCGTCTCTTCATCGTAATGCGCAAAAATATCGACAGTACTTTGGGTGTAGGTCTCGCCATTCCGCGGCCAGAAATAAGGTTGACCGTCACATTTCTTAACCGTGTCAGAGTGATTCTCAGGCTTTAGAATGGTCAAATGCAACACCTCGATGGAGTCGCAACCATTGGCACCTTCCATCACAAAGGTCGGATCGGTGGACGGAGTCTCCGTATAGGTGGAATCATGCCACGTGTATTCATAGCAACCCGTAGCCGTGATCTCGTTATAGACCTCATGTTTGATGGTCAAATTCAGGGTCACCACACTGTCGCAACCCGCCGCATTCGTCAGCGTGACGGTCGGGGCGACCTCAGGAGTCTCCGTGTAGGTGGTGCCATGCCAGGTGAAGGTACCGCAAGCCACCGCCGTCGTGTCGCCGGTGTTGCTGTGGTTCACCGTCAAGTGGAGAGTCACCACGCTATCACAACCCGCCGCATTCTGCAGCGTGAACTTCGGCGTGTTCGTGCTCTCGGTGTAGAGGTTACCGTCAATCCAGCGTAAGCTGTCGCAAACCACCTGCTCGTCGATGCCGGTGACGCTGTGTTTCACCGTCAGGTGCAGAGTCACCACGCTGTCGCAACCCGCCGCATTCTGCAGCGTGAACTTCGGCGTGTTCGTGCTTGCGGTGTAGAGGTGACCGTCAATCCAACGCAGACTGTCGCAAACCTCCCGCACATCGATACCGGTGGTGCTGTGTTTCACCGTCAAGTGCAACGTCACCACGCTGTCACAGCCCGCTGCGTTCGTCAGCGTGAACTTCGGCGTGTTCGTGCTCTCGGTGTAGAGGTGGCCGTCAATCCAGCGCAAGCTGTCGCAAACCTCCCGCACATCGATGCCGGTGGTGCTGTGTTTCACCGTCAAGTGGAGGGTTACCACACTATCGCAACCCGCTGCGTTCGTCAGCGTGAACTTCGGCGTGTTCGTGCTCTCCGTGTAAAGATTGCCGTCAATCCAGCGCAGACTGTCGCAAACCTCCTGCACATCGATGCCGGTGTTAGAATGTTTCACCGTCAAGTGGAGGGTCACCACACTGTCGCAACCCGCCACGTTCTGCAGCGTGTAGGTCGGCGTGTTCGTGCTCTCGGTGTAGAGATGGCCGTCAATCCAGCGCAAGCTGTCGCAAACCACCTGCTCGTCGATGCCGGTGTTAGAATGTTTCACCGTCAAGTGCAACGTCACCACGCTATCACAGCCTGTTGCGCTCTGCAGCGTGTGCGTCGGGGTGTTCGTGCTTGCGGTGTAGAGATTGCCGTCAATCCAGCGCAAGCTGTCACAAACCACCCGCTCGTCGATGCCGGTTTTGGTGAGGTTCACCGTCAAGTGCAACGTCACAATGCTGTCGCAGCCATAGATCGTTTGTCTGTAGAAAACATAGTCGCCTGAGACCGTACCGGCCTGGAAGGTCGTGTCGGTGCCCCAAGTGTAAGGTAGGTCGCTTTGACAGATGGTCTCGTTGAAGGTACGTGTTTTACTCGGGTTCACCGTCAATTGCAACGTCACGATGCTGTCGGCACCCAGTACGGTTTGTCTATAGAAGACGTAGCTTCCGCTCACCGTACCCTCCAAGAAGGTCGTGTCGCGCCATTCATACGGCAGCTCGTTCTGACAGATGATCAGCGTTTCCAGCTGACTTGAATTCGGAATCACCGTCAAATAGAGTGTCACGGTGCTGTCGCAATTCTGGGTCGTTTCTCTGTGGAACACAAAGACACCGTCTTGAGTACCCACTCCGAAAATCGTGTCATTACCCCAAGCGTAAGGCAACTGGTTCTGGTAGATGGTCAAATACTCGCTGCGTTCTGCGGTCTGGTTCACCGTCAAGTGCAACGTCATAATACTGTCGCAGCCCTGTGCGGTGACACGATTGAACACAAAGTCGCCACTCGTGGTACCGGCCAAGAAGGTAGTGTCTCGCCATGTAAACGGCAATTCATTCTGACAGATCACCTCGCTGGCTTCCGTGGTGATGATATCATCCACGGTCAAATGCATCGTGGTGATGCTGTCGCAACCTTGCATAGAGGAAACCGTGTCGCTGTAATCACCCGTCTCGGTAAGGACCTGTCCGGCGAAGGTAATGCTGTTGCCGGAACAAATCGCTGCGTAGAGATCCACACGCAACACCGGATTGATGAGAATCTGCTGCACAAACACGGAGTCGTTACAGTTGTCGGAAACCGTCCAAGTTCTGGTCAACGTATCCTGAGCGGTGATGTGGTTCGTCATCACATCGCTATAGGTCACACTCAAGTCATTGGCTTCAATACAATTGTCTGAGAGGTTTCTCGGACCGCCCAACGTAGCCGTGTCTATCGCGCAACTGTTGTCCAGTTGACGACAAAGCGTCATATTAGCAGGAAGCGTATAAGAGGGTTTGATGGTATCCTTCACCAAGTAGGTGTACGTCCAGGTCTTGGTGTGTGAAGGCACGCAATCCTGATAGGCGAAGGTGTATTTCACCGTGTCGGCGCAGCCGTGCTCCGTGCTGTCGGTCCGGGTCAGCACCGGGACGATCGGGTCGCCGCAGCTGTTGGTCACCGTCGGGGGCGTCGGGCGCGTCACGTCGGCGACGCACTGCACCTTGGCGGTCACGCTCGCCGGGACGTCGAACGCCTTCGGGGAGACAACATAGATGTATTTCCAGACATATTTCGTGCCGTTCACCGTGTAATGGTAATAGTAAATCGCCGTGTCGCAGGATGCCGTTGCCGCATGCGTGGAGTCATAATCCACCGCCACCGGCTCGCCGCACACCACGAACTCGGGCGTTGCAGGCGTCACCACGTCCGCCAGACAGAAGACGTTCTTCAAACTGTCCGCTATCGGCGTGAACGTGCCGGGAATCACTTCATACACATGGCTCCACTCCACCGTGTCGGCGCATACCGCATAACGGTAGGTGTGGGTGATCGCACCCTTGTTGTCGGCGCCCACCGTCGAGACGCGGATCACCTCGAAGATGCCCGCCACCTCGCCGCACGCATTCGTGATGACCGGCGGAGTGTAGGTCCGGGTGGCCGTGTCGCTCTGACAGGCAATCGTATCGCGCATGGTCTCGGGGGCCACCAATGCGGGAACTTTAACGGTGTAGGTGAACGTCCAGACGGTGTCGTTCTCCTCGCAGTTCTCGTAACCGAAGATGTACTTCACCGTGCCGTTGCAGTCCTCGATGTTGTTCACCACCGTGGTGTCTTTCGGGGCAAGGGTCACACCGCAGGCATCCTTCACCACCGGCAGCGTGATGGCCTCTACCGTGGCGGCGGAGACGCACTGCACCGTGTCACCGGTCGCAACCTCCGTGATCGTGAAGTCGTCGGCGCGGCGGATCTTGATGGTCTGGTTAACCGTGGAAGCGTTGCCGCAGACATCCGTCACCGTGTAGCGTCTCGTCACCGTGATCACGCACGCGGAGTCGGACAGCTCGTCGCTGCTGCTGACGCTCAGGTCCTCGTCGCCCACGCAATTGTCGCTGATGGTCAGGCCGTTCGCAGTCAGCTGGGCAACGGTCGTGTAGGCCGCAGGCACCACACCGCGGTTGCAGCCTTCAGCTGTCAGTTCAGGCAGCGTGCCCGTGATGGACGGCTTGATGGTGTCCTTCACAATGTAGGTGTATGTCCAGGTCTTCGCATGGTCATTCGTACAGTCATTATAGGTGAAAGTGTATTTCACCGTGTCGGCGCAGCCGTGCTCCGTACTGTCGATTTGCGTCAGCTCCGGAACGATCGGGTCGCCGCAGCTGTTGGTCACTGTCGGAGGCGTCGGGCGCGTCACACTGGCGATGCACTGCACCTTGGCGGTCACGCTCGCCGGGACGTCGAACGCCTTCGGGGAGACAACATAGATGTATTTCCAGACATATTTCGTGCCGTTCACCGTGTAGTGGTAATAGTAAATCGCCGTGTCGCAGGATGCCGTTGCAGCATGCGTGGAGTCATATTCCACCGCCACCGGCTCGCCGCACACCACGAACTCGGGCGTTGTAGGCGTCACCACGTCCGCCAGACAGAAGACGTTCTTCAAACTGTCCGCTATCGGCGTGAACGTGCCGGGAATCACTTCATACACATGGCTCCACTCCACCGTGTCGGCGCACACCGCATA
>JAEEIG010000198.1 GCA_016281255.1 Bacteroidales bacterium
CAGAACAAGGCCTTCACGATGCCCTGCTCCACCGACTCCATCGAGTCGTCACAAGGTCAGGAAGACCACGTGAGTATGGGTGCCAACGCCGCCACGAAGTGCTACCTGGTGGTCAACAACGTGGAGAAAATCCTCGGCATCGAGCTGTTCAACGCCGCTCAGGCATTGGATTTCCGCAAACCGCTGAAGAGCTCCGAATTCATCGAAGATTTCGTGAAATGCTACCGCGAGTTCGTGCCGTTTGTGGAGAACGACACCTACATGCACGAGCTGATCCAGAAGTCCATCGACTTCATCAAGGGCGTACGCGTGGTCATGTAAAATCACCTCCCCCGTCATACGAAGAGCCGCGATAAAGTATCGCGGCTCTTTTTGTTTTGAAAATGACCAAGTTCCGAATTAAAATTGTATTTTTGCAGGTTTTTTCAAAAAGAAATTTTTAGATGAGCAGACAATTCAACAAAGACCATTCTGACGAGGATTTCGAGCCGAGACGTTCGACACGAAAGCCCTCATTTAATGATAAAAAACGTACTTTTTCTTCCAATAATCGGAGAAAAGAGCGCTTTCATGAAGACGATTCCGACGATTCTGAGCGAAAATTCCCCAAGAAGCGCTTTTCTCGCGACCACGATGGAGACCGCAAGTTCGGGAAGGACCGGAAGTTCGACCGTGGCGGTGACCGTCGTAGAGAGCGCGACGACGACCGCTTTGAGGACCGCAAACGTGAGCGCAGCAAAGGTCGCGACCGCTCCTTCAAGCGCGATTTCCACAAGGAAGACGATTCGAAACCGCATCGTCGCAATGTGGTCGCCGAGTCCGAAATCCTGAGCGAAATCATCGAGCGCCGTCGCAGCGAAGGCCGCTCTCTGCCGCGCAAACAGCGTGTGCTTTCGCTGGAATACGAGGAAAAACACGGTCCCATCCGCCTCAACAAGTACATCGCCAACGCCGGCATCTGTTCGCGCCGCGAGGCGGACGTGCTTATCTCCACCGGTGCCATCACCGTGAACGGCGAAGTGGTGACCGAGATGGGCCACAAGGTGATGCCCACCGACGAGGTACGCTATGGCGACCAAGTCCTGCAACGCGAAAAGCCCGTTTACGTACTGCTTAACAAGCCTAAGGATTACATCACCACTACCGATGACGAGCGCGGCCGTGCCAATGTTATGGAGCTCGTGCGCGACGCTTGTGAAGAGCGCATCTACCCTGTGGGCCGCCTCGACCGCGACACCACCGGCCTGCTGCTCTTCACCAACGACGGCGACCTCACCAAAAAGCTCACCCACCCGAGCTCGCAAATCGAGAAAACGTATGCTGTGGAACTCGACAAACCCTTCGCTTCCGTTGATATGGACATGTTGCGCAACGGCGTGGAACTCGCCGACGGCAAAATCACCCCCGACGATGTGGAATACGTCGGCGAGGGCAAACGGGAAGTGGGCGTGACCATCCACTCAGGCAAAAACCGCATCGTCCGCCGTATGTTCGAATCACTCGGTTATGAAGTGGTCAAGCTCGATCGGGTGATTTTTGCAGGCCTCACCAAAAAGGATCTGCCGCGCGGAAGATGGCGTTTCCTCACCAAAAGCGAGGTAAACTTCCTGAAGATGCTCGCCAAGCCGAAACCGGAATCCGAAACCAACCTGTCATAATGGCTCCCGTGGAAATCATGTCGCCGGTAGGCTCCTACGAGTCTCTCTCCGCAGCCATCGCTGCCGGAGCCGGTTCCGTCTATTTCGGTGTGGGCGCGATGAATATGCGCTCCCGCTCCGCCGCCAACTTCACCCTTGAAGACCTGGCCAACATCGTCCAAATCTGTAAAGAACATGAGGTGAAAAGCTACCTCACGGTCAACACGATCATCTATAACGACGAAATCCAGCAGATGCACGAACTGTTGGATGCCGCCAAAACATGCGGGGTCACGGCTATCATCGCCTCCGACATGGCCGTCATCCAATATGCCCGTGAGAAGGGCATCGAAATCCACCTCTCCACTCAGTGCAACGTCACCAACGTGGAGGCCGTACGTTACTACGCTCAGTTCGCCGATGTGATTGTCTTAGGTCGCGAGTGCCAGCTGAAACAAGTGGCCGATATCTGTAAAGTAATTGAAGAACAGCATATTACCGGACCTAAAGGCGAGCTCGTGAAGATCGAGATGTTCATCCACGGCGCCCTTTGCATGGCTGTTTCGGGCAAGTGCTACCTCAGCCTCGACAACTACAATTCGCCCGCCAACCGCGGTGCCTGTCTGCAACCCTGTCGCCGCGCCTATGAAGTGCGCGATGTGGAGGACGGATTGGAGCTGTTAATTGACAATCAGTATATCATGTCACCCAAAGACCTCTGCACCATCGGCTTCTTGGACAAAATCGTCAAAGCCGGCGTTTCGGTGCTGAAGATCGAGGGGCGCGGACGTTCCCCTGAGTATGTGAAGATGGTGACGGAATGTTATCACGAAGCGTTGGAATCCATTTACGACCAGACATTCAGCATTGAAAAAATCGATGGCTGGATGGTGCGTTTGCGCAGTGTCTATAACCGTGACTTCTGGGACGGCTACTACCTTGGCCGCACCATGGGCGAATGGGCCGAGCGTTACGGCTCGCAGGCCACCCGCATGAAACGGCGTATCGGCAAGATAACCAACTACTTCGGCAATATCGGCGTGGCAGAAATCTGCGTGGAGGAAGACCATCTCTCTGTAGGCGACGACCTGTTGATAATTGGCTCGACCACAGGAGTTTACGAAGACCATATCCAAGAAATCCGCGTGGACGACAAACCGGTGGAAAGTGCCGCTCAAGGGGTTTATTGCTCTTTGAAAACCAAAGAGTTGGTGCGCCGCGGCGACCAAGTCTATCGCTGGATTATGGTGAAAGATGAATTTTAGACGTTAGTTTTTGTTTATTTTTGTATTTTTGCACTAAAAATTGGTACAATGAAAAAAATATTGGCAATCGTTTCCGTTATCCTCCTTGTCCTCACCTCTTGCCAAAGCGGGGACATCCTCGGCGGACGCTATTACGGCACCTTCAACAATATGACGAACAATATGCGCGAGATGGGAAGTTTGAGTTTCAAATACGCCAACAAAGGAGGCGAAACCTATTTCCTGATGAACGACCTCGTCAGCATGACCCAAACCGGGAAGAAAAAATTCGAAGGGGCAGCAAGCGGACCGCTTCTCAACGATTTGCTGAAAACCATCCCCGCCATTGACAGCATACAAGTCTGTAATCCTGAAGGTTACATCAGCGCCATGACGGTCTCCGCCGAATTCATGGGCAACTCCGTCAAATCCTACCTGACCTTCACCACCAACACCCAAGAAGAGGTCAATGTGGAATTCATAGGCTCTTTTGAATAAAAAAACCTTGATTATTTAGATTTCGTATCCTCTTCCTCCTTGTACGGGCATTCAGGACAAGAAGGTTTCACAAACGAATACACCAGCAGCGATAATCCCATGATAATCAACGGGATGCTAAGCCATTGACCATTATTGAGGGTATGGCCGACTTCGCTTAGCACTTGCACTTCCTTGAAAAATTCGATGATGAAACGGGCAGTGAAGATCACCGTCAGGGTAATGCCAGAGGTGCGGCCGGCAGGCACTTTGCCCTTTGCAAATTTGAAGTAATAGACAGTTAAACCAATGAATACCAACAAATAGACAATGGATTCATAGAGCTGTGACGGATGACGGAATGTGCCGGCCACTCCGAATCCTCCGTAGATAAAGTCGAAGGCCCATGGCACATCCGTGATACGGCCCACAATTTCGTGGTTCATCAGATTGCCTATACGCACAAACGAGGCCGCGATCGGCACCGCGATGGCCAAACGGTCGAGAATCCAAAGGAAATTGATTTTGTGCCGCCAACAGTAGTAAATCAGGAAGCCAAAGATCCCCATCACACCCCCATGGCTGGCAAGCCCCTGGTATCCGATAAAATGCCAATTCTCATCCACAGGAAGCAGAATCTGCAACGGATGGGTCACGAACATTTCGGGCTCATAGAAGAGGAAATGGCCCAACCGCAACCCGATAATCGTCCACACAATGGTCCAAATGGAGATTCTATCCAGCAACTTCTGGGAAAGGTGCTCTGTCTTGAAAATCTGCTGCAGGGTATAATAGGCCAATAAAAAGCCCACAGCCAGAAAGATACCATACCATCTGACCTCAATGGAGCCAAGGTGGAAGGCCACGGGGTTCACTTTCCATGTTACAAATCCCAATATATTCAAAAGCATATTCATATCTTATTTTAAACAAGGCGCAAAAGTACATTTTTTTAGCATTGTGTAATACCGTTTTCTGGCTAAAATGAGATATTCAACGAGACCCGTATTCCGTTTTTCGCCCAGCCGGTCAGACCTTTGGCGTATGAAATGCGGCGGACATAATCGATGCGGAGCACCCCGAAAATATTTTCGATGCCGGCGGTGAACTCCATATACGGAACCTTTCCCATCGGGGAACAACCATCGGGCAGCACATAAAGTCCCGGCGTGTCCGACGTGGGGATGTTTTTGGGAGAAAGACTACCGTAAATGCCGCTGAACGAGACCACTTCGCGCAATTTCAGCCGATTCCAATAGGGTATGCGATTGAAAATCCACCCTTTCAAATGGTAGGTGGCAAAAAGATCCACATATTTGTCCATGAGGAACTCCATCGGCTGCATCAGACAGAACGTATTGGGTGTAAGGAAGACAGACTGGTTACTCTGCGGGACGTAGAGTTTCGGGAACGGAACGGCGTCCCACACAATGCCAGCCTCCACCGTGGCGTCTATGTGGCCGAACGCAGAGAGCCAGAACCGTTTCTCCACCGAAAAATCCGTACGGTTGTACCAGATCCTGTTTTCCAGGAGACCGACCGTGTGCGTAAGGCTGAAGACCGGGGCGTTCTGGGCGAGTTTCAGGAGATTACCCTTCCCCGACTGCTTGTTATAGATGAGCTCGCCGGGAGCCCACCGGAGTTTAATGGCCCATTCGAAGTTGCGGTAATCCTTTACCGGAGAGGTCGTCCCGTCAAGATTAATCCGCCAATAGGCCGCCGTACTCACCGCTTCGCAGTCTTCCAGCTGCAACCAAGTGTCCAAACTGAAACGATTGGGCCACTCGTGTATGTAACGCAGCTTGTGGCGACGGACATACTGCGCCGACAGTGCCGAAGAGCGATCCTCGGTGTATGACATCAGGAAATTGTCGCGGTCCATGTAGGAATAACTCTGCCCCACCATCTCCATGTCGTAACCGGTACTGAAATAGAGCGCATGCTTCGGTGACTCGTTGTAGTGGCGCTTTTTCGGCACAAAACTGTATATAGCCGTTGCATTATACTTGATTTTCAAATCTTTACAGCCAAATGCGATATAGCCGTTCAGAAAAAAACGGTCGTGAAGACTGGCAGTGGTCATTGCGCCGAGACGCAACCTCAGTCCCTCGGTCGGGTTGAAGCTGATCATGTTGTATATCGAACCGATGTCAATACGGCTCTCTTTCCGGTCACTGGTGGTGGGGATGTAGCCCGAAGCTAAAATCTGCGCGGTCCTCTCCAACCCTTTGTACAAAGGGAGGCGGCGCAGTTCCGTGGGAAGGCTGTCAAGGAAAGCTTCTTTCTCGGAAAGGGGATATGGCCGCATTTTTCCCCACCGGCCGCTCTTGTAGGACAAAACATCCGGAGCCTCTTTCTCCCCGACCACGTTGGAGAGCGAATCCGGCAACCCGACACCCATCTCATAGTCGTACCACGACATACTCTCCCGAACGATGAGTTGCCGCATTTTTTTCAGCTTTAAGATTGAAAACGAGGCGAACGTTTCCGACGACTTCGGAGCCCACAACCCACTCTCGTTTTTCGTAAACTCTTGTTCAACAATCAGTTGCCGGACATAATTCATATTAATGTTCACCGGCACATTCATCGTGTACTTTTTCAGAGCGTAAGTGCTGTCGTTCACGATATACAAGCGCCCGGTGAAGCCGAACGTCCGGCTGTTCACCGGCGAGAAGGAGAGTTCAATGCAGGAGGTGCTGTCGATAACCACCGTGTCGGTGATGAAATAGTGGTAATACAGGGTCGCGAATGTGGAGGAGAGCGGGCTCACGAATCTGTTGAGCATCACCTCGATATCGTTGTCAAAAATGCTCACTTCCGAGAACATGGCGTCCAAATCGGCACTGAGACCCTCGTCGTCCAGCACCTCATCCGCACCGCGCATTCGCCTGGCAATCACGTAGTCCACATACTTGCGCGGCGACTTTTGGTAATAGTGGTCGGACAGCGATTCCCTGATGGAAAGGGTCAGCACCCGCAGCGTGTCCACCGGAATGGTGTCGATGTATTTCTCCAAAAAGGCAAACTGACGATTGAACCCTGTTTTCTGAAAATCTATGTTGATTCGTCCAAAAGAGATCACCATCTTCTTGTAAACCTTTGATTTATAATCATCTGCCGACTCAACGCGATTGTCATTCTTGTGGGCGATCACTTTTTCCACCAACTCCACAGCAGGATTACCTTTACGGACATACTTCTGTTTTTTCTTGACTACCACCTCTTTCAGCGACTGAGACATATTGAGAAAGATATTCAATTGTCTCACGTTCTTTTTAACAATCAGTGTATCAGACTTGTAAAACGAATAGCTGACAATTAGCGTATCGGTCTTGGCAAAGGGCAGTTTGTAATTGCCGCGCGGATTGGTATAGGTACCCACCGCGGTGTGCAGCCATTGAAGTTTCGCCATATAGACCACCACGGTGTCGCCCTTTTCATCCAACGAGAAGACCTTTCCCCGCAACTCCTGCGCCGAAAGCCGGGAGGCCCCACCCCATTGTAGGAGAAAACACCCGACAAGCACCGCCAGAACGGTTGTTTTCCAGTTGTTGAAAAAGCCTCGTATATTACTCATTGAACGACAGATGGCGCTAAAATACTAATTATTATTCACTTAAAAAAACAAATTGCAAAGTAACGAAAAAACTATAAATATATTATTTTTGCCGCCAAATTACTGTTGATGATGAGAAAACCACAAACACGGATTCGAAGAAACCGTTTCGCGTATGTTTTATGCTCCCTGTTGTTCATTTCGCTGTTTGGCGCATGCCATTCCCCAAAAACAGCCCGACAAAAAGAGGCGTTTTTCACGTGGGAAGATTCCTATCACCGTCCCATTGAGCTGAAGGAGGCCCCGCAGCGCATCGTGTCCATTTCGCCCGCCATCACCGAGGTGATGTTTCTCGTGGGGGCGCAGGACAAGCTGGTCGGCATTTCCGACTTTTGCAAGTTTCCACCTGAGACAGAGAAGATCACCAAAGTCGGCGGAAT
Organism: Bacteroidales bacterium; assembly: GCA_016281255.1. Taxonomy (GTDB): domain Bacteria; phylum Bacteroidota; class Bacteroidia; order Bacteroidales; family WCHB1-69; genus F23-D06. The sequence continues at coordinate 7,358 of JAEEIG010000198.1, forward strand.
GCACAACATCAACTTTGAGGTGCTGCTTTCGCTGCATCCCGACGTGGTGCTCATCGGTTCGATGGTCTCGCAAAAAGATGTCGATGCCATCGAGCAGATGGGAATTCCGGTGGTCTGCATCGTGGAAGAGAGCTCGCTGGAGGGCATGTCGGAGATGATGGAGGTGATCGGACGCATCACACAGTGCGAGGAGAAAGGGAATGCCGAGGCCGCGCAGTGGCGGGAGAAGATTGCGGAGCGGAAGACTCACGCGCCAGCCCCTGAAAACCGCAAGTGCGTCTATTACGTGGTCGGATTCGGTGACGGCGGCGACTTCACGGCCCCGAAAAACACGCATATCCAAGAGATCATCGAGCTCGCGGGCGCCCGAAATGCCGGCGACTCGCTCACGGGCTGGAACATCAGCCGCGAATACCTCTTCAAGGTCGATCCCGACATCATCCTGGTGCGCCGGGAGGACAGCGCGGCTTTCGTCTCACGCCACCCCTACACGCAGCTCAACGCCGTGAAGGGCGGCAGCGTCTATGGTATCGAGAGCGGCTGGATCGACGTGGTCTCCCTCCGCAACATGAACGCGGTGGATTACATTGCGGAAATTTGCGGAAACCGCTGAAATATTGCGGAGAACATCGAATAAACATTCCCATTCCATCACATACCATCGTTACAGACAAGTATATGGCAAGGAGATGGCAAGCATTTGGCAAGTATTTGGCAAGTATATGGCAAGTATTTGGCAAGCATTTGGCAAGGAGATGCCATACTCTTGCCATACTGATGCCATAGTGTAGCCATACTCTTGAGTATGGCATCAGTATGGCTACACTATGGCATCTATATGGGAATAGTTTGCCTGATATATGGGAACCCTATGGGAAGGGGAAGGCAGCTGTGACTGATTTTGGTGCGGTTGCTAACCACGAACTATTCCACCGCCTCTTTCAGTCTCTCCGCATTCTCGGCCACCTGCAGTGCTTGGATCACCTCCTCGATGTCGCCGTTCATGAAGTTGGCGAGATTGTACATCGTGTAGTTGATGCGGTGGTCGGTGACGCGGTTCTGCGGATAGTTGTAAGTGCGGATCTTCGCGGAGCGGTCGCCGGTGGAGACCATCGTGCGGCGTTTGGAGGCGATTTCGTCCAAATATTTCTGGTATTCGCGTTCGAAGAGGCGGGTGCGCAGCACACGCATGGCCTTTTCGAGGTTCTTGATTTGCGATTTCTCGTCCTGGATGGAGACCACAATGCCCGACGGGATGTGGGTGAGGCGCACGGCGGAGTAGGTGGTGTTCACGCACTGGCCGCCGGGGCCTGAGGCGCAGAAGGTCTCCTTCTTGATGTCGCTCTGCTTGAGCTCCACGTCGAATTCGTCGGCCTCGGGCAGCACCACCACAGAAGCGGCAGAGGTGTGCACACGGCCTTGCGATTCGGTCTGCGGCACGCGCTGCACGCGGTGCACGCCCGACTCGTACTTCATGATGCCATAGACACCGTTGAC
>JAEEIG010000199.1 GCA_016281255.1 Bacteroidales bacterium
GAGAGGGTGCTGGGGTTCCAGTGACGGGAGTAGAGGAAGTAACCCTCGGTTTCGCCGTGGAAGGTGTCGGTCATCGTTTTGGCCTGTTCGAACATGAAGGTTGCGCTATCGCAGATAGCCGGGTTGACACCTCTGTAGGCATCTTTTTTGTCCAATTTTTCAAGATTGGTTGCGGGATCGAATTTTTCCATATTTGGGTTTAATTTTTGATGTTAAATTTGATGCTAAAAATTGTGTGGCAAAAATACACTTTTTTCAAATCACTGTTCCACAAATCACAAATCACCGATATTCGAGCCGTGTGGCATCGAAGGCGGTCTTTTCGCGGGAGAGGGTGTTGATGCGGAAGTTGGTGAGCAGGAACTTGTTGCGGTACCACGGTGCGAATTTGTCCACCACAATCTTATGCTTCTTAAGCGGAATCTGCGGCACCGGCAGGTCGGCGATGCGCATCGGGTCTTTCACCTTCAGCGTCGAATCGAGCAGCATGGTGGTGAGCACCTGGCCGTCGCGATAGTAGAGCAGCAGGTCGTTGTTCTGCAACGGACGGATTCTCAATTTGTAATGGATGTTCTGCTGGATGACGCCCTCGTTGCCATAGGGGAAGGTGATGTTGGTCTGGAACACCCCGTTGGTGTCGAAGAAGTGGACGTCGCCGCGCTCGTAACGGTAGCCGTAGAAGCGGTTTTCCACGTACATGCCGTTGAAATAGTTGTAATATTCCGGCCAGTAAAGTTCTGTGATACAGGAGATCCTGTCGTCGTTTAAGCTGATGTAGCTGGGAAGGAAGGAGATGTAGCTGTTGGGCGTGATCATGATGGTCTGCTTCTTTGTCGCGTTGTTGGGCAGCGTTTCCGGAACCAGGATGTCGGCGCAATAGATGGTTTCCGATGGCATCACCTTGTGGTTCAGGATGTTGATGGGATGCAGGTAGAAGGTCTTGTCGTCTTCGTAGTAGAGCATCAGCAGCGAATGGTTGCGGCTCACGGAGATCCATTGGGCGCTGGTGGCGGGCTCGTTGAGGATGTTGGCGAAGGAGGATTTCCCGGTGAAGTCGGTCTCGAAATAGGCGGTGCGGCCGGCTGAGGAAAAGCAGATGATCGCCTTGCCGGAGGTGGTGTCCACATTCAGGGCGACCACCTCGCCGTGATTCGTCTGCGTGAACGAGAAGGGCAGGGGCTGCGTCGCGCCGGCGGGCAGGAACCAGACTTGGTCGCCGCGCTTGCCTTTGTCGGAGAAGACGATGTTCCCGTTGTAGTGGTGCCACCAACCGCTGCCGCCGTCCGCCGGAAGTCCGGTGATCTCCAGACTGTCGATGGTCTTGCTGTCGAGATGGTAGAGCAGCAACGTCCCCCGGCCGGCTTGGCGCTTGTTGTAAACGCGGTGGAAAACCACCAGAGCGCCGTTTTCGTAAAAAATGAACTGCCCTTGGCTGTCCAGGCCCAAGGTGAAGGCGGTGTCGAAAACGGTGTGCATTGCGGTGTCGAAGTGGTTGATGATCAGTTGTTTGTTTTCTTTCAGCTTCTTTTCCGCCACCACGCAGAATCCCGACTCTTCGCACGGGACGGTGACCCAGTCGGAGATCTTTTTCTCCAGGGCGACAGAAAAACTGTTCGGGCTTTGCGCGTGGCCGCCCGAACAGAGTAGGGTGATGAGTACTATTATAGTAATAAGTACTTTCCTCATGTATTTGTTTTGAAACCTGAAACCTGAAACTTAAGGTATAAGTCTCAAGTCTTATTTCACGATATAATCGACATAAATCCCCGGCGTGTGAATCTGTTCCATGGGGATGGAGCCGGTGGGGACAAGTTCCTTGGTTTCGAGGATGACGGTGTCGGCGGCGGCGGCCATCATGGGGTTGAAGTTCTGGGTGGTGCCTTTGTAGATGGCGTTGCCCATTTCGTCGCAGATGCTGGCGCCGATGATGGCTACATCGGCGTGGAGAGGCAGTTCGAGGAGGTATTCCTTGCCATCGACTTCGATTTTGCGTTTGCCGTTTTCGACCACGGTGCCGAGACCGGTCTGGGTGAGCACGCCGCCGAGGCCGGCTCCGCCGCAGCGGATGCGTTCAGCCAGAGTGCCTTGCGGACAAAATTCGATTTCGAGGGTCTTGTCGTTGAACTGTTGGATGGTGTCGGCGTTGGTGCCGATGTGGGAGGCGTAGAGCTTCTTCACCTGCTTGTTGGAGATCAGCATGCCGATGAATTTGTTGGGATATGCGGTGTCGTTGCAGATCAGGGTAAGGTCTTTAACACCCTTGTTAGCAATGGCTTCCACCATTTTCACGCCCGTGCCGGCGCCTAAGAAACCGCCAATCATCAGGGTCATTCCATCTTTAATGTGCGCAACAGCGTCTTCAATTGAAACTAATTTGCTCATATTGTTCGTTTTTTAAATTGTATTCCTCTTTTGAATTGGAATCGCAAAAATACATTTTTTTTTATATCATAGATTTTTTTTAGTTTACGGGCTTACAGGCTTACAGGTTTAGGCCCCTAAACCAGTAAACGTGTAAACCTGTAAACGTGTAAACCAGTAAACCTGTAAACGTGTAAACTTTTTTTGTACCTTTGCCGCGTCAAATAAAAACGAACGAAAAAATGCGTAAGGAAGTTGATTTTTTGGTTATCGGTTCGGGCATCGCGGGACTCTGCTTCGCGTTGAAGGCCGCCAACTACGGCAAGGTCTGCTTGGTCACCAAGGGCAAGATGGACGAAGGCTCCACCCGCTATGCGCAAGGCGGCATCGCCACGGTCATGTACGCGCCTGATGCCTATGAGAAGCATATCGAGGACACGATGGTGGCCGGTGACGAGCTTTCCGACCGTCATATTGTGGAGCTCACCATCCGCGAGGGTACCGAGCGCGTGTTGGAGTTGGTGAACTGGGGTGTCGATTTCGACAGGAACCAGGACGGCACGTTCGCGCTCGCCAAGGAGGGCGGGCATTCCGAGTACCGCATCCTCCACAACAAGGACCTCACGGGGCTGGAAATCGAGCAGAAGCTCATTCTGGCTGTCCGCAAGAACCCCAACATTGAGATTTATGAGGACAGGCTGGCCGTGGAAATCATCACCCAGCACCACCTCGGCGTGGAGGTCACCCGTCGCACGCCCGACATCACCTGCTACGGCGCGTATGTCTTCAGTCCCGAAACCAAGCGGGTTCACACGATATTGGCGAAGGTGACGATGATGGCCACCGGCGGCATCGGCAACGTCTATGAGCACACCACCAACCCGCGCGTCTCCACCGGCGACGGCATCGCGATGGTCTATCGGGCCAAGGGCGCTGTCCGCGGCATGGAGTTCGTGCAGTTCCATCCGACCTCGCTCTACAACCCGAAGGATTCCCCCTCCTTCCTCATCACCGAGGCCATGCGCGGCGCGGGTGCCGTCCTGCGCGACGGCAACGGCGTGGCCTTCATGGAGAAGTACGACCCCCGCGGCTCCCTCGCCCCGCGCGACATCGTGGCCCGCGCCATCGACTCCGAAATGAAGCGGCAGGGTGTCGATCACGTCTTCCTCGACCCCTCCCCGATCCCGCAAAAGGAGATTTTCGAGCATTTCCCCAACATATACGCCAAATGCCTCAGTCTCGGCATCGACATCACCAAGGAGATGATTCCCGTGGTGCCGGTGGAGCACTACTCCTGCGGCGGCATCCAGACCGACGAATGGGGCGAGACCTCCATCCGCAATCTGTTCGCCTCCGGCGAGTGCGCCTCCACGGGCTTGCATGGCGCCAACCGTCTGGCATCCAACTCGCTGCTGGAGGCCGTCGTCTTTTCGCACCGCGCCTGTGTCAAAGCCGTGGAGATGCTGCCCTCCCTTGAGATATGCCGCGAGGTGCCCGACTGGGACAGCGAAGGCACCGTCCTCAACGAGGAGATGGTGCTCATCACGCAGGAGCGCAAGGAGCTGCAGACCATCATGAGCAGCTATGTCGGCATTGTCCGTTCCGACCTGCGTCTGCAGCGCGCCTTCGACCGCCTCGAAATCCTCTACCGCGAGACCGAGGACCTCTACAAAAAGTCGGTGGTCATCCCGGAGATCTGCGAACTGCGCAACCTCATCAACATCGGCTACCTCATCGTGCGCCACGCCATGGCCCGCAAAGAGAGTA
>JAEEIG010000023.1 GCA_016281255.1 Bacteroidales bacterium
GTGACGATGCAAATCGACCGCATCCCGCTCAACCAGAACCAGAAGGTGAACAAGAAAGCCCTTCCGAAACCCGAGCAGAAAGCCGCCGAGTCGGTTGTGGAGACCAACGTGCCTATGAATGTACTGGAAAAGGAAATCCACGATATCATCGCACAAATCATCAATACCGAGGACTTTGGTGTCACGACGATATTGGGCTATGTTGGCCTGACCTCCATCATGTCCATCAAGCTGGCCATCCAGATCAACAAGCGCTATGGCGTGACGTTAGATTCCAAAGCTTTGGCCAAGACGGGCAGTGTGCAAAGCATCGAGAACGAGGTGCTGACTGCCCTGCTGAATGGCGGCGCTGCCAAACAGGCGGAAGTCGAGACAGCACATGCCGACATGAGCAACATTCCGCTGTCGTATGCTCAGATGGGCGTCTATGTGGATTCTGTCAAGAACCCCGAATCCACCATATACAACACCCCAGTCGTTGTCCGTTTCCCCAAGGATGTGGACATCAAACTGCTGACCAAAGCTGTGAAGACCCTCGTTAAGACGCATCCTCAGCTACAGGCGCATTTTGGAAGTGCCGGCTCCGACATCATCCAGATTGTTGATCTTGAGCAACCTGTCGAGATTGCTCAAAGCCAGTGCAAGGAGGATGATATACCCCGTTACAAGTGGATGTTCGTCAAGCCCTTCAACCTGAGGCATGGACCGCTCTACCGCATGGAGATTGTCACCACTGAGGAGTGGGTGTATCTGATGATGGATATCCATCACCTCGTTGTGGACGGTGGCTCCTTCGACCTGCTGCTGTCGCAGTTGTTTGACTTGCTCAACGGCAAGGAAATTGAACCCGAAACCTTCACCTACGCCGACTTCGTGGCCGCCCAGAAAGCCGCTGAAAGCAGTGAAGACTTCGCTGTAGCCCGCAACTTCTTCCAAGAACGTTTGAGTAACGTCGAGGGCGTTACCGAGGTTCCTTCAGACCTTACCAATCCACAGGTGCAGGGCACCTTGGGCACCTTGTACACCCCGTTGAATTTCGCTGCCATCGAGGACTTCTGTCGTCAGAAAAACATCTCTCCGGCACATCACATCCTGGCGGCTACCTTCTATGTTCTTTCACGCTTTACTAACAACGAGCAGCTGTGCATCACCACCATCAGCAACGGACGTTCTGACTTGCGCATCAGCAACACCGTCGGTATGTTCGTCAACACGCTGGCACTAAGTGCTACCGTGGGTGAGCAGAGCGTCATGGAGTTCATCCTTGAAACCAGCAAGAACTTCGAAGAGACGTTGCAGCACGAGACGTATCCGTTTACACGCATCGCTTCCGACTACGACCTCACCGCAGAAATCATGTTTGCCTACCAGATGGGCATCATTGACGAATATAAGTATAAGGGTGAGACGATTGCCATTGAGTCCTTCGAGTCGGACACGCCAAAGTTCCGCATCGCCTTCTTCATCATGAACGACGAGTCGGGAAATCCGAGCATCTGCTTGCAGTACGACAAGGGACGCTACAGTCACGAATTGATGCAAAGTCTGGCGCAGTCCATCAGCATTGCTGCCGATGCTTTCATCAGCAATCCCACGTCACCACTGAAAACCGTGTCGCTGCTCAACACCAAGCAGGTTGCGTTACTCGACAGCTTCAACCAGACGGATGTGCCCTACGACGACACTCAGACCATTGTTTCGCTGTTCCGCCGTCAAGCGCAAATGACCCCCGACAACATGGCTGTGGTCTATCACGACCATAAATACACTTATCGTGAGGTGGATGAGATTTCGGAACGCATTGCAGGATACATTTTTGCACAAGGTCTTGGAAATGAAGATATTGTTTCCGTGTTGATTCCGCGTTGCGAATGGATGGCCATCGTTTCGTTAGGCGTATTGAAGGCCGGCTGTGCTTACCAGCCTCTTGACCCGAGCTATCCTGCTGAACGTCTGAACTTTATGATGCAAGATGCGAGCGCCAAATTGCTCATTGCCGATGAAGAGTTGCGTCCCATCGTAAATGAATATGAAGGCAAGGTGCTGTTGACAAAGGATATTGACACGCTGCCGGTTGTGGCTCCTGTAAAGGTAGAGATTACTCCGTCAAGCCTTTTCATTATGCTCTACACTTCCGGTTCAACGGGAACACCCAAGGGTTGTCAGCTGGAACACGGCAACTTGGTGGCTTTCTGCCATTGGTATCAGCGACACTATGGCTTGACTGCGGCTGATCGTGTGGCAGCGTATGCCAGCTATGGTTTCGATGCCTGCATGATGGATATGTATCCGGCATTGACCTGCGGTGCTTGCGTCCACATTATTGGGGAAGACATACGACTCAACTTGCCTGATCTCAACGATTACTTCAATGCACAAGGCATTACCCACTCGTTTATCACCACGCAGGTGGGCTACCAGTTTGTCACCAATGTGGAGAATCATTCGTTGCGTTGCTTCGCTGTGGGCGGTGAAAAGTTGTCTGCCCTCAATCCGCCTACCACGTACAAGATGTACAACGGCTATGGCCCTACAGAGTGTACCATCTTCACTACTAACTATTGGGTGAAAGATTATGAGCTGGATATTCCCATCGGCAAGCCACTGGACAATCTGAGACTCTATATTGTTGACAAACAGTTTAACAGATTACCTCTTGGAGCTGCTGGCGAACTGTGGGTCACGGGGCCGCAGGTGAGCCGCGGCTATCTGAACCGTCCCGAAAAAAACGCTGAAACCTACCTGAAAAATCCCTTCAGCGACGATCCGAAACACGCCCGCGTCTATCGCACCGGCGATATCGTGCGTTACCTCCCCGACGGCAACATCCAGTTTGTGGGACGTAAAGACGGTCAGGTGAAAATCCGTGGTTTCCGTATTGAACTCAAGGAAGTGGAGGCCGTGATCCGCCAGTTCCCGGGCATCAAGGACGCTACTGTGCAAGCTTTTGATTATGAGAACGGTGGAAAGTTCATCGCCGCCTACATCGTCAGTGATCAGCAAGTGGACATCAAGGCCCTCAACGCCTTCATCGGCGAACGGAAACCTCCGTACATGATTCCGGCCGCAACGACGCAGATCGACAGCATCCCGTTGAACCAGAACCAGAAAGTGAACCGCAAAGCATTGCCTACGCCAGTCATGCAGGCTTCCGACCGCGAATACGCAGCACCAGCCAACGACACGGAAGCGCTCTTCTGCCGTATCTTCAGCGAGATTCTCTCCATGGACAAAATCGGTGCCAACGACAGCTTCTTCGACCTCGGCGGCACCTCGCTCATGGTGACCCGTGTCATCATCGAGGCCGACAAGGCGGGAATGCACGTGGCCTACGGTGACGTGTTTGCCAACGCTACCCCGAGAAAACTTGCCGCACTCGTCACGGGTAGTGCGGTTGTCGATACCGATGATGAGGATATAACCAAATTCGACTATTCCGCTATTAACAACCTGTTGAGCAACAATACATTGGATAGCTTCCGCAAAGGCGAACGCCAATCTTTGGGCAATGTGCTGCTCACCGGTGCCACCGGTTACCTTGGCATTCATGTGCTGCAGGAACTGATCCAATCGGATGCACAGAACATCTACTGTCTGGTGCGCGACAAAAACATGGATGCCGCGGAACACAGACTGAAAACCCTCCTGTTCTACTATTTCGAATCCACCTACGACGAACTCTTCGGCAACCGTCTCCACGTTGTCCTCGGGGATGTCACCAACGACCTCACCGACCTTGTTCAAGCGAAAATCGACACGGTGTTCAACTGCGCCGCTGTGGTGAAACACTTCAGCGAAGGCACGGAGATCGAAGACGTGAATGTGGGGGGTGCGCAACGTTGTGTTGACCTCTGTCTGAAGACCGGCGCACGTTTGGTACACATTTCCACCTACAGCACCAGCGGTCTCAACGTCAACGACACCATGGCGCCCGATTACGTTTTCACCGAGCAGAAACTTTTCGACGGGCAATACCTTGGCAACCAATATACACATTCCAAGTTCTTGGCAGAACGCATTGTGCTGCAATCCATTGTTGATAAAGGGTTGTCGGCCAAGGTGATCCGTGTCGGTAACCTGGCGGCGCGCACCAGCGACGGTGAGTTCCAAATCAACTTCTCCACCAACTCCTTCATGGGGCGCATCAAAGTCTTTAACATGTTAGGCTGCTTCCCCTATTCATTGTACGAAAGCAAGGTGGAATTTTCGCCCATCGACGAAATGGCGCACGCCATTATCCTGCTCAGTTCCACACCCAAGGAGTGCTGTCTGTTCCATTCTTACAACAGCCACACGCAGTTCCTCGGCGACGTTCTCAGCGGATTCAACAAGCTGGGTACAGATATTCGTCTTGTGGAGGATGAGGAGTACAATGCTACCATGGAGAGTGCGGGCAACGACCCACAGAAAGCCAAGACACTTTCCAGCCTGATCGCATACCAGGATTTGGCCCATGGCATGAAAGTCTCAGAGGTACCTGTCAGTAACCCGTACACCACGCAGGTGCTCTATCGTTTGGGCTTCAAATGGTCACCCACCACGTGGGACTATGTGGACCGCATGTTAAGCGCTATCAGTGGATTGGGATTCTTTGATTAGATTGGAATACTTGATTATGACAGATTTTAGCATTTGGGAAGTTCTTTTCCTGCTCTGTTTCTCGGTCAGTTGGCCCGTGTCCATTGCCAAATCTTTGAGAACCAAAGTGGTAATCGGAAAAAGTCCAATGTTCATGTCCCTGATTGTATTGGGATACATCTTCGGCATCATCCATAAAGCACTCTACAGCAGAGACATCGTCATCTGCCTGTATGTGTTCAACGCCTTGTTGGTCTCCACCGACCTGTTCCTCTATTTCCTCTACATCCGGCAGAACCGCCGCGATTTGTTGAAAGAAGATCCAATGGAATAAACACGTAACCAAATGAAGAAAGTGATTGTCATCGGGGCCGGGATTTCCGGCCTGACGGCGGCGGTTTATGCCCGTCGCTCGGGTTTTGAGGCAGTGGTGCTGGAAAAGGCGGGAAGTCCTGGCGGCGTCTCCACCAACTGGGTTCGCAAGGGTTACACCTTCGAAGGCGGCGTGCACTGGCTTATCGGGGCCAGGGAGGACATCCCGCTGCATGCGGTGTGGAAAGAGACGGGGGCTTTGCAGGAGAACAATCCGGTCTATTTTAAGGACCCCATATACACATTGGTGGACGACAAGGGGCAAATGCCCCTTCACAGAGATTTGAAAGAGCTGGAAATCACAAGTTTGCGCGACAAGCTCGCCCTTGCCTCGCTACGCTTTCATCTGGCCTGCTTCCGCCATTTCCACTCCCCCGTCACGGATATGGTCGGACTCAAATCCCGTTATCCGCGCGGTTTCCATCCTATGGAATTCGTGCGGATGCTGCCCGCCGTCATCATCACGCCCTTCCTGCTGATGGAAAGCGCCTCGGGCTATGCACGGCGGTTCAAGAACCCCCGCATCCGCAACCTGCTGAAGGCGGTGGTGGATCCCGACATCAACGCACTCTCCCTCATCTATACCCTGAGCACCTTCAACACCGGCGACAGCGGATACCCCAAAGGCGGTTCCCTCCTGATGGCGCAGAACATGGCGGATTGCTTCACCTCCCTCGGCGGCGAAATCCGCTATCGCACCCCCGCTCTCTCCATTGTCAGGGAGGGCGACACCGTGCGCGTGCAAACGGCTTCCGAAACGCTCCGGGCCGATGCGGTGATCATCTCCATGGACGCCCGCAAAGCTATCGACAAGCTCTTCGGTGAGCCCTTGCAAGAGCGCTGGGCACAACGGATGCGCAAAAATCTGAAAACCACGCAGTGCATGTTCATCGGCATGGGCATCAAGGCCGATTTGAGCGCCTACCCCCGCTCCATGCAACTGGTGCTCCCGCGTCCTTTCACCGTGGCAGGCATCAACTACAAAACATTGATAGTCAACAACTACGCAAAAGAAAGCGACTACGCCCCCAAAGGCTGCACCGTACTCACCTGCCTGCTGCATGGCAACAGCTACGACTACTGGGCGGCCGCCAAGGCCGACGGCAGCTATGGAGACAAGAAGGAAGAGACGATAGCGTTGGTGATCGACCACCTTTCCGACAGGATTCCCGAACTCAAGACCTCCGTGGAGGTGACCGACATGGCCACGCCGCTCACCTACGAACGGTACTGCGACACCTACCAAGGCAGCTACATGAGCCATTGGGAGCCCCTCACGCGCGTCCCCCACGCCCCCATCCGATACGCTCCCCGCATCTACTTCACAGGCCAGCGGGTGAACTTCTCCGGCGGTCTTCCCCCCGCGGCGGTCACCGGCTACCGCACCGCCCAAACCCTATGCAGGGATTTCGGCGTGGAGTTCGTGAGCCAAGGATTGCCTCAGTTTTAACGAAAAAATCAGCAAACCACGTTTGTGATTTGCTGATATTCTGTCAAAAAAAAAGAGACGCAAAACTTTGCGTCTCTACAGTGAGCGGAAAACGATAACCTAATCCTGTTCCGCAAATAACAACAAATCAATAAGTTATATACAACCCCAATATAAGCGTGTACAAAAGTGTAAGCACTTTTGGGAATTATAGGTCAAAGAACGGTTCGTTTACGACTCTGCAAAAATACACAAAATATGAATACAATCTACAGACTATAAGATAATTACGGCAGTGTTTTTGCGGCTATGATTTTATACGTTTAAAGGGGCTGTCGTTTGAGCGGGCATGCGCCCGCTCAAACGACAGCTATACATAACCTATATATCTTTGTACGATTCAAGTGCGGTCGGTTCATGGGCGTTTATATATGTGTGGTGAGATTTTGAAGTGCAAAAATATATAGTATTTGCACTTTATTTTCTCACCCTTTTCAAACTAACCACGCCTACTCCTTCTTTTTCTTGTTCTTCTTATACTTCTGGTTCGCCGCTCTGTTCTGCTCCTGCTTGCGTTCAGCCTTCTCCTGCGCGAACCGACCAACTTCTTCTATTATGTCAAAATTGTTTTCTATGTCGGATATGTCCAGGCAAAGGCAGCCGTTTCCGCCCTTCTTGCACAACTTGAGGATTTGGGAGGTGATCTCTCTCGGGATCAACAACGGGTTGCCCTTGAAAAGTCCTGATATGTGGGTAGTCAGTTTTAGAAGGCTTTCCTCTGACAAAGAGTTCCTGTTGAACGGGAACTGTGACTGGGCAATATAGTCTGCCATGTTTTTGAAGAATCCCGACGCCCGACCGCCCAACCTGTCAATCAGATGGTGACGACCGATGATGCGCACAAGGTCGCTCCTGGTTATCCGACCTTCCACCACGTAAGACACAGCCTCCAGCACCCGCCCACCGAAGTCCGCTATGTATCCCGCGATCTCCTGGTGGTATTCAGTGTAGAAAACGGGCTTCTCCCTGCAGGTCATGTCGAAAACATCCCCACAAATCTCCCATTCGGTCTCGTATTCCCGGATACTTTTGTGTATGTTCCTTAATTTTTGAGATATTTTGTTTTCCGTTGGCTTTATCCATTATATTTCTATAATGTAATATTTTGCCGGTTCGTATTTAGGTTTCGTGTTTGCCAATTTACTGTCTAATATTTTGGTATCTACCCATACCACTTGCCTTTTATTTTGGATAACAAGACTAAGTTGTTTATTGTTCTTTACGCTTCCTTGTATTGGTGTTGGTTTCACTCCACGAAAATATGCGTAGATACCCCCTGTCTTGAGTCCCTTTGCAGAATAAAAATTCGGATCATCAACAAGAACAACTGCACATCCACCATCAAATCCTTTGTTTTTCAACTGCTCAACGAAACAAATATCCTCAATGAACTGAAACATGCTTCTTGGGTATGCCCCATTTCTCGGAAATTTCAATTCTATGGCAAATTTCTCTTTATCGTTATATACCACTATGTCTATTTCTTTCTTTACGGTGCCTGTAATTCCAAAGAAATCTTCGGCGTTTCTCTCAAATTGCACTTTGTAATTTGCAAATTGATGGAGGTTGCGTAAATAAATCCCAAGTTCGTGCTGCAATGAAAACTCATTGTAGAGTTCAATATTATTATCTTTACTCGCTTTTTGAAAAAAATCAACAATGTATTTTGCAAGGTCTTTTGATGTCATAATAATTGAATTAAATAATCTATTGGTTCGATTATGATAGACTTCAAATTGCTGCTCACAAGAGCATGGACAACTGCTTTCTTCACATTCATTTATGGCGACAAAGATACAAAATATATGGCATATATATAAGCAATAAATCAAAGTGGATAATTAGGTTGTCATTTCGCACCATCGTACCAGCTGCCAAACGACGCTTCTGATTTTTTCCGGGTGAACTTACCTCCGCTGTCAATCCAGCCCCATACTCCATCCAGCTTCACACGGGTGTAGTCTTCAGAACAGAAGCGCACATCGTCGAAAATAGGTTCGGTATAGGTGTCGCACCACACAAAACCAATCTTGCCGTCTTTAACGAATGGGACTGCACCATCGGGATCGGGCATCTCGTATATTTCTTCCATGATGATAGGGGTGCATTCCATGCCATTAATTCCAGCAAGGATGCCCTTCTTGCCGTTTTCCTCTGCCACAAAA
>JAEEIG010000200.1 GCA_016281255.1 Bacteroidales bacterium
AGGTAGCGCATCTTGGAGCTGAGCTGGGCGAACTGCTTGCGGTGGTCCTTGAGCTCGCGCAACAGTTCGGGGTTCAACACCACCACCGATTCGCCCATCAGCATCCCGTTCTTGGTGCCCCCGAAGCTGACGACATCGACGCCGCAGTCGGTGGTCATCTCCTTGAACGTCTTGCTGAGCTTCACCGCTGCGTTGGCAATACGCGCGCCATCCACATGCAGGTACATGCCGTGCGGGTGGATGAGGTGGGCGATGGCGCGGATGTCCTCGCAGGGATAGACCGTGCGGAGTTCCGAGCACTGCGAGATATAGACGGACCTGGGTTGCGAGTGGTGCTCGAAGCCCCAGTTGGTGAGGTGCGGGCGGATGAGCTCCGGCGTCAGCTTGCCGTCGGGCGTGGGGATGGTCACCAGCGAGGCGCCGGTCATGAAAGCGGGCGCGCCGCACTCATCGACGGCGATGTGAGCGGTTTCGGCGCAGAGGATGCTGCTGAACGACCGCACGCAGGCGCGCTGGGCCACCACATTGGCACCAGTGCCGTTGAAGACGGGGAACACCTCCGCCTGCGGACCGAACTGCTCCTTGAAAATCTCCCGCACACGGGCGGTGCAGGTGTCGTCGCCATAAGCGATTTCATGATCGGCATTGCACGCGGCAATTGCCTCTAATATAGCGGGATGCACTCCCGAATGGTTGTCACTTCCGAATGATCTCATCGTTTTTGGATTTAGGCGGCAAAGGTAATAAAAAAAGAAGCCCGAAAGATTTCCGGACTTCTTGAATCATGATTTCTACCCATTCGGTTAGAAAGTGTGCTCAACCGTAAAGTGAAGTCTGTCGGGATGCGTGGCAATGAACTCCAAGAACTTCGCTTTCGTTTCGAAATAACCCGTAATGTCATCACCGTAACTAACCGTGGTACCCACATTGACGATTTTGGGAGCCGCGCCAAAGTAGATGGGGCCGTCGGGCAGTTCGTTTTCATTGTAAACGATAGTGCCCTCGAGTTTGGCTTTGAAGGGAGGCTTAATCTCAAAAGCGGGCAGCGTCCACGGAGCGCTGACATTGTTCAGCTCCACGGTTTGTCCATTGGCATCCACATACTTGATATTGTAATGGAAACAGGAAGAAATCTGAACAGGTTGGCTGCTAAACAGGTAGGTGTCCAGCATTTTATACTGGATGGTGGTCTTGGAGCCGGTATTTCCACCACCTCCTTCGTTCTCGCGGTTGCAAGAAACAACCATCAAACCACCAATACAGATTGCCAGTAATACTAAAAGGTGTTTTTTCATAGGAAGCAAAAACGATTAATGTGGCAATGGAAGGGATTACTCTTTTAAAGTACGGCTATAAACCACTTCTTCCTTGTTGGTGTCGCGGTTCGTGCGGAGCAGGTTGACTTTGATACCACCCAAAATGATGAGTTGGTTGTAACCTTCTCTGCTTTCCACTTTGGTGATGGCTTTGTTGAAAGATTCTTCAGCTCTTTTTGCCACCGCTTTTTTCTCACCTCTGAAGGTAAAAATACGAGAGCTTTCGGTGTAACTGTCGGCATCAGCTTTCATGCTTTCAGCGATGGTCGGGTAAGCGAACACCTCGAAATTGTTCTGCAAAGCATCTTCGGTACTCGGGTCCACCTTAACAGTATAGATCCAGTCGCCATCCTCACGTGTGCAAGAAGAGAAAATGCCAGTCATAGCCATAAGGCAACAAACGATTGCGATAGAAAAAACTTTTTTCATTTTGATTGAATTTTGGTGAATAAATATGTGATTAACACTAATATTTCTTATAGTTTTTTTGCAAAGGCAAAGATACATTTTTTTTAGATTGTATGCAAATAAAAATTAATTTTTCTATTCATTTCATCGATTCGTTTCATCGATTCGTTTCATTCATCGACTCGTTTCATTCATTGTTTCATACGTCATTTCATTCCGTATTTGGGTCACAGGGTGAGCGATGGCGAGCCCTATGAGGGACAGAGCGATGCCGACAGACGTGACGACGCCCAGAAGCGTCGGCCCCTAAAACTGGAAGTAGATAAACGGCTGCAGGTCGGCGGTGACGAACTGGTAGAGCACGAAGACGACCGCGACCACGATGAGTCCCATCAGCCAGAGCGGGAGCATGGCGAAGTTGATACGGTACCAGCGTTTCCAACGGTCTGGTAACCAATGGATAATCATGCCCAACACGAACATGATGAAGACACCGCGGTAGTTGGCGATGATGTCGGGGATGGCCGCCACGTTCCACTGTCCGCCGATGCTGTTGACCATCGCCTTCGCGGTCTCCCACGCCGTTTCATTGGCGGTGGCCGGATCGAGGTTGGATCCGGAACGGAAGAACAACCGCGTGAAGCTGATGAAGACGAAAGTTTGGAAGATGCCCCACGTTTTGTCGAGCCACTCCACCGTCTTTTCGGGCTTGACGAGCGTGAAGACCGTCTTGATGAGCGTGCCCGCGAACCAGATGCCCGTCCACACCACGCCGATCATCAACGCTGGATGAGGCCACAAATGATTGGTGATCAAGAAAGTGACGAAGAATACTGTGGCGATGGTACTGCGCACGAGCATGTTGCAGTGCCGCCAAATCTTGTACGACAAAATGCCGATGCCGTTCAAGCCACCCCAAATCATGAAATTCCATGAAGCTCCGTGCCAAAGACCGCCTAACAGCATGGTATTCATCATGTTGAGGTTGGTGCTGATTTTCAGACGCGCCTTCTTGCTGACAAGCGAGGCCACGAGCAACCCAAACGCAATACCGCCGATGATGCTGGTCACCACCGCACTCTTGGTGAGCAGGATGATGACTCCCGCAATGAGCGAGATACAGAAATAGGTGCCGAAAGTGGCGTTTCGGTTGCCGCCGAGCGGGATGTAGAGGTAGTCTTTCAGCCAGTTGGAGAGGGAAATGTGCCACCGCTTCCAGAAGTTGCCCGGGTTGGTTGCCTTGTACGGCGAGTTGAAGTTCTTAGGCAGGTAGAAGCCCATCAGCATGGCCACGCCGATGGCGATATCAGTGTAGCCCGAAAAGTCGGCATAGACCTGCAACGAATAGACGAACAGGGCCGAGAGGTTCTCGAAAGCAGTGAACAAAGAGGGGTTGTTGAAGACCCTATCCACAAAGTTGACTGCCAAATAGTCGCTCATAATCAGCTTCTTGGCCAATCCGTTGAGAATCCAAAAGACCGCGATGCCGAACTGACGGCGCGTGAGGAAGAACTTCTTGTAGAGCTGCGGCACAAACTGGTCGGCGCGAACGATAGGGCCTGCCACCAACTGCGGGAAGAACGACACGTAAAACCCGAAATCGAGGATATTGGAGACGTGCGCGATTTTTCGCTTATAAACATCCACCAAGTAGCTGATATTCTGGAAGGTATAGAACGAAATACCCACAGGAAGCAGAATCTTGGAGGCATCAAAGTAGTCGGTTCCCGACCACTCGTTGGCCCACTGCGCAAGCCAGTTGATGACCTCATGTTCGCTGCCCACGATGGTGTTGTAGGCATCGGTGCAGAAGTAGGCGTACTTGAAGTAGAAGAGTACCAGCAAGTTGATAACCACACCGGAAATCATGAAGGTCTTGCGCAGTCCATTGCGCTGCGATTTGTCCATGAAGATGCCGAGAAAGTAGTCTAAGAAGGTGTCAAACAGCAAGATAAGAACGAAAAGTCCGGAGGTTTTATAGTAGAAAAGCAAGCTGACGAAGAAGAGGAACGTGTTGCGCAACAGCCTTTTGCGATGGAGTAGCGCAAAGAGGGCGAACACGATGGCAAAGAAAGCCCAGAAGTTGAACTGTGTGAACAGCAACGGATGCGTCTCGTCGAACGAGAACAGGTTAATCAAGAATTGTGAAATATTCTCCCAAGTCATGGTTGCAGGTTTTTAAGTGGTTGAACAAAAGCGTGCCAGAAGAGGTCGCCGATGAGGTTGTAGCCATTCACGGTGAAGTGGACGCGGTCTTTCTGCGCCAGCCCCTTGGCCTGCCATTTGGCCATGGAGCCGAGTCCGCCCATCACTTCGAACTGGTCCCAGCAGGCACCGCCCGTGAGGTCGGCCAAGCGCTTCATCGTCTCGCTCACCTGCGGACCGGTCTGGTTCACCGTGTAGCGTCCCCGTCTTGCCTTCTTCCAAGTGTCGTTGTTCGACAGGAAGATAAACGCGCATTCGGGATTGGCCTCGCGAATGCGACCGATAAGCTGTAAATAGTTGTTTTTGAAGACTGTGGAATCAAAATCGCTGCCAAAGGCGTCGTTCACGCCAATACCGAAAATCACCAAGTCGGGCGGGAAGGCCTTAAGGTCACGGGTGAAATTCTTACAACGCAGGTAAGAGGGCACCGCTGCTCCGTTAACACCTATGGACGTGAAGGTTACGCCCGGTTTGCCGTTCTTCAGCCACAACCCGTTCACAAAGAACGTGTCCACAGCGCCACAGGGGAAGTAGAAGGTGAACTCCTGCAACGGACGGTCGAGGTAGAAGTAGTAGCGCTCGTTCTCCAAGTCGCTTTCGTCGGGGAAACGCCAGATAGTGTCGTATTTCAGAATCGGATCGACATAGTGGCCGTTGGAGCGTCCGAAGAGGACGAGCGTGTCGGTGGCGAAATCGTAGTCCGGCTCGTTCATCGTGAATTTGATGGACTGCACGGCGTGCGTGCAATAGACCGAAATGCCCGACATGCCCAACGGGGAGGGATACTCCTTATAGACGTTGCGAATCAGCGAAAAAACATCCGAACGGGTGATTTTGTAATCGCGAGGATTGTTGCATGCGTTGGCCGCCGAGTATGGAAAGATCAGTCCCCGGTCGGCAGGTTCGGCACCGTATTCCGCCAACACATGCTTGCGGATACGGTGCGACATCGTGCCCGCCTGCACGTGCGAGCCGCCGATGTGCATGATATGGACGTTTCCCCGCTTGTTTTGGATGACATCGTTCCATTTTTGGTAAAAACGCACCAGTTTCATGCTGTCTTTGCCCCAATAGAGCGTGTCGTCGTTGAATTGAATGAAGGAAAACGTGGAATCGTAGTCAGAAAACAATTCGGGAAGCACCCACACGGCAGAGGTGTCCGACTGCATCTCCAACGCCACGCTGTCGGTGGTTTCACCCGTCTGCGCAAACGACTGCATCACACAGATTACCAATGGAACAAGTATCAGTTTCCGGCGGCCTACCATAGATTGTCGAATTGTTGTTCTCCCATCTTTCTGCGGGTGAGGTAGAGTTCATACAAGGTCGCGAAATTCTCGGACAACGTCTTGCCCACATAGTTCGCGCCCGTGGGGGTGAAGTGTACGTAGTCGGGACCCGCCCAGCCCTTCTTCACCCACGCCACCATGGCGTTACGCCCGCCCATCACCTCGTACAAATCCCAGTAAGCCACATGGTTGCGCAGACACATATTGCGCAAGCTGTCAATCATGGCGGGTAAGAATTTGTAAGTCTGAAGGGAGCCGCCATAGGAGTGGCTCATATCGGAAGGACCGATGAAGAGGATAGTGGCGTTGGGGCACACGCTCTTCACGCGGCGTATCTGCTTCTGCATTTGGGCGCAATAGTCGTTGATGGACTTGGTGCTATAGACCGACGGCACGGTGTTGCCACCGAACTGCATGATGATCATCCCGACGTTGGAGAGCTGGTAACACTTGCGCAGGATGGTGTCGGTGACGAGAGTGAACTGGTTGCCTGAGGAGCTTCGCAGCGGGATGTTATCGACGCTCACGCCCGGACCGTTGTCGATCATGATGCCGTAGATATCGGCGGTGCCTTGCATGTTGATACGCAACGAGGCAGTGGAAGAATCTGTCTGCCAGCGGAATGCGTGGATGCCAGCGCCCGAGCTGACACAGGTAGAGTCGTAACCGTGTTTGCGGTCGCTGAGGGAAGCGCGGAACTTGCCGTCGTGGTCGTTATAGAGCAGTGTGACGCGGGAGAACCGTTTCACGCGACTGTCGGTGCGTTTGTTGGAGGTGGCGTTGGCAGTGAAGGTGCCGCCTCCAGTCAGTCGGTAACATTTGAGCATGTGACCGTAGTTACCCTTTGCCCGCGCTCCATCGCCGTAGGTCGAATAGAGGGTGAACGGGCCGGAGGCCGACTGGCTCACCGCGTAGGAGGCAACGGTCTGTACGGCAGGCAGTAAGCCCGGACCGCCACCACCGAACTTCGACTGGAAGTAGGCGCGCAGATTACCCGAAATGCGGTCCATTTCAATCTGCGAGTCACCGTAGTGCAACACGCGCAACACCTCACCTCTTCCCTTTGCGGCGGCTGCCTTCTCAAAGAATTTGTCGAAATAGGTGACATCGCCGTCAGGCAGGTAGAAATGGCCTTCCGAAGCGAGGGTGGTCTTGAAATGTTCGAGTGTGTCTAATTGTTCTGCCACACGCTTTTGCTTGATGGAATCCTCCTTGGCGATCTCCGCGATAATAGCCTCGCGTTTCTTGCGGTTGAACAGCGTGGCTCTGGGGATGCGTTTGTCGCGTGAAAGGCTGTCGCCGGGCAGGTCAGGAAGGTCGGCATCGGGATCGGCCAGCACATTTTCGATAGAGGGGAAGTTAATTGTGTGATTGGCCAGCGTGATGCCGTCCTCGGGAAAGAAAAAGCTGATAACCCCTAAACAGGTGATTATCAAAATGATAAATAACGCGATTTGCCAAGGTTTCATATACTTTTCTGCCCGATTTTTTGAGGGCGCAAAGGTACACTTTTTTTATGATGATTGGAGAATAAGATTATATGATGATTAGAGGATGAAATTATAATTTGCAGGGAGAAAAAAAACGTATTTTTGCCGTCACGAAAATACTGTTGAGCTATGGAATTTCACACCTGCGGAAACCCTACAAAACCGACCCTCCTGCTACTCCCCGGATTGGGAGTGTCGCACGAGATTTTCCTTCCTTTGGTGGCATTACTGAAGGAGAACTTCCACATTGTCACGGCGGATATTGACGGATTCCTGCTCGGCAAGCCCTCGCGATTCACCTCCGTCGATGACCAGGCGGCACAAGTCAACCGTTACATTCAAGAGCATTTCGACGGGGCATTAGACGTGGCCTACGGTCTGTCGTTGGGCGGGAAAATCCTCTCGCGGATGATGGAGCGCAACGAAATCGCCATCAGCCACGCCATTATGGACGCCGCACCGCTGCTGCCGCTGCCGAAATGGAGCGTGGGACCGCTGCGCTACTACCAAGCCCTTAATGTCTGGACCTGCTACCACTGGACCGGATTTTGGCGGTGGTTGTTCCATTCGCACTACTTCGACGTGCTTTTGGATGAAGTGAAGAAGGTGTTCCCCTCAGACGGCACCCGCGCCGTGCGAGAAGGATACAAATCCGTCTATACCAACAAATTGGAATCCATCGTCGGTTCCGACATCCACTATTGGTACGGCACCAAAGAGGCCTTTGTCGCCAAACCGCAGGCCAAGCACCTGCTGTCGCTCTGTCCCAGTGTACATGTGGAGATCTTTGACAAGATGAACCACGGGCAGCTGCTGGTGGACCACCCGGAGGAGGTGGCGAAGCGGATAGAGGCAATAGGCAACAGACAATAGGCAATAGAACGAACAACATTGTTTGTTAAATAATATTCCTTGAGCAGCCCCGATAGGGGCAAGAGCTCGGTAGTAGCGCAATTAACCCTACATAAGGCATAAGCCGAAGTATGGGGTCGAATGAAGAAGTCAAAACAAAAAAACGTAATAAAATGAGAAACATCAACCTTTTGCTGGTCCTCGCGACCGTGACCCTGACCGCCGTCTCCTGCGGTTCGAAGAAAGAAACCCCCAAGGAGGAAACCCCGAAGATGCTGGTGCTCTACTACTCCCAAACCGGCAACACCAAAGCCGTGGCGAACGAGATTGCCACGAAGTTGGGCGCCGACATCGAGGAGATTGTGGCGGTGAACCCCTACGATGGCGACTTCCAAGCCACCATCGAACGTTGCAAACAGGAACACGAGCAGGGAAACATTCCTGACATTCAACCGATCAAAGCCGACCTTGCCAGCTACGACATCATATTCATCGGCTATCCTGTCTGGTTCGGCACATACGCACCTCCAGTGCAAAAATTCCTTCTCGGCGCCGATTTGAGCGGCAAGAAGATCGTGCCTTTCTGCACCTTCGGCAGCGGCGGTCTGGAGTCCAGCGTGAGAGACATTATGCAGGCTGAGCCCAATGCAGAAGTGATGCCCGGCTACGGTGTCCGTGCCGCCCGCATGGAGGCGATGCCCAAGGAGATTGACCAATTCCTGAAAGCCAACGGCTATCTCGAAGGCGAGTTCGCGAAGCTGGAGGAATTCCCGGCGCAACACGAAGTTAGCGAAGAGGAAACGGCCATTTTCGATGCGGCTGTCGGCGACTACCCGATGCTGCACGCCAAGGCCAAAACGGTGGCTGCGCGCACCCTCCCCGACGGTATGGAGTACCTCTTCACCGCTGAGAATCTTCCCCGCGAGGGCAAGCCGAACATGCCGCCCGCCAGCGAGTTGAAGGTTTATGTAACCGTTGAGAACGGACAAGCCCCGGTGTTTACCAAAGTGGTTCGCTAAGAGGGACAAGTTCCGCGAGACTTCCGGTCACCCCCCCGCCTTCGTCGCCACCATGCTCGTGCAGGACGCGCCGAAGAATCCCGCCTCCGCCGCGACTTCGGCGAGGGGGTATTGCAAAGAGGGGGAGACTTTGGCCATTCAGGGAGAAGTTCACGTACTGTTGATTGGAGTCATTTCGAATAGTATAAGTTTCCAAACGATAATCTGTCAACTTTTCGAATGATAAAAAATGTATTTTTGCAGAAAATATGATGAACATTATAAAACTAAAAGACAATAATAAAACTTAAACAGATTAACTATATGGCAATGTACAAAGACTTAATAAACAGTATTTGTAAAACTATTCATACTGGTCTGATTGATTTTGATGAGCCTAGAAGCAAAGCATCGATGCCTACACAAGCATCCTCAGAGTTTATCACAAACAAACAACAAGGCGACTGGGCTGAAGATGTGATTTTCAGGGCAATAAATGAACATTCAAGAAATGTTGTTGCAGTCAGATACGGAAAGTCTGATGACTTGGTAGCTGGGGATTCTGGCTTTGAGCAGTTTTTTAATGAATATCAGAATGAATTAGATACAATTGGCAAAAGGCCTGATATTCTTCTTTTCAGGAAAGAGGATTATAAAGAGGAGTTAGGGTATGACATCAGTTCCAGAAGAAGTGATGAGATTCGAAACTATGTTTCCCAAGCAATTGCAGGTATCGAAGTTCGTTCCAGTGCTTTCTTGATTAACAAATATACAGATGAAGCCAACAGGATTATTCACGAAAACACAGAGAAAGCAATGGATTTAAAAAACACTATTTTGAACAACTACAGTGATTTGTTAGAACAGAAAAGACCCGAGCTCATTGCCTTATTGCAACAAATAGATGATGTCTCTGTCAGAACTCTGAACTATCGTGTTACATCTTGGAGGTCATCACAACGTCTCCAAGAATTATCCTCAATGCTTTCAGAGCTTAAGAAATGTCTCAAAACCATACAACAAAGAAATACACTTTCAATCACACCAAAAGTTGAGGACTTAAAAGTTGTTCATAAATGGATTATGACATACAATGTCCCTCATTTTTATGTTCAGGTTTTCTTTGACAAAGTATATGGAGTTTCCTTCCAGCATATTTTGGAACTTGTAGCCAATCCGGATTTGGAAGACGACAAATATTTCATTGAACAAGACACCAAAAATCAGAATAAAACTACGATAAAGATTCCCTCTCAAGATGGCATTTGTATTGCAGAAGCTGTTACTGAGCCTAACCACTACAGTGTGCGTAAAGAACTTATGAAAGGGCGTCTGTTATTCTATGTTAAATTTGATGGCGGCGAAGCTTTCCTTGACAAGCACAATTTTGACACACTATTCAATTGTGATTTATGATAACAGAAAGTGAGTATGTTAAAATAGTAAACGCAAAGCATAGGAAAAAATTTGGTCAATTTTTCACTCCTAAGCAAATTGCCGATTTTATGGGCTCTTGGGTACTGCGCGAGGAAAAAATCGGACGAATTGAGATACTTGAACCTGCTTTTGGATTAGGAAGATTTTCCTTGTCAATGTTTAAAATTGCTCAAAACATCAAAGTAACAGGTTATGACATTGATAAAACAATTTTTTCCTACGCAAGCGAGAATTTCAAAGAATCAAAGCATGATATCTCACTAAAAAACGAGAACTATCTAACGGCATCATGGTCTGACAAATATGACGGTATAATCTGCAACCCTCCCTATTTGAAATTTCACGACTATGATAATACAGTCCTTATTCCGCATATTAACGAAAAACTCAACACACACCTTAATGGATTCTCTAACATTTACACTCTTTTTCTATTGAAATCGTTGTTTCAACTAAAGGAAGGAGGGCGGTTAGCGTACATAGTTCCCTCTGAATTCTTAAACGCTGATTATGGTGTAGAAGTAAAGCGCGCTTTATTACAAAGTGGAACACTACAACATGTAATTATTGTTGACTACACGCAATGTGCTTTTGATAACGCATTAACAACTGCTTGTATTCTCTTATGCCAAAAAAGTAACAATTCCAATGTAATTCATTTTTCAAACGTTGTTGACATCGCTAAACTGAATACTTCTTTGTATGAATACAAATCCTTTAATTCAAGCGAATTAAATCCTGAAGTAAAATGGAAACAGTATTATGAGGAAGTACAATCAAACAAATACAATCATTTAGTTCCATTTTCGACGTTTGCTAAAGTTACACGTGGAATTGCTACTGGCGCAAACGATTATTTCACGTTTAAGGCTTCTAAAATTGATTCATTCAACATTCCAAAAGAGTGCTTTCTCCCATGCGTTTGCCATGCCTCAGATGTTCAGAATCTAATATTTACTGAAAGTGATTTTGAACAATTGTCAAATTCTGACAAGACAGTTTTTCTATTTAATGGGAAATCTAACGAGTCAGAAATTCATGTTAAACGATATTTAAAACTCGGCATTGGTAAAGGCGTTAATAAAAAATATTTGACAGCCAGTCGTTCTCCTTGGTATGCTCTTGAAAACAGAATACCATCACCAATATGGGTTTCTGTATTTAATAGAAATGGACTACGTTTTGTACGAAATAAAGCAGGGGTCTATAATTTAACCACATTCCATTGTGTTTATGATTGCGGTGAAGTAGATACTGACATCTTGTTTGCATATTTGGTAACAAATGTTGCAAAGGAAATTTTTCTTGATAATTCACGCCAGTATGGAAACGGACTGGTAAAATTTGAACCCAATGATTTGAATAAGGGTAAAATTGTCGATCTTCGATTATTGAATGTAGAAGAAAAAAGAATTGTTTCTATGATTTCTGGCATGTTGTGTAATAATGGCACACGTAGTCAATCAACAGATTTGTTAGATCGTTTTTTTAGAGAAAAATATACATCAGGTATAATAGATATTGATAACTACATGGGGAAGTTAAATACAATTCGAAACACCCCAACAATAGATGTACCTCGAAAAACAAGATTGAAAAGAATCAAACAACTTAATTTTTATGACTTATTTGAAGAATATGGAGAATCCTCGATTATAGAGAACAATATTGTTAGTGAAGAGATAGCAAACACTTATGGCACAAAGTTGTTGAGAAACGATGTATTCGACATAACTAAGAATGTACTAATCTGCCTCGTAAAGAAAGACAATCAAAAGCCTTATGATGATCAAGAAGCAAAAATCTATTATACTGGTAAGCGTTTCCCTGCAACAGTGTCACCCAAAAAGCTTTATTTCTTCATGCCTTATATCATAGGCAAAGGTATTCGAGATCTATACTTGATAAAAAAAGCTCGTGTAGGTACACGAAAGGAGGGACAGCCAGACAATGATCCTAACGATCTTCGTATTGTATTTGAAATAGAGTTCGTTAAGCAGTTGTTTGCTGATTATAAACCTGTTAAACTTGAAATATGGCGAACGTACTCTGACACGACAATGGAGGCGTTGCTCAAATACGAATCCAATCAACAATGACCTCCCTTCCGCCCTTCCACCATCGCCTACATCGAATCCCTCCGCTATGCCATTGGGCAGACGGACGAGGAACGGAGGATATGGTTGGGGAGGTAGAGATAATGTGCAAATCGTCACAACCTGCCTATCAATAATACCGTATCTTGCAACGGCTGCACCGTTTCCCTTTCTCGTAACAGTGCGTCCAGTTTCCATACTTATCGTAGCGGTAGCTGAACAACGTTTTGTTATAGTCAAACGTGTCCAACCGCTTCGAACAGCAGCGGCCAAGTATGTCACCCTGGGCGTTCAGCACGGTGGCATCTAAAAATCCATCCCCCTGATACTCATAATATACGTTGCGCTCGTCATCATAAACGGTGACTTGGCAATGACTTACGGTATATCCACCTATGGATTCAATCCATAACACTTCACGACCATAACTGTCGTATTGAAACAAAGAACACGCATTCCAACACGTAGCCAATATTTGGCCTTCAGGAGAAAGAACTACGTGCCCTGTGGATGAGGCCATTGAAAGTGTGTCGCTTCTTGCATCAAGCGAAGCCCAAACCCTACCTGCAAAATGAAATTTTTGACAATGGCAGGGGTCTGAAAAACGATAAAGCGTGACACTTTGGAGCGTGTCGTTCCAATAAACAACTTCTCGTGAAACGTGACCTTTGTCATATTCGTAGAACTCATCAATTAGTGTTTTTGTGAACCGTTTTCGACAATGAGCGACAGTACCGTCAGGATTAAAGTTAATTTCCACTTGTTTCTGGTCAACATCATTGATTTTCAGTTTTTTGACCCGTCCGTTGGGATTTCGTCCGTAATAGATGTAAACATTGGATCTGACAAGTTCATCCTTCAGAGGTGACCGGCGCGGTTCACGGTTCAGACTCTGCTCTATCAAGCGCAGATCTTCCGCAATTGAATCGCCATAGTTGCGAAAATAGACCTGCACTCCTGTCACGCTGTCTGCAACAAACGGAAGATGGAGAAACTCCTCGTTTTCTTCTTCCGACCAAGTGTCCACTCCACTCTCGCACGAATAACGCCACTCATATTCCCACCTTTCTTTTTCCTCTTGCCGATTCTTTTCCATTTGTTTAGCCCACTGTTTTTCCTGTTGCCGTTCTTCTCGCAGTATTTGCTGATAGTTCACCTTTTCCCCTTTGACATAATGATAATAGCAGCGCAAAATCACACCCGACATATCATCCGGATGATGGATTCCCTGTTCCTCAAAGTAGGTCGCCAGACGGGAATCACCCCAAAGTCCCCAGTTGTTGCGTAACCACATCCCTAACGAGAGATGTGCCCGAGACAAGAAATCCTTCTCCTCCAGCGACCGTATCAACTCCTTGTTTTCCAGTGTCAAAATAGTGTCCAACTGCAGCATACAATCGGGCAAATCTACCGGAATATAGAGCGTTTTCAATGAATCTTCCTGTTGATCAGTATTTTGCGCCGCCCCAAACATCGGAATTGCCATCATGAAAAGCAATATTGCTCGAAATTTGACGGGGTGAAATATATTGCGAAGGGGTGAATGGGCGTTCATCGTTAAAAATTTAGATTCCGCAAAGATACAAAAATTGTACTTTTGCCCCCTCAAAAATTGCGGAATGAAAAAACAGGAAAAATTTTCGATTGCGAAGCGGCTGAAGAGCTTTACGTACGCATTCAACGGGCTGAAGGTGCTCTTCCAAGAGGAACACAACAGCCGGATACATCTGTTCGCGACGGTCTGCGTCGTCATCGCGGGCGCGCTGCTCAAACTGTCACTGCTGGAATGGGCGGCTGTCGCGTTTGCCGTCGGGCTGGTCTTCAGCGGCGAAATTTTCAACTCGGCCATCGAGGATCTCTCCGATGTGGTCTGCCCCGAACGCGACGACCGCATCAAGAAGGTCAAAGACCTGGCCGCCGCCGCTGTTCTGGTGAACGCCATCGCCGCCGCCGTTATCGGTTTGCTGGTGTTTGTCCCGAAAATCATTCAATTGTTCTAGATGTTGACTGGTGTTTGTCATCCGAAATGCTACCGAGCTCTTGCCCCTAACGGGGCTGCTTAAGGAATTATATTTCAAATTAAACCTTAAACCCTAAACCTTAAACCCTAAACCCTACCCCATGTTCCTCGGTGAGATAATCTCCCTGTTTGTCGCCCTTTCGTGGACCGCCACGGCACTCTTTGCCGAGGTGGGATCGAAGCGTATGGGTTCGTTGCCGTTCAACACGATACGAATGACGATGTCGCTGTGTTTCCTCGTACTCACCCTATGGCTGGTGATGGGCGTCCCCTACCCGCGCTA
>JAEEIG010000201.1 GCA_016281255.1 Bacteroidales bacterium
GGCCGCGCGGAAGTCATGAAAGAGCTGGAGAAGCTCGTCAACGCCAAGGTCGTGCTGAAGGCCGGCCGCGGCAAGTACAAGCTGAACAGCAAGTTCCAGGACACCAAGACCACCGGCAAGCACTACATCGTCGGCCGTGTGGAGCAGAAACGCAGCGGCATGGCCTTCGTCATCCCGCAGGGCAAACAAGACGACACGCCCGACGAATCCACCATCGACGATATTTTCGTGGCCGACGGCAACCTCGGCAATGCCCTCAACGGCGATATAGTGAAAGTGGTGCTTTTCCCCGCCCGAAAAGGGAAACGTCTTGAAGGACAGGTGGTTGAAGTTGTAGAGCGTAGCAAACGGCAGCTCGTCGGCACCATCCACATCAAGCAGGGTGTCGCCTTCTTCGTGCCCGACAACACCATCCTGCGCCGCGACGTCATCATCCCCGGCAAGGACCTTCGCAAGGCCAAGAACGGCGACAAAGTGGTGGTCCGCATCCTCGACTGGTCGGGCAAGCACCGCAACCCCATCGGCGAAGTCCTCAATGTGCTCGGCAAGCCCGGCAGCAACGATGTGGAGATGCTCTCCATCCTCGCCGAAAGCGACTTCCCCGTCTCTTTCCCCAAAAACGTCGAACAAGAAGCAGAACAAATCCCCACGGAAATCTCCGAGAAGGAGATTTTGCGCCGCCGGGACTTCCGCGACATCACCACCTTCACCATCGACCCCGCCGACGCCAAGGACTTCGACGACGCCCTCTCCTTCGAACTGTTGGAGAGCGGACTCTACCGCGTGGGCATCCACATCGCCGATGTCTCCTACTACGTCAGGCCGGGCTCTCTTATCGACCAAGAGGCCTACAACAGAGGCACTTCCGTCTATTTAGTCGATCGCACCATCCCGATGTTGCCCGAAGCGCTCTCCAACAACCTCTGCTCCCTGCGTCCCGATGAGGAGAAACTCTGCTACAGCGCGGTTTTCGACTTGGACGACAAGTGCAAGGTGCACAAGGAGTGGTTCGGACACACCGTCATCCGCTCCGACCGCCGCTTCAACTACGAGGAGGCGCAGCAGATCATCGAGACCGGCGAGGGCGACCTCAGCGAGGCCATCCTGCAGCTGCACAAACTCGCCCAGGTGATGCGCAAGCAACGTTTCGACAACAACGCCATCAGCTTCGAAACCGAGGAGGTCAAGTTCAAACTCGACGAGAACGGCAAGCCTATCGGGGTCTATCTCAAAGAGCAGAAGGAGGCCAACTGGCTCATCGAGGAGATCATGCTGTTAGCCAACAAACGCGTGGCCGAAAAGATCGGCAAGAAACGCAGTGTCGGACAGCCTGAAAACGTCTTCGTCTATCGTGTGCACGACAAACCGTTGGAGGAGAAGCTCGGCACCTTCAAGAATTTCGTCAAGAAGTTGGGCTTCGACCTGAAGACCACCTCCACGAAAGCCTTCAGCAGCTCGCTGAACAAAATGCTGGAGGGCGAGAAGGGCAAGCCCGACTACGACATGCTGAGCAAACTCTCCATCCGCATCATGGCGCGCGCCGTCTATACCACCGACAACATCGGCCACTATGGGTTGGCGTTCCCCTATTACACCCACTTCACCTCGCCCATCCGCCGTTATCCGGACTTGATGGTGCACCGGCTGTTGGACCGTTACTTGGCACACCAGCCGTCGGTGAACAAAGAGCAGTACGAGGACTACTGCAAGCACTGTTCCGACATGGAGCGGCAGGCGATGGAGGCCGAGCGCAACTCCATCAAGTACAAGCAGGCCGAGTACCTCTCCGACAAGATCGGGCAGGAGTTCGACGCGGTGGTGTCGGGCATCTCGAAATGGGGGGTCTATGCCGAGCTGAAGGAGTCGCACTGCGAGGGCATGATCCCGATGCGCAGTTTCGACGACGACTTCTACTACATTGACGAAGAGAACTATACACTTGTGGGATTGCACCACGGAAAGAGCTTACGCTTCGGCGATCCGGTGCGCGTGCGCGTGGTGGCCGTCGATATCATCAAGCGCAGAATGGATTTCGAACGGGTATAACACTCCTATTATTCAAAAAAGACTATCTTTGCGCCAAATTTCACGATGAAAAAACGACCCGTGCTCATACTGCTCTTCATCGCGACAATATTCACACTTGCCGCGCGCAAACCAGCCGACACCCTGTCGGCTGGCCGGTGGGAGTTCGTGCAGAATTCGGGGCAATGGGACGAGGCCGTGCTTTTCAAAGCAAACCTTCACAGTGGTGCCCTCTTTTTCGAAAAAGACGGATTCACCGTCTCGCAACTGCATCCTCAGCAACTTCAGGAAATCCAGGAGGCCAAACATTCCGGAAAGCCATTCCCAAGAACGGTGGTGGATGCCGCCGCCTATCGTGTACAATTCCTTCAATCGAACTGCCCAAAGGTCACTGGCGAACGACCTTACGACTACTACCATAATTATTATATAGGGAACATTTCCACACAATGGGCGTCTAAAACACCGATTTTCAATCAGTTGCAATATCAACAGTTGTACACTGGCGTCAACCTCGTCTTTACGGAAGAGAACGGCTATCTGAAATATGAGTTTCACATTGCGCCCGGCAGCGACCCTAAACAGATTCGGATGCGTTACGACGGGCTGAAAAGCATGGCCAAAGTTGGTGAAGAGCTGCTTCTGCACACCGCTGTGGATCGCATTCTGGAGCTCGCGCCATACGCCTATCAAATCAACAACCAAAAAGACACCGTCACCATCACTTGTTCTTACCATCTGCAAGGGAACACTCTTTCGTTCGACTTGGGCGACTACGACCCGAGCCTGACTTTAGTCATCGACCCGACGTTGGTCTTCTCGTCCTTCTCCGGTTCCACCGCCGACAACTGGGGATACACGGCCACGTACGACTCGCACGGCAACCTCTACGGCGGCGGCATCGCCTTCGACATCGGCTATCCGACCAGCATGGGCGCCTACCAAGTCGATTTCTGCGGCGGAATCGACATCTCCATCTCCAAGTTCGACGCCACAGGCAGTTTCCTGCACTATTCGACCTACTTAGGCGGCGCCAAAGCCGACATCCCGCACAGCCTCTACGTCAACGACAACGACGAGCTTTACATTTTCGGCACCACCGGTTCCGAAGATTTCCCGGTCACCGCCGATGCGTACGACACCAGCTTCAACGGCGGTCCCAACACCACCCTCTCCACCAGCATGCACTTCCCCGACGGCTCCGACATCTTCGTCGCGAAGCTCAGCGCCGACGGCACGCAGCTGCCTGCCTCAACGTTCATAGGGGGCAGCCTCAACGACGGCTTCAACACCGCCGGCGGACTTCGCAAGAATTACGCCGACGACAACCGCGGCGAAATCATCGTCGATGAAAACAGCAACGTCTATGTAGTCTCCTCCACAAGCTCCATCGACTTCCCCGTCACTTCGTCCATCTTCATGGCAGACAGCAACAGCCAGCAGGATGTCTGCGTGTTCAAAATGAGCCAGGACCTGTCCACCCTGATCTGGAGCACTCTCTTCGGCGGAACGGGAAACGATGCCGGCTACAGCATGTTCCTTTCCTCCGACAAGAGCATCTACTTCTGTGGCGGCACCACTTCCAACGATTTACCGGTCTCGTCCAACA
Source organism: Bacteroidales bacterium (assembly GCA_016281255.1). Lineage (GTDB taxonomy): Bacteria > Bacteroidota > Bacteroidia > Bacteroidales > WCHB1-69 > F23-D06. The sequence continues at coordinate 3,635 of JAEEIG010000201.1, forward strand.
CCTACCAACCCTCACACGCCGACAGCGGGACCTTGGCCGACGGCTTCGTGGCGCACCTGTCCGCAAACGGCAACACTCTGATGCACAGCACCTATCTTGGCAAGAGCGGTTATGACCAAGCCTACCTGATCAAAGGCGACAACGACGATTTTCCGCACATTCTCGGACAGACCTCCGCCGACAGTCTGCAATGGGTACACAACGCCCAATACTACGTGCCCGGCGGCGGTCAGTTCCTCGTCAAACTGTCCCCCAGCCTCAACTCAGCCGTATGGTCCACCGCCTTTGGCAGCGGAAACGGAGGCCCTGACATCTCCCCCACCGCTCTCATGGTCGATTTCTGCAACAGCATCTACCTGTCGGGATGGGGCTCGCACCAGCTCAACGGCTTCGGCGGCACCTCGGGGCTGCCCATCACCGCCAACGCCTTCCAATCCACCACCGATGGCAGCGACTTCTACTTCATGGCCATCAGCGAAGACGCCAGCAACTTGGGGTATGCCACTTATTTCGGTGGTTCGGCCAACAGTGCCCGCGAGCATGTAGATGGAGGCACCAGCCGTTTCGACAAACACGGAAAGATCTACCAGGCTGTCTGCGCCGGTTGCGGCGGCCAAAGCAGCTTCCCGACCACACCAGGTGCCTACGCCAACACCAACGGAAGCAGCAACTGCAACCTCGGCGTCATCAAAATCGACTTCAACATGCCTGTGGTCGTGGCAGACTTCCTGATGCCGAATGTCATCTGCCTGCCTGACACCGTCCACTTCCAGAATTACTCACAACTCATCAGCAGCCAAACCGGCATCACATGGTTTTTTGGCGACGGCACCACCTCCACGGAATGGGAGCCGCACCATCTCTACCAAAGCTCCGGCTACTATGAAGTGACCCTTGTGGTACACGATCTGGGCAGCTGTAATTTCTCTGACACATTGAAAAAGAGGATATTAGTACTTTCGAACACCTCCTCCACCCTTCCCACGGCGGACATCTGCGACGGCGATTTCGCCCAATTGGGTATCCCGCCCTCCATCGGGGTGGACTACCATTGGTCACCGTCAGGGTCACTGAGCAACCCAAACATCTCCAATCCTATCGCCACGCCCGAACAGACAACCATTTACACTCTGATTGCCTCTACTGAAGCCTGCGTTGACACCATCATCCAGCAGGTAAGCATCCATACCTTGGATGTACAGACTTCCGGCGACACCATCATCTGTCCGTCCGGCACGGCCACACTCTCCGTCACGGTGACCACGTCTGACATCTATCAAGTGGATTGGTCGGAAGATCCTGATTTTCAAACTATAATCACGAGCAACACCTCCACTATTCAGGTCAGCCCAACCACATCCACCACCTACTATGCACGCATCAGCACCGGATTCTGCACGCAGACGCACGCCTTTCACGTAACCATCGACAAACCAAACATTTACAACACACCCGACTTATTGCTCTGCTTTGAAGACTACGTTGAATTGGGCATCTCGTGCGTGGGTGGCATACCGCCCTACCAATACCGTTGGCAGCTGAGCGACGGAAGTGCCTACGAGGGAGCGCACCCGCAAGTCGCCCCGCAACACACGGTAAGCTATACTGTTACCGTCACAGACTCCTATGGTTGCACCGACACTTCCACCGGACTCATCACCGTCAGGGAGGGGACATTCCCTGATCCGCTGCAGGCCTGGTGCGACAACCACACCGTGACAGCCTTCCACGAGACCTTCCTGCACTGCACCGACTACGGCAGCGACTACACCTACTCTTGGACCCCGAGCGAAGGGGTATCAAACCCCGACATGCCCACCACCAGTGTGACAGCGACCACGAGCGTCGTCTTCACGGTCACGGTCACCGACACTTTCGGGTGCTCCCTCAGCGACACGGTCGAACTCCGAGTGACTCCGATCACGTGCGACAATCCGTTCGTCTTCATCCCGAACAGCTTCACGCCCAACGGAGACGGGAGGAACGACGTACTCTATGTGCGCAGCGACGTCCTGGACGAATGCTACCTCGTGATATACAACCGCTGGGGCGAGAAAATCTTCGAAACGGCGGACCAAAACATCGGCTGGGACGGCAACTTCAAGCAAAAAGAGTGCCCTCGCGGCACATACGACTACTATTTCAAAGGAAAATGCAAAGACGGCGACGAACTGGAGCTGAAAGGAAATGTCACACTGATACGATAATGTCGGGAAAAATAGTACTTTTGCCGCGGGTCTTGAGATTAGTGATTAGTGATTAGTGATTTGTGATTTGTGACTTGAGACTTGAAACCTGAAACTTGAAACCTGAAACCCAAACAAATGTCAGACGAACAATTCATCGACTACGTAAAGATATTTGGCCGCTCCGGAAACGGCGGCGCCGGCTCGGCGCACTTGGCGCGGACGGCCCACAACCCGAAGGCGGGTCCTGACGGCGGCGACGGCGGCAAGGGCGGCAGCGTCATTGCGCGTGGCAACCGTAACTTATGGACATTGCTGCACCTGCGGTACACCAAGCACATCTTCGCGGAGAACGGCGGCAACGGTCAGAAGAACCAATGTTTCGGCAAGGACGGCGACAACGCCTACATCGAAGTGCCGTTGGGCACCGTCATCCGGCTCGTGGAGACGGACGAGGTCATCGGCGAGGTGATGGAAGACGGGCAAGAGCTGGTGGTGATGAAAGGCGGAAGAGGCGGACAGGGCAACGTCCACTTCAAGAACGCCACGCACCAGACGCCCCGCTTCGCGCAACCCGGCGAGGAGGGCACCGAAGGATGGCTCTCCCTGGAGCTCAAAGTGCTGGCCGACATCGGGCTGGTCGGATTCCCGAACGCAGGCAAATCGACACTCATCACGCAGCTTTCGAACGCCCGCCCGAAGATTGCGAACTACCCCTTCACCACGCTGAAGCCGAACCTCGGCATGGTGGCCTACCGGGAATTCCAATCGTTCGTCATCGCCGACATACCGGGCATTATCGAAGGCGCATCGGAAGGCAAAGGACTGGGACTCAGATTCCTGCGACACATCGAGCGCAACGCGGCACTGCTGTTCATGATTCCCGCAGCGGACGAAGACGGGCAGGTGAAAACGGTCACGCAGATCAAGAAAGAGCTGAAGATCCTGCAAAACGAGCTGAAGCAATTCAACCCGGAGCTGTTGGACAAAAGTTATATGTTGGCAATCACGAAATGCGACCTGATTTCCGAGAAAGAGGCGTTGGCTTTGGAACAGAAAATGTCGAAAACCGTGCCGACATTATCCATTTCTGCCGTCACAAACTGGCGTTTGACCGAGCTCAAAGACCAATTATGGGAATTATTACAGTCGGAAGACGAAGCGTAAAACACTGATTATACGAAAATTAACAGCTGTTAATAAAATTTTTCAACTAAAAACAGAAAACCAATGCGAGTATTAAAAAAAAGTGTATTTTTGCAGCTGAAATAATTGAAAGAAAGAAATGGCAAAGAAAACGAAGGAAGCACGTCAACAAGTTATTCTTGAGTGCACAGAGCAAAAAGCTAGTGGAGTGCCGGGGATGTCTAGATATATCACCACGAAGAACAGAAAGAACACTCCCGACAGATTGGAACTGAAAAAGTACAATCCGTATTTGAAGAAAATGACAATTCATAAAGAAGTAAAATAATAAAAACGAGAAGATATGGCAAAGAAAGTTGTCGCATCATTGAAAAGAGAAGGTGGCGTCACCTACACCCGCGTTGTGAAGATGGAACGTTCACCGAAGACCGGAGCTTACACCTTCAAGGAAGCTGTAATTGAGTCCTCCGCTGTAAAAGACTTTTTGGCTAAAAAGTAATATTTTGTTTTCATGGTTGAAAGAAGGTGGGCGCCTGCCCGCCTTTTTTCGTTTTAAACTGTTGATAACTTCATGGCCGTTGTGGAAAACTAATCCGGAACGGCCATTATTTTTTTTCTATTTTTGCCACTATTATTAAAAATCACAAACAAACATCTATAGGTTATGAAAAAGATTTTTTATTGGAGTATTCTGACTCTCATAACTATAGCCTTTCTGCCTCAACGGGCAGATGCGCAGAGTAACAGGCTGCACGAGACACACGTGACACCCGCACAAGCCCTCGATGCAGGATACGCCTTCCTGCGCATGGGCGGCGGTTCGGCGGGCGCGAGAGGTGCCACCCACAGCACCGAGGTGCATAAACAGATGATGCAACTGGTCTATACTGGCCAATCCACCGACAGCCACACCGGCGCGGTGACCGACTGCTACTACGTGTTCGCCCTGCAACCCAAGGGCTTTGTGATTGTGGCGGCCGACAACCGCGTAGAACCGATTCTGGGCTACTCAACCAACGGATCTTTTTCTACAGATAACTTACCCGAAAACTGCCGTTCCTGGCTGCAACACTATGCCGAAGAGATTGCTTACGCGCGGACGCATGACATTGCCGCCACCGCCTCCATATCATTGGAATGGGACGCCCTGCTCTCCACGGATGCCACCTCCCCAACCTTGGCCCCGAAAAGCACAACTGCGGTTCTGCCTTTGCTGACCACCACGTGGGACCAGTCGCCCTACTATAACAATCTTTGTCCGGGCAGCGGCAGCGACCAGGCCGTCACCGGCTGCGTGGCCACGGCCATGGCACAGCTCATCCACTTCTGGGAATATCCGGCGCACGGGTTCGGCACACACCAATATACAGATCCCACATACGGGTTGCAATCCGCCGATTTTGCCAACACCACCTACCAATACTCACTGATGCCTAACGAATTGACCGCAAACAGCAGTACCGCACAAGTCAACGCGGTGGCCACGCTGATGCGGCATTGCGGCATCGCCGTCAACATGGAATACAGCCCAACTGGCAGCGGTGCGCAGGATTTTGCCACGCGCACCGCCTTTGTGAGCCATTTCGGTTATAGAGCCAACCTTGTCCAGAAGTCCTACCAGACGACCGATTGGTACGGATGGACCACCACCCACGAAGTCTATACCGATGCGGAATGGCTCGCCCTGATCAAGAACGAATTGGATGCCGGCAGACCGCTCTACTACAGCGGTTCCGGCAGCGGCGGCCACGCTTTCGTGTGCGATGGCTACGATGCGGACGACCTCCTCCATATCAACTGGGGTTGGGGCGGTTGGTGCGACGGCTACTTTGCCGTCGGCAACCTCAATCCAGGCAGCGACTATTTCAATGAAGACAATATGGTCATCTTTGTCGAACCGGGCAATGCGGTCGCCGACACGCTGCTGTTCAACATGGACGGCAGCTCCACCCAAACGGTGTCCGGCACCGTGCTGATCGGAAGCACCCGCGCCTTCAACAACCACGAGTGCGCCTGCAACTACACCAACTCCTGCTACGAGACCCTGGTGCTCTCGCCTGCCAGCGCGGGCGCGCAACTATTGCTCGAAGTCGTTGACAGACAGAACCATACCGTTGAGGTTTACGATGGTGTCGGAACCTATGGCACATTGCTGGCGACCATCAACGACAACAACATCCCGCCGGTGATGTCCTCCTCCGGCGCCCTCACACTGGTCTATTCGGGCAGTCTCTACTGCAGCGGACTGACATTGAGGGTGAGCGAGGTGACCTGTCTGCCCGTGGCCATGAATCTATCCTGCACGGGCACTTCCTACAACACGGCCGACTTCGAGTGGTCTGTTTTCCAGTCGGAAAACTATCCTGACCACAACTATAACTGGCAGATAGAGTACGGGCCGCAGGGCTTCAATCCCGGCACCGGCACCACCGTTCCCGCCACCGCCTCCCCTGCCACCATCGGGGGGCTTTTAGCCGACACCTGGTATGACGCCTACCTGCACTACACCTGCACCAGTGGTCAAACAAACTTGGCAGGCCCGGTGTCGTTCAAGACGAGTACCGTTATGGAATGTTTCGACGAGCCCATCGTAAATGGATCACAAACGACCACCTCCCCCGTAGCTTTCGGAATTGGCGGTTATGCTGCCGGACATTATCACTGCTCTCAAGAAATTTATACGGCTTCCGAACTTTCAGCCATGGGACTACAGGCTGGCGATGCCATCGTCTCGCTCGCAGTGCAGTACAAATCAGGTATTTACACGACACTTTCCCGCAACATTGCCATATTCATGGGACACACCGACAAAGCGATGTTCCAAGGTGACGGATGGAACTGCAACGACTGGATCAGTTGGTCTTCTTTAAGCAATGTCTTTACCGACAAAGCAGTGACCATCAGCAATGTGCAACCCAATCAGTGGGAGAAGTTTGATTTTGATTCCCCATTCATTTGGGACGGCCTTAGCAATGTGGTGATCGCTTTTGCCGACAGCGGGGACTATTATTGGGAGTCCGTAAATTTTGCCGCCAACACATACGTCACGGACGCCTACAATCAGAACACCGGTGCCATTTATCTATATCAGGAGAGCACCCCCATTTCCTACTCCGGAACACTTCCCACCGGTATCCAAGTGTCGCAACGTGCCAACATGAAACTTTGTTTACAAACAAGCTGCTTAAAACCAAATCATCTGACTTACAACACATTGAATCGTCACACGGTGAAACTGGACTGGTTCCCGGGTTATCAGGAATCTTCCTGGAATGTGGAGTACGGTCCTGCGGGATTCACGCCGGGTACTGGAACGACAGTCACGGTGAACGGGACCCCGACATTGACGGTCTCCCAACTTGCGTCGGGTGCTTACGATTTCTACGTACAAGCGGTTTGCGGCACCTACGAGGTAAGCAACAAAGCGAAAATCACCATCCAGACGGGTGGTTTCGAATGTGCGCAAATCGGCGAGGGCACCGTCACCAACAGCATCATCCCCATGGGATGGTATTACGGCAACAATGCCAAATACACCTATACTCAACAGATCTACACATCCGACGAGCTGGCACAGCAAGGCATCATGGGGAGCATCAACTCCCTCGCCATCCAATACAACGGCACCAACCAGACCAAGGATCCGGTGAGCATCTATCTCGGCAACACCACCCAGACTTCCATGAACTGGGACAATGGATGGGTCCCCGTTTCGCAGATGCAGCTGGTCTATAACGGCAGCGTGAATCTGACAAACGGCTGGACAAGCATCACATTCGACAATCCGTTCCTTTGGGACGGCAACTCCAATCTTGTGGTTGCTTTTCTGAATAACAGCGGCACCGAAAACGGCTCTTCCGAATTCTACATGCATGAGACCAACATACAGATGGCCGCAGAGATGACGAGAAGCTATGCCATTGACATCAACAATATTGAAAACGATGTCACGCGATACTATTCCCGTCCCAACATCCGTTTCTGCGGCGCCGGTGATGTCTGCACCTTGCAGCGTGACATGGAAATCTCTCTGTTTGAAGGGGAAACCTACAGTTTCTATGGCACTCCCATCACGGAGCCCGGCACCTATCAGCACCGCTGGTTTGTCAGTGAGGAGTGCGACAGCTTGGTGGTCTTGCATGTCTCCATGGTCAAGGTCATCTTCGTGACCACGACCGGTGCCGGTTCGCACGACGGCAGCACCTGGACCAACGCCATGGAGCTGCAGGAAGCCATGAACGCGGCAGGCGCCATCACCGACAGGGTACCTTATCTCTACGTCAAGAAGGGCACCTACACGGGCAACCAGACCGGCACGAACAGCTTCGAAATCAAGCCCAATGTCCGGGCGTACGGTGGCTTCAACGGCAACGAGCCCGCGAATTTCGATCTGAACAACCGGACGCAGACCAACATCAACCAGACCATCCTGTTCGGGTCCAACGTGCGTCGGGTACTGTACCAAAACACGGATTTCCCTGACGACCAAGCCTCTGCTTTCGACGGATTCACCATCCGCGGCGGCACCGTCAACACGGCTGTAGAGGGCGGCGGTGCCTACATCCGGAAAAACTGCACGCTCCAGAACTGTGTCATTACTGCCAACAACGCCGCTATTTCGGGTTCTGAGAACAACATTTCCCGGGGAGGTGTGGCCGTTTACAACAATGGGGGCACGCTCAACAGCTGTGAGATTTACAACAACACCATCAACATTTCCGGCACTGGACACGGGCATCACATATATGGTGTGGGGGTCTATAACCAAAACGGTGTCGTCATAAACTGCAACATCCACGACAATCTGACGGTTTTTGACGGCAACGGCGACAACTGGCAGGTGCTTGGCGGCGGCATCTATGACAACCAAAATGGAAGCCTCATACAAGACAACCTCATCACCCATAACAGCGCGGAACGTGGCGGCGGCCTCTTCCTGAACGGCAGTTCAGTGGTTAACCGCTGCGTCATCAGCAACAACACCACTTTCGGAAACGGTGGCGGAGTCTATACGTCAAGCAACGGATGTTCTCTCAACCATTGTTTGATCAGCAACAATGCCGCAGGCGACAAAGGCGGTGGCGTATATGACCGGGCTTCCACCATTACCTCCTGCAACATTGTGCGCAACTCGGCGGTGAACAACGGTGGCGGTCTTTACACCATCAATGGAAGTGCCCTGAGCAACAGCATCGTCTGGGGCAACAAAGTGGGTGCTGCGGACAATCAGCTGGCCACCAACAGCAACCATCACTTTACCGTGGAGTCCTCCGCCATCCAAGGGGGCTACAGCGGCGCCATCACGTTGGAGGCGGAGAACACCGGCTTGGGCATCGGTTATCCGAAATTCGCCAACCCGACACTTGAGGCGGGTGTGGATGCGAACAACGCCATCGGCGACTGGACGCTGCAGAACGGCTCCATCTGCATCGACATGGGCCAGGATGCACTTGCCGGCGGGACAACGGATTTGGCCGGAAACCCGCGCATCCAGCAAGAACGCGTCGATATCGGTGCGTACGAATCCGCATTCGGAATGGCCTATCCGTTGCATCCGCAAGCGGAAAGCAACATCATCTACGTGACCACCACGGGCGCAGGCGCACAGGACGGCTCCTCATGGGCCGATGCAACCTCCCATCTGCAATATGCCATGGATGTGGCCATGGGTTGTGAACCCACGGCCGCCGTCTGGGTGGCCCAAGGCACCTACCATCCGGGCAGACCGCTCATCGTGCAGCCGAAAGTAGCGGTGTATGGCGGATTTGGCGGTTACGAAGACTACACCTATGATCTCGATTTGCGCGACTTCACCACCAACGCCACCATCATCGATGGCGATTCGGCGCACCGCGTGCTGGAAATGAGCTGTCCGTTCGCTGGAGAAGAGGTTGTGGATAACACGACCGAATACTATTCGGGACCTGTGGAACTGCTTATGCCGGTGTCGGGCATTCGTGATGTGACCGCCTGCTCGGGCACCATATACGATGACGGCGGAGCGTCTGGCGATTATGCCAGCTCCTGCAACGGCACAATCATCCTCCGTTCCTACAATTCCTCCTCCATCATCACCCTGACCGGAAGCTACAACACGGAAAACTGCTGCGACAAACTGCGGATCTATAACGGTGTCGGCGGGGACCTGATCGGCAACTATGCCGGCGAGGGCGACATCAACATCACTTCCGGGCCCAATGGTATTCTGGTACTGACATTTACTTCGGACGGCAGTCTCTCTGAATCGGGTTTTAACTTGCTGTTCACTTGTACGGATTGCGAGCCCGCGACTCCCGAAACGCCTGAAGAAGCCCCCGATTCGCCCTTCCCCATTGGCATCAGCCGTTTCGACGGTTTCGTTTTCCAAAACGGCTATGAAAGCAATTCCGCTTCGGGCGCCTACCTGTTGGATAACACGGAGATGGCCAACTGCGATTTCCGGGACAACCATGGCGGCATGGGCGTTTATTCGAAAAACAACACCTTCAGCCATTGCACCTTCACCAACAATGACGGATCCGGCCTTTACGGACAAGCCATTACCGCCAACTATTGTACCGCCAGCAACAACATCAACGATTATGGTATTCAAGTCATTAACAGTACATTGACCGACTGTTCGATTCATGACAACATGCACGGCCTTAGAATCGATGGCGGCAAAGCGACAGGTTGTACGGTGACGGCTAACGGCAATCCGAATGTCACGAACACGGAATTCTACGGAATTGACGCCTCGGGGTCGGTCCAGATTATCAACACCTCTGTGACCAACAATTACAGCATGGGCTTGCGGGCGAATGGAGGTCTCTATGTCAATATGAACATCGCCAACAACGAAAGCAAGAAAAAGAACGGGTATGTGGCCGGCGTATTCGCCGAAAACAATGCCCGCTTTGTGAATTGCAATATTGTGAACAACAAGGCTATCGTGCTGGCGAATTCTTCGTATTGGGGCGACGAAATATGGTATAACAGCGAAAATGCCGTCGGTGGTGTCTATAACAACTCGTCCAACAATGAGTTCACCAACTGCATCATTTGGGGAAACCGTTTCTTGGATTCCGTGAACAACGTCGGCAATATCCGTAATGAATCCACCTTTACCTATTGCGCCATCGAAGGCGGTCATGCAGGTGTAGCCAACATCACGCTGGATTCGTTGAACCATGGCATTGCCCCGTCAGCCTCCTACGTGCGTTTCGCCAACCCGTCGGCTGCAGCTGGTATCACTACGCAAGCCGATGTGAGCTATCAGTTGTCACCGGGTTCGGCTTGCATTAACGTGGGCAACCCCAACACCACCTCGCTGAACCTGCCGCTCTACGACCTTGCCGGATCCCTGCGTATCAAACAGAACCACATCGATATCGGCGCTTACGAATTCGGTGATGTCACCTATCTCACCATCAACGACACCATTTGTCTGGGCGAGAGTTTCTTTTACGAGGATTACTTCGTCTATCCCGAAACGCCCGGTCTGTTCCGAGACACCGTCATCTACAACCAAGCGGGTGTGGATTACATTGCCTATATCAACTTGACCGTGAATCCGGTTTACAATGTCAGCATCGACACTACTATTTGCGAAGGCCAGTCCTATTCATTTAACGGTCAAACGTACAACACTACAGGAACCCATACAGCCTATCTGCAAACTGTTTTCGGATGCGACAGCACCGTGGTCCTCCACTTGACGGTCAACCCCACCGTTTACAACGACATCAGTAAAACCGCCTGCGAATCGTACACTTGGAATCAGACAACTTACAATGCGACAGGCAATTATACTCAAACATTCACTTCTGCCACCGGTTGCGACAGTGTCGTCACCCTGCATCTCACCATCCACCACGCAAGCAGTCACGAATACTATCAAACCGCCTGTGTGTCATACACTTGGAACAACGTCACCTACTCAGAAAGCGGCATCTATCAGCAGACGCTGACCAATGCGGCCGGTTGCGACAGTGTGGTGACCCTGCATTTGACGATCGTGAATGTCATCACCAACGAATTCAGCGCAACGGCCTGCGACCATTACACTTGGAACGGCATCACCTACGCGCTCAGCGGCGACAAGGTGCAAACCTTCACGGCCGCTTCCGGCTGCGACAGCGTGGTGACCCTGCATCTGACGATCAACCAGAGCAACACGGGTGTGGAAACGGTGAGCGCATGCGACAGTTACACATGGATTAACGGCGTGACTTACACGCAGACACCTTCAGTGGCGCCCACCTACACGCTGACCAACGCCGCTGGCTGCGACAGCGTGGTGACCCTCCAGCTGACCATCCGCCACTCCAACGCATACAGCTTCAACGCAACCGCTTGCGACAGCTATAGTTGGAACGGCACCACTTATACGACCTCAGGTGATTATACGCAGACCTTCACGAATGTAGCAGGTTGCGATTCCGTAGTGACATTACATCTGACGCTGTACCAGTCAGTTGCAACGGATGATTATGTCACGATTTGCGAATATGAGCTGCCTTACAGCTACTTGGATACGATTTTCGAACCGGGGACGCCTGCCAGTTCAACAGTTATTTTCACCCTTTCCACCATTCACGGTTGCGACAGTGTGGTGACGTTGCACCTGACTGTTGTTCCTGCCTTTACGCCGCAATTCAGTGTGACGGGTAGTATTAATCCTTGTCTCAGCAGTTCTGCAACACTCTATGTGATGGGTAGTTACGCTGCTTATGCTTGGTCCAACGGTGCAACTACTTCCTCAATTACGGTGGATGAGGCTGGTTACTACTGGGTAGAAGTGACGGACATCTACGGTTGTACGGGTATGTCTGAAACGGTACAATTAGGAACCAGCGAGTTGATTACCGATACTGCGAAGATCTGTATGGTGGGTGTTGAGAACAACCACAATTTAGTGGTTTGGAATATTTTGGACGATCCAGATGTGCAGGATTACCATATTTATCGCGAAAACGACCAAGCGAATGTGTTTGAATCGTTGGCATTGGTGCCCGCGAACGCTACAAATGCCTACGAGGACGTCACCGCCGATCCTTCTGTTCGAGCGTATCGTTACAAAATCACCGCTGTGGATGCTTGCGGTGGCGAAACTCCGATTAGCGATTACCATAAGACAGTCCATTTGACCATCAATCAGGGACTTGGCAACAGCTGGAATCTCATTTGGACTCCGTATGAAGGCTTTGAGTTCTCCAGCTACAAGCTCTACCGCGGCACGGCCAACAACAATTTGCAACTTATCCAGACGATGCCTTCCACGCTGACTTCCTTCACCGACAACAACCCTGCCGGCGACGCCCTCTTCTACCAGATCGAGGTGGTCATGACGGAGAGTTGCGTGCAGCAGACCCGCGACGTGACCTATACGGGCGCACGCTCCAACATCGTATATAACAACATCCCCGTGACCGTCGAGGTGGCCGTCAGTGCTTGCGACAGTTACGATTGGAACGGCCAGACCCTGAATGCAAGCGGCGACTACACGCAGACCTTCTCCTCAACTCTCGGCTACGACTCCGTGGTGACGCTGCATTTGACCGTCAACCCGTCCGTAAGTTCCGAATTCTCCGTCACAACGGAAGAGCCCTGCTACACTTGGAACTCCGAAAGCTATTGCGCCTCGGGCGACTACTCCCAAACGCTGCAGACCGTCCATGGCTGCGACTCTGTGGTGACCCTGCACCTGACCATCACCGTCGGTATCGACGACCACAACCTCGGTGCGTCCATGAACGTCTATCCCAACCCAACCTCCGGCGTGGTCAACGTAGAATGTATAATGAATAATGTAGAGATGCATAGCGTGGAATTCCACGTGTATGACGCATTCGGGCGGCTATTGCAATCAACCGGCGGTGTAGAGACGCGCCATGGCACGTCTCTGCCGACGGACAAACACGGTTCCTCCGCACAGACGCAAATCGACCTGTCCCATTACGCCGCCGGCGTCTATTTCATCAAGGCCGTGACGAACGGCAACGTGGTGGCCGTTCGGAAGGTAATCAAGAATTAAGAATTCAAAATCAAGAATGACAAAAGGCGCATGATGTTTCCCTCATCGTGCGCCTTTTTTGTCATCGCATCATCGCTTCATCCCTTCATCGCTTCATCCCATCATCGCCAACATTTTCTCCCGCCGTATCCATAAAATTCGTACTTTTGCGAAAATTTTACGCTATGGGATTCTTTTCATTCTTCAACAAAAATAAAAAAACAGAGATCAACGAGGAACAAAAGAAGGAACTGAACGAGGGTTTGCAGAAATCCAAGGAGAATTTCTTCAAGAAACTGGCGAAATCCATTGCCGGGAAGTCAAAAGTGGATGACGAGGTGCTCGACAACCTCGAAGAGGTGCTCGTCACCTCCGACGTCGGCGTGGAGACCACCCTCAAGATCATCGACCGCATCGAGAAGCGCGTCTCCAAAGACAAATACCTGGGCACCAGCCAGGTGAACATGATTCTCAAAGAGGAGATCGCCGGGTTGCTGCTCGAAAACGACCTCGAAAAGGCCAACGATTTCGTCATCCCCGAGATGAGCACCCCCTACATCATCCTCGTGGTCGGCGTGAACGGTGTGGGCAAGACCACCACTATCGGCAAGTTAGCGTACCAGTACAAAAAGCACGGCTACTCCGTCACGCTGGGCGCGGCCGACACCTTCCGTGCCGCCGCCATCGACCAGCTCAAAGAGTGGGGCAACCGCTGCGATGTGCCCGTCGTGGCGCAGAAGATGGGCTCCGACCCCGCCGCCGTGGCCTACGACACCGTCAAGTCCGCCATCGCCAACAACAGCCAGGTGGTCATCATCGACACCGCCGGCCGCCTCCACAACAAAGTCAACCTCATGAACGAGCTGGTGAAGATCAAAAACGTCATCCGCAAGCTCGTGCCCGACGGTCCGCACGAAATCCTGCTCGTCCTTGACGGCTCCACCGGACAGAACGCCTTCGAACAGGCCAAGCAGTTCACCGCCGCCACTGAGGTCAACGCACTGGCCATCACCAAGTTGGATGGAACCGCGAAGGGCGGTGTCGTCATCGGCATCTCCGACCAGTTCCAAGTCCCGATCAAATACATCGGCGTGGGCGAGAAAATCCACCAACTCCAGATCTTCAACCGCGTCGAATTCGTGGATTCCCTGTTCCCTGACAATTGGTAGTCATGTCCAAACAGATCGTCATCGATGAGAACTCCGGCTTCTGCTTTGGCGTCACCAACGCCATCAGCACTGCCGAGAAGTACCTGACCGAGCACCGTTTCCTCTACTGCCTGGGCGACATCGTCCACAACAACGAGGAGATGAGCCGGCTGTCGGCGTTGGGACTGGAAATCATCACGCACGAGCAGTTCAAGAACCTGCACGACACGACGGTGCTCATCCGCGCGCACGGGGAGCCGCCCGGAATCTACCGCATCGCCGAACAGAACCACATCCGCCTGATCGATGCCACCTGTCCGGTTGTGTTGCGACTCCAAAAGCGCATCCTCGACGCCTACCACACCTCCGGCAAAGACCGCCAAATCCTGATTTTCGGGAAAAAGGGCCATGCCGAGGTCGTCGGGTTGCTCGGGCAGACCGACAACACCGGCATCGTGCTCTCGTCACCCGCCGACATCGAGCGCATCGACTTCTCACGGCCCTCCATCCTCTACTCCCAGACCACCCAGAGCTTAGAACTCTACAACCAGCTGATCGAGCAGATCCACGCGCGCTACGAGGCACAAGGGCACGGCGACGGGTTCGAATTCCAAGACACCATCTGCCGGAAAGTCTCCTCACGAGCCAAGCAAATCGCCGAATTCGCCACCCGGTTCGACGTCATCCTCTTCGTCTCCGGCGAAAAAAGCTCCAACGGACTCTATCTATATAATATATGCAAGCAACACAATCTGCGCAGTTACATGCTGACCCAGGTGGACCAATTAGCGAGCCTCGACCTGTCGGATGCGGAGACCATCGGCATCTGCGGCGCCACCTCCACCCCCATGTGGTTGATGCAAGAAATTGCGTCGAAATGTGCGGAATAGCGCGATTTTGTCCCGAACGCTCCTCCGCGACGCCCTTTTTTTTAACAACCATTTATTAACGCCCGCTGAAATTTTAACAAATAATCGTTAAAATTCAAATACACATATTTTTATATTTAATTGTTTATCAATTGTTTAAAAAATAATTTCATCGAAAACATAAATAAATATTGATTTATTATTAAAAATATCATATCTTTGCGGTGGTTTTGATTAAGGATTCGCACCAATAGAACAGCAAAGATATGAAAGAGAAAACTACTCGCATAAAAACAGGGATCGGAGCGCTGCTGATGCTGCTCGGGGCAACCATGGCCCTGCACGGGCAGACGGCGCTTTACGAAGAGGATTTCGGCACACCGGCCTCAGCCACCCTCATACAGCATTACGCCGGCTGGCAGAACAGCTCGGTCATCTACACGGGCAACGGCACCTGCGATATCCGGACCACCAGCGCCTCCACCGGCTACGGGGGCGCGTCCGGCGGCGGCAACGTCATGATCAACGACACCCTGAAGTGGTTCCAGATTTCCGGGCTGAACACCTCTTCCGCCCTTCCGACTGTCAACCTCTATTGCGGACTGCGCAAGACGGCCTCTGAAAACGGCAGCAACTTCAGGGTGCAGTTTTCCACCGACAGCATGATTTGGGTGGAGCTGCCTATGCAGGACACCCTGCCCACCGGCACCGGCACCGGCAAATGGTTCCGCGTCTGCTTCCCCAACCTGCCTGCACACCCTTACCTTCACCTCCGCTTCTCCAACTTGGCCAAAGTGGACTATCGTTTGGACGACATCCGCATCGTAGAGGGCACGGAGACCGTTTTGGAGACGACAGCCACGCCCACCGCCACCCCGGGCGGGGGCACCTACTATGAGGAACAGCGGGTCGTCCTCGAATGCGCCACCGGAGAGGCCGACATCTTCTACACACTGGACGGAAGCACGCCCACGGAAATGTCCACCCCATATCTCGACACTCTGACCGTCAGCTCAAGCTGCACTTTGAAAGCCCTCGCGCTGAAAAGCGGGATGTACAACAGCGACGTGCTGACCGTCCAGTACACCATCCTGGACACCATATCCCTGCTGGCGCTTCCCTTCGACATTTCCGGCAACAGCGACTCCAGCCATCTGGACATCAAGACAATGGCAGGATTCCGCAGTCACAAGTTAGGGAGTTCCTACGCGAACGGCTCCGTGAAGTTCGAGTCGAAGAACGCCGGATCGGCCACGCTCACCGCGCATCTGGACAGTTCACCCGGCACGTTGAGCTTCGACTTGCGAGGGGTCAAAGGCGGCAATCCGTCATCCTACAGCGGCATCACCTTCATCGTGAGCGAGTCTGCCGACGGCACGCAATGGTCAACCGTGGCCACCCTGAACGAAACGGAGATCAGCACCGACGGTTTCAGCCACTTAGGGCCTTACCCGCTGTCGGAGGAGACGCGCCACATCCGCTGGATGTTGGCGGCGGCCAGCAACGGGAACACGCAGTTGAACAACATCGTCATCACCAAACGGACCGAGACCGACGATGACGACGTAGGCATCGACGGGCCCGTGGTTCCGCCCGGCCCCGCCCCCTACCCCAACCCGGCTTCCACCACCTTCCGCTGGAACCTCTGTGAAGAGGGTGTCGTCATCAGCCTATACGACCTCACCGGGCAGCTCGTCCGGCAATGGGAGAACATACCCGACGGACAGGTTTTGGACATTTCCGGCATCACAGCGGGGATCTACCTGCTACAAGCGGTCACCCCGACGGGAAAAATCACGAAAAAGTTCATCATAAAATAAAAGAAAGGAGGTAAAACAGATTAATTAAATCATTCAAATAGTGTGTCTGTGTCCATAGCTTTATTAGTTTCAACTTGTTTAGGGAGAGAACGTAAAACGGCAATGGTTTGATGATGGTCCCTCAGAACCTTCAAGTGCTTCAATTCATTTTAATATTTTGTTTTCATGGTTAGTATCGTACCACATCAGACAATTATCACGAACTCTCCCTTTACGGGTTGACTTTCAAAATACCGAATCGCCTCGCACAATGTTCCTCTGAACGTGAAAGCATGGATTTTGGTCAGCTCCTTCGCCACGGCGACAGGGCGGTCGGGGCCCATGATTTCCGCCATTTTGGCCAGGGATTTGAGCAGGCGGTGCGGCGATTCATAGAACACCACCGTCTCCTCCATTTCGGCAAAGCGTTTCAGGAGCGTCTCTTTGCCTTTTTTATGCGGCAGGAATCCGAAGAAGTAGAAACTGCTGCACGGGAACCCCGACTGCACAAGGGCGGGCACGAAGGCAGTGGCGCCGGGGAGGCATTCGACTTCCACCTCCTGTTTCAGGGCCTCGCGCACGAGCAGGAACCCCGGGTCGGAGATGCCCGGCGTGCCGGCATCGCTCACCAATGCGGCGTTCTCCACCTGCTGAATCAAGCGGATGTAGTTCCCCACCTGCTCATGTTCATTGAAAATATGGTACGCCATGCAGCGTTTGCCCTCGATCTGGTAGTGTTGGAGCAGGTTTTTGGTGGTGCGGGTATCCTCGCAGAGAATCAGGTCCGCGGTTTTCAGGACGTTAAGCGCGCGGAGGGTGATGTCCTCGAGATTGCCGATCGGAGTCGGCACGATAAAGAGTTTTGCCATAACGGGTATATTCTAAAACAATGAAAGACGGTCTTTTTAACCGTCTTTCTCAATCGTGCCCAGAACAAGAGTCGAACTTGCACATCCGTTCGGATACTACACCCTGAATGTAGCGCGTCTACCATTCCGCCACCTGGGCTTAAAAAATCCCCTCTTTGATGATGTCGTGAATATGAATCACGCCCAAATAGTGGTCATCGTCATCCACCACAAAGATGTTGGTGATCTGATGTTCTTTCATCATCTGCAACGCATCCACGGCGAGGGTGTTCTCGTGGACGGTTTTGGGTTTCCGGGTCATGATGTCCTTCGCTTTGAGGGACATGATTTCCTGGTGATGCTGGATGGCGCGGCGGAGATCACCGTCTGTGATCGCACCGACCACCTTGCCGTCTTCGACGACCGCTGTCACGCCCAACCGTTTTCCGGAAATCTCCAGGATCACTTCCTGCATATTGGCTTCCTCCTTGACGGAGGGGACCTCGTTGAGTTTGTAAAGATCCACCACCTTCATGCGGGTTCTCTTTCCGAGAATGCCGCCGGGATGCAGTTTTGCGAAATCCTCCGTGGAGAAACCGCGCATCTTGATGAGCGTTGACGCCAGAGCGTCGCCGATTGCCAACTGAGCCATAGCGCTGCTGGTCGGGGCCAGATGGTTGGGACTTGCCTCACGCGTCACCGTGCAGTTCAGCACACAGTGGGCTTCCTTTGCCAAGAGGGACTCCATTTCACCGACAATGGCGATGAGCAGGTTTCCGTTGGCTTTCAAAAACGGGATCAGCAGGGCTATTTCCGGCGTGTTCCCGCTCTTGGAGATGCAAATCACCACATCATCCTTCTGGATGATGCCCAAGTCACCGTGGACGGCGTCGGCAGCGTGCATGAACACCGAGGGGGTTCCTGTGGAATTGAACGTTCCGACAATCTTCTGCCCTATGATGGCGCTCTTTCCGATGCCCGTGACGATGACGCGACCTTTGCACTTGATAATCTCTTGAACGGCCTTCACGAAATTGTCATCCAGATACCCGGTAAGCTTCGCCACCGCTTCTGCTTCTTCGCTGACCACTTTCGTGGCATATCGGATGATTTCTTGTGGTTCCATTCTACTGAGATGCTCTCGTTGCCTTTTCGCTTCTATCAAAGAACGAAATTTTTCATACTTCCTTCTAAGAATCGAAGTATTTGAAAAATAACGCTTGAAATCCGACTCGCTTAACGTTTCCAAGTCGTTATTTTCGAGCGGCAAAAATAAAGAAATTTTTGATATGTTCGAAGGGTTAGGCAATTTTTTTTTGTTCCGGGGGCAAACCTCCTGACAAATGTCACATCCGAAGAGATACTCTTCTTCCGCTAACTCATTATAATTCGGATATTTACATTCAGTATTCAGATACGAGACGCACCGTCGCGCATCCACCCGGAACGGGGTTTCCAAAGCGTTCACCGGACAACTTTTGACACAGATTTCACAACTTCCGCAGTCGGATTTCGGCACGGATTCGTCATATTGGTCGCAAAAACGATCAACCAAAAGGATGCCCAAAACGAAAAACGAGCCGTTTTTGTTATGTATCAGTCCGTTCTTGCCCATACACCCCACCCCGGCCTCCACCGCCCAGCGCTTCTCCGAAATGGCGGAACTATCCACTGTCAGCCGGCATCTGGCCGTCGGGGACACGCCCGCAATCCGCTCCGCCAACTGCTGCAACAGACCCTTCACCAAGACGTGGTAGTCCTGAATCCAGGTGTAGCGCGCCAAACGATAACGGTCCGACTTGGGTTGGATATCTGTCAAGTAATTGTAAGTCACCACTATCACGGACTTGCAACCGGGCAGCAGCGACTCCGGGTTGAACCGACGGTCAACGTCGCGTTCCAGAAAGTGCATCTCGGCATGGAACGCCTTGCCGATGGACTGCCTGAACTCGTCTTCGGCCTCCGCGAGCACCCGCGCGCGTGCAATCCCGCAGTCCTGGAAACCGATTTCAGCGGCCCACGACTTGATGTCTTGCGAGGAAAGGATTGCCGGGGACATACTAAAACTCTATGGCGTCGAACTTTTCGGGAATCTTGACACTGGTCACGCCAGGCACGTTCAAACGGACCACCTTCAACTTGCCCCGCACTTCGATGAGGCGGTCCAACTCCTTGAAAACGAACTCTGTAAAGAAGGAACTGGTGCTGTCCACCGGTTCGAAGGCAGAGTACTCGAAACCCAGCTTCTGCCCCTTCGGCAGCTTGTCGGTGTCACCGTTGAAGAGTGCCTGGACCGTTTGGAAATCAAAGGCAAACGGCAACAGCCGCCTGAACGGCGCGTAGGTGCCTTTGTAATATTGATAGGTCAGCTTGTTCACGTACGTGATGCTGTCGGGGGTGAACACCGCGCGCATGACCTCTATGCCATACGCATGGATATTCAGATAAAGAATGCTGTCGGTCCGGTTGACCATGTAGAAATTGCCGGATTTGGTGCCGTTGGTATCTACCAGATCGAATTTCCCGCGATAGGTGATCCAGTCGTAACCCGTAGCCATCGGCAACACGATGGTATCGGCGGCGACATCCGCAGTGTCAACACTTTGCGAGCGAGCCACAGAAGGCATCAGCAGCAGCGACGCCGCCACCATAAAACCGGAAACGATATGCATCAACTTTTTCATTGTCAATTTGACTCCTGTCAACTCCATAAGTTATATTTGCCGGGACACCCGGACCTCGTCGATTCGGTTGTGGTCCATGCGGACGATTTCGATTTCGTAGCCCATGAACCGGAAGGAATCGCCCTCCTTGGGAATCGTTTCAAGATGATCGACCACGAAACCGGCCACCGTGGAGTAGTCTATTTCGTCGTAATCGACCTCATAGCCGTCAATCACGTCGGTGAGCACATCGATGGGCGCGTCGCCCTTCACCAACACGGTATGGTCCTCGCATTCGGTGACATCGGGCTCCACAACTTCCTCTTCCTCAGGCATTTCCCCAATGATATTCTCGATAATGTCGTGCAGGGTGACTATACCGGCCAGGTCACCGAACTCATCCACCACGATGCCGAAGTAGTATTGTTTCTGGCGGAAAGCGTTGAGAATTTCCTGAGCGTCCGTGTTTTCCGTGAAGACGAGCGGTTCGTCCAGCATCGAACGCACATCCGCCGTGCCCTCTTTGTTCAATTCCATGAAGAAGTCCTTGATGTTCAGCACGCCAAGGTAGTTTTCCACATGTTTGTCGCACACCAGCACACGGCTGAAGGAGAAGTCGTAGAGCTGTTTGATGAACTCCTCTTGCGGCAGATTCACGTCAATCCACTCGATTTCAGAGCGATGAATCATGACGTGGATGGCGCGCTTGTCGGCGAAGGAGAAGATATTCTCGTGCATCTCGCTCTGTTCCTCCTCGATCACGTCGGTTTCGCCGGCCTCCTTGATGATGTCGAGCAGCTCGTCCTCGGTGAGGTGGTCTTCATTCGCTTTCACGCCCAAGAGTTTGTCAATCAGGACCGTAGTACCGGAAAGGGCCTTCACGGCGGGTTTGAAAATCACGCGGATGAAGTTCATGATGGGGGCCACCACCACGGAGACTCGCTCGGGTTTGGAGAGCGCTATCGTTTTAGGGACGAGCTCGCCCAGCACGATGGTGACGAACGTGACGATCAGAAAGCCGATGACCAACGCGGCAGAGGCGGCGAACGATTCCGACATGTGCATCCAGCGGAACAGCACCTCCAGGTAGGGCGAGAGCGCGGCGCCGCCGATGAAACCCGTCAGCAAGCTGATCAACGTGATGCAGACCTGGATGGAGGCCAGGAACTCCTCCTGACGGTCCTGCAGGAACAGCGCCTTGCGGACGGCTTTGGGGAACTTGTCTGCATACTTATCGATGCGGATTTTCTTGAAGGAGACAATCGCAATCTCGCTCATCGAAAAGAATCCGTTGGCTAAGATCAGTAAAAGAATGACAACAAGACGTATCATGGCTATTTTTGCGAAATACTGATATTCAACACGTTATAATTATTACTCCTCTATTTGAAATTTCGGTGCAAAGATACAATTTATCCGTAAGTATCAGTCATTGAGAAAATTTTGTACTTTTGCAAAAAATTTCGGCTTGGTATAAATCAGACTCTTATACACTCGTAATCCTCTTATTGCCAGTTATTTGATTCACTTAATAGCATTTTTATGAAGATACTGTTTGTCATTGACACCTTCTATACGAACAACAACGGGACCAGTATTTCGGCGCAACGTTTCGCCTCGGAGTTGCGCAACCGAGGTCATGAGGTCCGTATTTTGACCGCTCATTCGTCGGGGGAATCGGATGTGAACATCTTTTCGCTGCGGTACTTCCGCATGCCTATTTTCCAACCGTTGATGGACAAGCACAACTTCAATTTCGCAAAATGCTGGGGCAGAGAGGCGAGGGAGACCATCCACACGGCCGTGGCGTGGGCGGATGTGGTACACTGTTATCTGCCGTTCGCGCTGGAAGGGGTTGTGGAGCGTTACTGCGAAAAAGTGGGGAAGCCCTGCACCGCCGCAGCGCATTTGCAAGCGGAAAGCCTCACCGCCAACATCCGTCTGCACAGATGCAAATGGGCGAACAACCTGTTTTACAAAATTTTCGGCAAAGTCCTCTGCAATCGCGTGCAGCATGTGCACTGTCCGTCACAGTTCATGGCCAACGAGGTGAAAGCCCACGGCTTCACCGCCAAGATGCACGTCATCAGCAACGGCATACAGTCGCCGTTCATTGAAGCGGGCAAGCGCCACATCGCAGGCCACCGGACCGAGACATACGACGAATACAAGGGCAAGATCCTGATTTTGATGGTGGGGCGGCTGACCCGCGAGAAGGGGCAGGAGCTGATCATCCGTTCGGTGCCCTATTCCAAATACGCCGACCGCATCCAGCTGGTTTTCGCCGGGCGCGGACCGATGCTGAAGCAGTACGAGAAGGCGGGCGAGACACTTCCGCTGAAGCCGAAGTTCGTCTATCTGAAGCGCAACGAGCTCATCGAGCTCTTTTCGCAAGCCGACCTCTACGTGCACGCCGCCGACATGGAATCGGAAGCCATCTCCTGCATCGAGGCCTTCGCCACGGGACTGGTACCGGTAATCGCCAACAGCCCGCTGTCCGCCACCACTCAGTTCGCCCTCGACGACCGCAGCCTCTTCAAGGCCGGCGACCCCCAAGACCTCGCCCGCGCCATCGACTACTGGCTCGACAACACGGAGGAGCGGCTGAGAATGGAGAAAGTCTATCAGGAATCCGCTCAGAAATACAGCATTGACAACTCCATCACCCTTTTCGAGGAGATGTTGAAAGAAGCTATCCAAGATCATGAGAAGTCAAAGCAACCCCTGTCGTAAAGCAGTATCATTCTTCCTGTCCGCCATTCTTGCCTGCTCGCTTCACGCGCAGAATGGCCGCCAGAAATGCCTCACCATCCGGGAGGACCGTTCGGTGGTGTTCCGTTATCACGCCCCCGAGGCCAAATCGGTGAAACTGGTCTTCGACGGCGAATTGCGCAAAGCGACCAACACAGTGGAAAGCGAGAGCTACCATTCGGTGAAGATGCAGCGCGACAGCAACGGCGTCTGGAGCTACACCACTCCCCCGCTCGCCCCTGAGGTCTATACCTACCAGTTCGACATCGACGGCGTATGCCGCCCCGACCCCGCCAACCCCGACTCCATCCGCGTGCGCGATGACAGGAAGAGCGTCTTCATCATCGAAGGCACTCCGCAGACCGAACTCTACATCAACGAGGCGTTGCGCGGCCGCATGGACACGGTGGTGTTTCCGGGCACGGCGGAGCGGAAAGACAGGACGGTGATCGTCTATACCCCACCGCAATACGCCCAAGGGAAGCGCAATCTGCCGGTGCTCTACCTGCTGCACGGGCTGAACGGCAACCAGACGGCATGGAACGACCGCGGACGAGCGGTGCAGATATTGGACAACCTCATCGCCCGGAACAAGGTCACCCCGATGATCTTGGTGATGCCCGACGCGAACCCGGAATGTCTGGTTTCCCAAGGCGAAGACATCGGGCTGATGGACAACATCAAGCACTACGGCTCCTGGAACAAGATGGAGTTCGAACTGTGTTATCCCGAAATGGACCGTTTCCTGAGCAACATCTACCAATTCTCCCCGGAACCGGGCAGCCGTGCGGTTGCCGGACTTTCACTGGGCGCCAAACAGTCGGCCAACCTCGCCAACCTCTACGACAGCACCTTCTCGGCTGTCGGACTCTTCTCCCCTGTGGCGGGCCGCAAGCAGGTGCCCCGCAGTTCGTATGCCAAATACTGGATCGCGGTCGGCAGGTCCGACTTCTTCTACGGGAAAGTCAACGTGCTGCGCAACAGGACACAGCGCAAGAACATCCCCTACACGATGTACAGCTCCGCCGGCGGCCACACCTGGCGCAACTGGCGCGTCTATTTCACCGAGTTTGTGCAAACTTTGTTCAAGGTCAAGATTTAGGTATTATGAAACAGCTTTTCACAGTAGCGATATTCGTCGCATTATGCGGGATAGTTCCGGCGCAAACGCAGCTGCCGAACAAGAGTTTTGAACAGTGGACCACCACCGACAAGGGCAATGCGCTGCCGAAGTACTGGCACTCCTACGGCGACGGCGACTGCCAGCTCAGGGGCATCTACTCCTGGGGCTGCGGTCCGCTGACGAAGAACCACAGCAACCGTGTGACCGGCCATACCGGCTACGGCTGCGAGATATACTCCACGAGCCTCAGCGGCAACTTGGTGAACGGGGTGCTCACCACCGGTCAGATGCAATTTGCCTCGCCCGACAACAACAACACCGACAACTGCACTTACACCGACAAGGACAACAAGCTGGGGCACAAGGCGGCGATGGCGTTCACCGGCCGTCCCGACTCCGTCTATTTCTGGTGCAAGTTCGAGATGAAGAAGCCCTCCAACGTGGCCATCGCCAAGTTCCATCTGCACGGCAACATCGCCTACCGCGACATCTCCACGCACAACGCCGGCACTGCGCAGAAGGGCAAAATCGGCAACGCCTACTGCGACATCAAGGACCACAACGACCAGAAATGGCACCGTTACAAATACAAATTCACCTATTATGACGAGCAGAACCGCGTGGTGGGCAGCACTTCGCGCACGCCCTCGTACATTCTGATCTGCTTCTCGACCAACAAGGTGGCCAAAGGCGGCAACAACGGCGACAAGCTCATCATCGACGACATCGAGATGATCTACAACAAGCGTCTCTCCCGCATCGAGATCGACGGCAACCCGCTGCCCGGATTCAATCCCGACTGCACGGAATACAGCTACGTCTGCGACGATCCCGCCCGCATTCCGGAGGTTTCGGCCGAGGCGCAATCCCCCAATGCCACGGTGCGCATTGAAAAAGCCCCGCAGCAAATCCTCATCACCGTCGTCCACGACGACGGCGAACAGGTTTACAGCATCACATTGCAAGACGCGGAGTTCCTGTCACACCGGTAATCACCCCGACGTCACGATAATATAAGGCTGCAGTTGTCATGGTTTGGGACTCACGGCGCTATCGAAAGCACCTTTCTCCTCTTCCATATTTCACTGTTCGCGAAAAAAAAATGTTGGCAGCAAACCTGGTTTCTTCGAGGACAATGCTCACTGCCAACATTTAAAAAATCATACGTGATTTCCGGCCTCACAAGCGTGTGCCATAATCTTGACGTCTTACTTCAACATGGATTCAATGTCTGCCTCCATCTCCTCGGGAGTTGTGGTGGGCGGGAAACGTTTGATGACGGTGCCGTCCTTCGACACGAGGAACTTGGTGAAATTCCACTTGATGTCGCTCTCCTTCTCCACACTCTTGCTGATGGTTTTGAACAGAGCCGCCGAAGCCTTGGCCTTCAAACCCTTGTACTCCTCCGCCGGGGCCGCCGACTTCAGATATTCGTAGATAGGGTGCGCTTCCTTGCCGTTGACATCGATTTTCTTCATCAGCGGGAAGGTGACACCGTGGTTGAGACGGCAGAACTCCGCAATCTCCGCGTCGGAGCCGGGCTCCTGGTTGGCGAACTGGTCGCACGGGAAACCGAGAATCACGAGACCTTGGTCCTTGTAC
>JAEEIG010000202.1 GCA_016281255.1 Bacteroidales bacterium
ACGTAGGTCTTGTTGCCTATCGATTTTGCGGTGCCGCCCATCTTGTGCGCTGCGTTCATCAGTTCGCCGGACGTGGAGTACGTCTGGCTCATGCCGTTCGGAAAATTTAATGTGTACATCATCATAACCCTGGTACGTGTCGGGCGCAACTTTTAGTGAATACTGAAAACGCGGCAAAGATAGGGCAGGGGTGTGCCAGTGCGTGGCATAGTGGAGACGCGGCCTGCGTCTCCACGGTGGGGATGTCGTCCCGATGTCCTCGCCCGTATCAGTTGTTCTTGTTGATCAGATTCACCACCACCTTGACCATCACATCCTTTTCCTCAGGATTGCTTTCCGCAATCATCAGGGTGAGAGCCACCAAAGTGTTGTCGGCGATGCGCTTGCTGCCGTCTTCGTGATAGAGGATGCCGTTGTTGTTGAGGAACCAAAGGAACAGTGTGGCGGCGATGCGTTTGTTGCCGTCGCTGAACGAGTGGTTCTTGGTGACCAGATAGAGCAGCATGGCCGCTTTCTCCTCCACGCTGGGATAAAGGTCGTTACCGTCGAAGGTTTGATAGATTTGGCCGATGGAGCTCTTGAAGGAACCGTCCTTCTCGTTGCCGAAAAGGGGGCTGCCGCCGAATTTCTCCCGCAAAGCCGCGATGGCTTGCTTCGCGTTGTCGTAAGTGGCCTGAAATTTCTCCTCTTGAGTAGTATCAGCCACCGCCAACCGCTGATAGTCGTAATTGTCGAGCGTGTCGAGCGCGTAGGTGTAGTCAACCACAATGTCGAACAGCGCCTGGTTTTCGTCGTTTTTCAGTAACGGTTGGTTCTGGATAGTCCTTCCCAACATTTGGACGAGCTGTCGGAGTTCGCCAATCTGTTTTTTCCGGATTTTTTCGTTCACCACATAGCCGTTGATCAGATAGGCCTTCAGCACCGTGTTCGCCCACTTGCGGAAATCGACACCCCGCTGGCTCTTCACGCGGTAGCCGACGGAGATGATGACGTCGAGGGAGTAGAGCGTAGTGGGTTTGTACTTAGAAAAAGTATTATGCATAATTTGCATATTACTATTCTTGTCCAGTTCCCCCTCCTTGAAAACGTTGCCGATATGTCGAGCGATTACCGACTGGTCTTTTTGGAACAAGTTTGCCATTTGGGCTTGTGAAAGCCAAGCGGTTTCGTTCTCCAAACGCACATCAATTGCTGTTTTGCCGTCTTCGGTCTGATAGATAACAATTTGTTCTTCAATGTTTTTCATGTTTTTTTTGTTTTTGATTGTTGATGCGGCAAAAATAATATTTATTTTGTTTTGTTTAAAATTTTATTTTCTTTTTTTTTAGATGGTTGCGCTTGGTTTTGTGCATATCAGTATGCGTCACGCTATCGGATCCCCGCAAAATTTTCTCCGCAGGCACGTCCTGCAGTTCGTCAAAAGCATGTTGCTTCCAGATTTTCTGCTACTTGCACAATATTGTTGGCAAAGATTGGGTGCCGGTGTGCGGGTTTGTGGCATTGCCGTGTCCTCACAGTAGAGACGCGGCGCGCCGCGTCTCTACAGTCGCACACCTCTATGCCTGAAACCCGATGCTACTTCCTTTTCCCCCGTCCCCAATCTTCTCGTGTCGGCAAAGTTCCTCGATTTCCGCCAAAGTGGGACGGGTGCCGTGAAGCACCTCCTCCATCACGACCTTGCGGACGATGTTGTCGATCTCGCCGCCGGAGAAGTCGTGGTGGGCGGCTAACTGGCGGCAGTCGTCATCGGTGAGCCAGGAAAGCTTACTTTTCCAGATGCTCTGTTTGGCTCCCTCGGTCGGCTGTCCGAACTTGATTTTGAAGAGGAAACGGCGGGCGAAGGCGCTGTCAAGGTTGTCGGTGAGGTTGGTGGTGGCGATGAGGATGCCGTCGAGCTTCTCCATCTCCTCCAAGATGATGTTCTGGATGGCGTTCTCAGTCTGCGCCACACTGCTGGAACCGCTGGCGTTGTTGATGTTCTGGCGGCTGCTCAACAGCGCGTCAGCCTCGTTGAAGAGCAGGATGGGCTTCTGTTTCTCCTTTTCACAAAGCCTGCGATAGTTGGTGAAGATGCCCTTCACGAGTTTCTGGCTCTCGCCGTACCAGCAGGTTTTCGCCTCGCTGATATCCACGTGGCACACGGCCCGCCCCGTGGCGCGCGCAATCTGCATCGCCGTTTCGGTTTTGCCGGTGCCGGGCAGACCATGGAACAAGGCGGCAACACCTTTGGGTAATGCCTGTTCCTCCAACCGCTGCTGCAGCTCCGAGAATTTTTCATCGACAAGGTTCTCCTTGAAGAGTTCTAACTGTTCGGACAGCTCTTTGTCGTAAAACAGGGTCTTTTCCGCGATTTTGTCGGGATAAATCAAACTCTGACTGCGGCTGTCGGTGCTGAAAAGATCGTAGTCTTCTTCCAAAAACAGCTGTTTGCCCTTGTCGGTGAGTACGATGGAGGCATTGGAAAACATGCTGTCTTGGGTCACCTCAATGAGTCCGGCTTTTTGTAGTTCGTGCTCCCCATCTTTGAGATCTCTGGCTACATCCATTCTCTGGCACGTCTCTTTATAAATGTCTTTCAGGGTACACTCTATGTCGCTTTCACGATCGCGGGTGGTGACGAAATCGTCGCAGATTTCGTAGAAAAGAGTGCGAACCTCTACGTCAAAATTCAATTTGAGGAAGTTTTTTACGAAAGTGAGATTTTGGTGCTGTTTTTCCAAAGGCTCTATGTGCCTGAAAAGACGGAAACTGGACACTTTTTCATTTTCCCGGCTTTCAATGAGATTCGAAACTGCGTTTACGAACTTGTATCGGTCAATATCAGGTGCTTCAAGCGTTTTAAAATCCAACTTTTTGCCATCGAAAATGGCCTCTTTCACCTGCGGATTAATAATATAGTCGTTTCGCTCGCTGAACTGATGTGTCTTTTCAGCCAAAAAGATGCGTTTGCGCACCAGTTCTTCAAAATCGTTTCTCAACATCAGGAACTCCATGCTTTTGATGCCGAAGAACGAACTGATGTTGTCCTTGTCGAAGTCGTTGCGCTCAACATTTTGGGCGAAACCGGCCACGAAGATGGCTGCCTGTAACGGTGTAACAGCTAAAAAATCAGCAAGCTGTTTGTTCTTCAGTACCACTTGATCCACCATTTCGGATTTGTAACGAGGCTCTTCCGGCTCCAATGGTTCTCTTTTCCCGTTGCGTCGTCTTGGACGTTCATACTCCGGCAGTGTGCCCGGTGCAATGGCGTTAATCAATTGCGTTTCAGAGTCTTCCATCTGTACGGCGAGGAAGCTCAGGGTCTGGATCAGGTTGTTTTCTTTTTTCATAATTCCGTTGTTTTTGACGCTGCAAAAATAAAACGCCACTGTGCCATTCCATAGCACAGTGAAAAGTTGTGAATGAAAAATCTTGGCAATGCTATTTTTAACTGTGCCACCAACTTTCACACCATTTGACTATCTTTGCCGTGTTGAATTTTGAATCCACAGACAATGACAAAAGACCTTATAAGAAAGTATATCTGGCTGATAGACACGGTGAACCAGGCAGGATTTGAGGGGATCACTTTCAGCAACATCCGCGACAAGTGGATGCGCAACGACCTGCTCTCCGGCGGCGAGGATTACCCGAAACGCTCGTTCCACAACCATGTGGCGGCAGTGCGCGAGCTGTTCGGCATCGAGATTGCCTGCCACAAAAGCACCAATTCCTATTATATCGCCAACAGCCGCGACCTCAAGGACAGTTCCGGCTTCAAAGGATGGCTGTTGGATGCGCTTTCGCTCAACAGCCAACTGGAGGAGAGCAGCCAGCTGAAAGACCGCATCCTACTGGAGGATATTCCCTCCGGCAAGGAGTTCCTGCCCACCGTTCTGGAGGCGATGCGCGACAACAAGATGCTGACATTCAGTTACAAACCGTTCTGGGTGGAGGACGACTACGTGTCGAACTTCTACCATGTGGAACCCTATGCGCTGAAGGTGTTCAAGCGGCGGTGGTACCTGCTGGGCAAATATGGTGACAGCCCGCTGAAGGTCTATGCGCTGGACAGGATGCAGGATATCGACATCGAGTTCGAGGATTTCACCCTGCCCGCCGATTTCAACGCGGCGGAGTTCTTCGGCACCTGCTTCGGCATCATTGTTGGCGACGAGGAGCCGCAGCTGATCCGGCTGAAAGTCGATGCCTTCCAGTCCAAGTACCTGCGTACGCTGCCGTTGCATCCGTCGCAGAAGGAGGCCGAGCGCACGGAGAACTATTCGGTGTTCACTTTCTTTCTCCGTCCCACTTTCGACTTCGTCCAGGAGCTGCTGGGGTTGGGCGAAACCGCCGAGGTGCTGGCTCCCAAGACGTTGCGCAAGGAAATCTCCCGCGTTGGCAAGGCGGTTTGGAAGCGGAACAGTTGAGCGCTTTAACCTTTCCCGCCCCCAAAACCATGCTACCCGTGAAATCCGCATGACCACCCACACTCGCCGCAGGCGAACCTTTCTGTGCTTTCCGTGATTGCCGTGTGACCTCCCCTTTTTCACCACAGGCGAATCCCAGTGCCCTGCAAAACACGGGCAAATGACCTGCGTTCGCATCCGCTTCAGCCCTTCTTTCCGTCGGTTCAGCCCTGTTTTTGGCCGTTTCGGCCCGTTTTTCTTTTCCCGGATCCATAGGGATTCTATTTTCGCGGCCATAAAAAATGAGGAAATGAAAAACGTTAAAGT
>JAEEIG010000203.1 GCA_016281255.1 Bacteroidales bacterium
GCAAGGTGTCCACTTGCGTGCAGGCGTTGTCGTCGGGGTGGGTGAGGGGGTGGTCGCTGGATGTAGGGTATGTTACGCGGTTCAGGGGGAAGTCGCCACAGGAAGTTGCGGTGATAGCGGAGTGCGTCGGGTTGAAGACGGTTAGGTGCAAGGTGTCCACTTGCGTGCAGCCGTTGTCGTCGGGGTGAGTGAAGGTGTAGTCGCCGCTGGCGGTGTATGTTACGCCGTTCCAGGTGAAATCTCCGCAGGCGGTTGCGGTGACGGCGGAGTGCGTCGGGTTGAAGACGGTCAGGTGCAAGGTCACCACCGAGTCGCAGCCTGTCGCGTTGGTGAACGTTCGGGTGTAGTCACCGGAGGAGGTGAAGGACTCTCCGTGCCATTGGTAACTGCCGCATGCGGTCGCCGGGAATTCGGTGGGATCGGGACAAGGTTGTGGCAAGTTTTTCAGTATGCGGATCTGGTTCTTCGATGTTTCGATTGTGCCGGAGTAGCCATTCGGGGCGGTTGGATTGTAGCTCATGGTGTCACTGAAGATGCGGATAGACTGCTGGTTGGCACTGTAGGTGCGGAATGCCGTGCTTTTCTTGTAACTGCCGGTGTTGTCGTTCACAATGATGGCGATATTGCTTGAGCCGTCATAGAGGAAAGGGGTGCTTAACATGATGTTAGTCCACCCGTAGTCGGCGAAATTCACTGTTCCGCTGAACACTCTGTCGGCTGTGGTGACCGTAATCCAGTCGGAGGATCCCGAGAAGCCGCTTTTGTCAGTGCTCACCATGTAGATGTCCAAGTCGCGGTTGCATTCGATGTTTGCATTCTTGTAAAAGGAGATACCCAGAATATCGCCTGCCGATCCTAATTCGGCGGCCGTATAGATCTGTTGGGTGAGGGAGTATTTGTAGTAGTTGTTGGTGGGCAGATAGTTGTTTGTGGAGGAGTTGGCGCCGATGGTCGTCCAATTGCTGGGCAGGAAGGTGCATGTGCTGCTCCATGCGCTTTCGGACCCCGCGTCGCAAACGGATTTCACGTGGACATAGTATTGGGTTTCGGGGGTGAGACCTGTGAGCGGTACGGAAGGGTTGCCGCTGACGGTGACTTCGGTGTAGGTGCCGGCGGCAAACGTGTTGTTCGTGCCATATTGCATCACCCAGCTGTTTGCTGCACCATTGTTGTTCCAGCTTACCGTTGCCGTGCTGGGGGTCACATCGCTCGCGGCCAGTCCGGTCGGCCTCGGGCAGACAGGACCGTCGGATGGCACAATTACCAACTTGACAAGGTTTTTCACGTTCGGTATGGTTCCGCTGACCCCGGGATTGGTGATGTCGTAGGCGTCAGGGGTGTCCCGATAGGCATAGAGGGACTGATTCTCGGCAGGGAACACGAGGCAGGTCATGTGCGGAGAATTGGTATAGCTGCCGGTGTTGTCGGCCACAGTGACGAGCAGGTTGGATTCGCCGTCATACACATAGGGGGTCGTGAAATGGACAGTGGTCCACTCTTCAGGGGTGAAGGTGACTTCCCCGTTGAAAACCAGGTCGCCGCTGCTCGTGGGTACCCAGTCGGAATTGTAAGTGAATGATTCTTTATCGGTTTGTTGCACGTAGATGGAATAGGTGCGGGATTTTTCCGCTCCCGTGTTCTTGAAGGCGATGCTTTTGATGGTGCCGCTCATGCCGATTTCCTCAGGGGTGTAGATCTGTTGGCTGAAGCAATATTTGTAATAGTTATAGCTGGGCAAGTATGGATTGTCGGAGGCGTTCGCCTCTTGACCGATTTCGATTGTCTGGGCGGCGGTGGGCAGGAAGGTGCAGACATCGCTCCACTGGCTGTTGCCGTAAATACCGCCGCAGTTGGCCCTCACGCGGGCGTAGTAGGTGGTCTCTGCGGAGAGATTGGTGAGGCTGACGGTGGGGCTGGAGAGGTTCAATTGGGTGTAAGTGCCGGTGGCAAAGGAGCTGTTGGTGCCGTATTGCAGAGTCCAACTGTTGGCGCTGCCGCTCTCGGTCCAACTGAGGTTGGCGGTGGTGACCGTCACGCCGGTGCAGGTCAGGTTGACGGGCACGGGGCATGCCACGGGTGTGGCGAACGGGGCGGAACGCCAGCCGCTGGTCTCGCCGTCGCCACAGGCATGCTGCACCCTGACCCGGTACTCCACATTGTCCTGAAGACTCGTGAGGGTGTAGGCGGTGGCTGTGATGCCGCTGGCCACGGGAACCCAATTGGCATTGCCGGTCTTGAGTTCGATGCTGTAGGTGCCGCTGTTTTCGCCGGTCCACGACAAGTCGGCGGTGAAGGGGGTGATGTTGGTGACGGTGACGTTACTCGGGGCGGAACAGCTGCTCGCATCGATGACCTCTATGTTTTGATGATACCAGATGTAGTTCTGCGCAAGTGCCACCACCTCGTATGTTCCCGCCTCAAGGTCGCTGGGGAGGGAGAGGGTGGCCAAGCCGGATGCATTCGCGAAAGCGGCAGCCACAAACACGGTGGTGTTCTTCTTCAACGCCACGTAGGCATACGGAACGGCTTGCACGGTGCATTGGTTGTCGCCCGCCGTGATGTCGTTCACAGTCACGGTCATGGTGTTGGGGATGCCCAGATAGACGCGCACCGACGGGTCGCCGAAGCAGTGGTAAATCTCCCAGTAATATTTTTTTCTGGAAGAGGAGGAGGATTGCACCGCCAAGTTGCCTCCTTGGATGATGCCGCCGACGGTGGAAACCCAGTTGCTGTAGGCCTCTCCGTGGGTGTGGAACATTTTGTCGTAAACGCCTAATTTCGAGGCGTTGTAAGTCATGTTGGCGTTGATGGAGCTGCGGACCCCCACCGCCCAATAGACGTCCTCGTTCCAGTAACTGGAATTCGAGGCGCCGATGTATCCCATCGCGCCCTTGTCGGCGGCGCGCAACAGCGACTCGCCGAAACACTCGCTGTCGTCGAATTTTCCTGACAGACAGCAGTTTCCGATTAAAAGTCCGTATTTGCCGCTGTTGTTCATCGAGGTGACATTCGAGGTGGAGAATCCCGGATCGGCCCAGCCGGAGGAGCTTCCGTGGGCGGTGTAGTTGGCCAGGCAGACACCGGCGTTGATCTCGCTGCGGATGGTGCCCGCTTGTGACGAACAGTTGTAATTGTGTTTGTAAACATTTGTGAAAGAGTGGGTTGTGGTGGTCGGGTTAATGTAGTAGTTGTAGATGTAGTTGACCTGTCCGTCAGCGTGGGTGGGGGAGTACCCGTTGCCATCCGTACCCGCAATCAGCACCGCATTGCCCAGATAGGAAGGATCGGGCATGGTGTATTGCTCATACATCATGATTTTCGCAATCTGGTTGGAAAGCTGGCTGGAGTTGGTGGCAGACAAACGACCGTAGTAGCAGTCGGGGATGTTGTCGTTGCCCGCAAGGGTGGCGTAGTAGAGGTCGGTTACGTGCGATTCTCCGCTCACCTGAGTGGAGAAGGCTGGAAGCTGGGCCACATCACCGATCAGCAGCAGGAATGTGGGCGCCGGATCGGCGGCGGTGGCGTTGTTGTACTTGTTCTGGATGAAATTCTTGATGGAGGAGGTGGTGGTGCCCACGTTGGCGTCGCCGGTGTAGGCCACCTCTACCCGGTAGCCTAAACGGCGTTTCCAGTCCGCGAAGGCTGCCAAGTCGCTGTTTGAGGAGAACATGGAGTTCGCAATAATCAAATATTTGATGGGCGCGCTGTTGAATTCTGCTTTCGACTCGTCGCTCATCTTGTTGATTACCAGGGTGCTGTCCAAAACAAACATCGGCGATGCGTATTTCTCGATGTGGTGCGTCATCGTCATGTCGGTGTTCACGAAGGTGAACTCCACATCAAGCTGATAGTAGATTCTGAGGGTCTGGGCGACGGGGTTGTACTGCACCGGCGAGACATAGACGGTGGCCAAAGAGACGCCGCGCCGGATGCCGGTCCTCTCCACGCTCACCAACGGCAGCGCGTAGAATGCGTCGGTGGTGTAAACCGTCTGGTCGTAAGCGAACGGCGGGGTCGGGGAGTTCTTCGGTACACTCGGTTGGGTGGGGTAGAGCGGGTGCGCGATGCCCAATTCGGCGGCCGGATAGTCGGTGTATTTCGCATCCACGATGGTGGCGATGACGGAATCGCAGACGGGCGTTTGGATGAATTTCGTCAGTACCGGCAACATGGGCGCGCCCGGATTGTCGGGAATGCCGTGGCTCTCCATGGAAATGAGCGAAAAACTGCCCTGCGGCAGTTTGATCTCCTGCACGGAAAGCGCTCCGGCGTTGAAGGTGACCGATACTTTCTCGTAAGAATTCTCCGAAATCCGGATGTTTTGTCCCACGACAAACGGAGTAATACCCAGTATAATCAGCCAAAGAATGTGCTTTTTCATAAAAATGTGTTTTTTTTCAAAAGGCGGCAAAGGTACACAAATTTCAAATACAAATCCTGAGGAAAAAAAGTGTATTTTTGCACCCTCAAAAAAATAGAATATGGATAGAGTTAATAGCGGCATCCGGCCGACCGGTTTTTTACATTTGGGCAACTATTTCGGTGCCCTCCGGAATTTCATCAAGATGCAGGAAGAGAACGAATGTTTCTTCTTTATTGCTGATTATCATTCTCTTACAACGCATCCGACCCCTTTGGATTTGCAGTCCAATGTCAGGAACATCCTGATTGAATATATTGCGGCGGGCTTGGATCCCGAGAAGGCCACCATCTATGTGCAGAGCGATGTGCCGCAGGTGTGTGAGCTTTCGTTGCTGCTTTCAATGAATGTTTATGTTGGTGAGCTTCAGCGTGTTGCCTCTTTCAAGGAGAAGGTGCGCCGCCAGCCCGACAACGTGAATGCCGGTTTGCTGACCTACCCCGTTTTGATGGCCGCCGACATTCTCCTGCACCGCGCCGACAAGGTGCCCGTGGGTAAGGACCAGGAGCAACATTTGGAGATGACCCGTGATTTTGCACAGCGTTTCAACCGCATCTACAAGCATGAATATTTCAAACTTCCCGTGGCTTATAACTTTGGCAGCGAGTTGGTGAAGATTCCGGGATTGGACGGATCTACCAAAATGTCAAAGTCCGACAATGAGAACTCCTGCATCTATCTCGCAGATGCCCCGGACGTTATCCGCAAGAAGGTGATGAAAGCCGTCTCCGACAGCGGTCCCACGGAGCCGGGCCAGCCCAAAACGCAGGCGGTGGAGAACCTCTTCCAGCTGATGAAGGCGGTTTCCTCGCCCGACACGCTGCAGTATTTCGAGGAGCAGTACCAGAACTGCGCCATCCGCTACGGCGACATGAAAAAGCAGCTGGCCGCCGACATGACCGCCTTCGTGCAACCGGTGTATGAGCGTATTCTGGAGCTTCGCGAGAAGGATGACTATATCCGCAAAGTCGCCCGCGAAGGTGCCGAAAGAGCCCGTGAAAGCGCGGCCAAGACTATAAAGGAAGTGCGCGAAATCATTGGTATCAAACCTTTCTAACCGCCTGAGATGTCGTTACTTACCCAGTATCCGTTCTGGCTGGCGGTTTTTGCCGTCCTTTTGGGGGTCGGCTACGCGCTTTTCCTCTATCACAAGAATGAGAATGTCGTTTTCGAAAAGCGCTCCCGCATCGTCATGGCCTCTCTGCGCGGAGTGGCGATGGCGCTGCTCGCCTTTCTGCTGCTCGCGCCCATGCTCAAGATGATTCGCAAGCAGACGGACAAGCCCGTGATCATCTTCTCTATCGACAACAGCGAATCGATCGCCTCCGGAAAGGATGCCGCATACTATACCCGGGATTATCCCCGGCAGCTGCAGAAGGTCGTCAACGACCTCGCCAAACAGTATGATGTGGATGCCTATCTGGTGGGAGATGAAAACAAATTGGTGGATAATGAGAATGTCGGTGTGGATTTTTCCGACAAATCCACCAATCTTTCCGCCCTGTTCGACGATATCAATCTGCTCTACTCCAGTCGCAATGTGGGTGCGGTGGTGATGCTCACCGACGGCATCTACAACATCGGCTCCAATCCCTACTATGCCGCCCAGAAGGCCAATTTCCCGGTCTATACCGTCGGGCTCGGCTCCGACGAGCAGGCCACCGACCTCTTCATCGCCGACATCGTCCATAACAAGGAGGTGCTGAAGGGCAACCGCGCGCCCGTGGAGGTGAAGGTGCAGGCCGGAAAGCTCTCCGGCAAAACCGCCAAGCTGACGGTTTCGGATGACCATGGAGAGGTGTTCTCCAAGACGTTGCAGATTTCAGGAAACCAGTATTTTGAAACCGTTTCGTTCTTGGTGGATGCCGAAAAGCCCGGTTTGAAGAGGTTCAAAGTGGACCTTGACGAATTGGACGGCGAAATCACCCACAAGAACAACCATGCGCAGTTCTTCATCCGCGTGATCGAGTCGAAAGACAAAATCGCGGTGGTGTATGAAGCCCCGCATCCCGATGTGGCCGCCATCCGCTCTGCGTTGGAGCTTTCCGACAACTATGATGTCACGGTCGCGTCGGTGGAGGAGTTCAAGGCCAATCCTGCCGATTTCGGGTTGATCGTGCTGCATCAGCTGCCGTCGCAGAAGCATCCCGCATCGTCGTTGCTGTCACAGATTCGTCAGAACGGTGTGTCGGCTCTGTATATTATTGGCACTCAGACTGAATTGAATGCTTTCAACGGCTTGAACACCGGTTTGCAGATCACGCAGAGCAAGAATATGACCAACAACGCCACGGCCAGTTACAACAGCAACTTCATGCTCTTCTCCTTCTCCGAGGAGGCGCAGCAGCTGTTGCCCACTTTGCCGCCGTTGCAGACGCCTTTCGGCACTTACAAAGCTTCCGTCTCCTCCAACCTCTTTATGACGCAGAAAATCAGCGGTGTGGAGACCAAATACCCGCTCTTCCTCTTCAACGATGTGAACGGCGCGAAGACGGGCGTGGTTTCCGGCACGGGTTTGTGGGCGTGGAAGGTGTATGACTATGTGAACAACCAGAATCACGACGCTTTCAACGAGATTGTGAACAAAACCGCGCTGTTTTTGGTGGCGAAGAATGATAAAAGTCCGTTCCGTGTGCGCCACAACGCCGTCTTTGCCGAGAATGCCCCGGTGGAGTTTTCGGCGGAGTTGCATAACGAGAGCGGTGAATTGCTCAACACGCCGGATGTGAAGTTAACGGTCAAGGGCAGCGGCGACACCGCCTACGACGCGCAGTTCTCGAAGCAGAACAACGCCTATTACCTGAATATGGGCGAGTTGCCGGTGGGTACTTACACTTGGACGGCGAAGACGCAGCTCGGTAACAAAACGTATGAGAAGAGCGGCAGCTTCTCCGTGCAGGAGATCTTCGTGGAGACCGCCAATTTGGTCGCCGACTTCGACATGTTGAAGAGTGTCGCCCAGACAACCGGCGGCAAGTTCTTCACCCGCAACGAGTTGGAGAAGGTTGTGAAGGAAATCAAGGCCAACGAAAACATCAAGCCGGTGGCCTCTTATCAGAAGAAATATTCCATGTTGCTGAATTCCCCGTGGTACTTGGCGCTGATAGTGCTGCTGCTGGGAATAGAGTGGTTCTTGCGGAAGTGGCACGGCGGGATGTGATCCGTGTTTGCCTGCTGGACATTGAGAGCGGACTTTTTTCGCTAGGGCACCCCATAACGAAAAAGCGCCTATCCCGCCAGGGCAGTTCCCTGGCGAGTTCCAGATTCCGTTTTGCGTGACTTCCCTGGCGGGCGACCCCCTTGCCTTTACGGTTCTTCCTGCCCTCGCGATTCAGCGCCTCCCTTTTCCGGCAAAACGGAATGGCGGTGGGTCTTTCGTTATGGTGGCGGTTGCCGGTCCCCCGCGCCCGCACTCAACCCCGCTCAACCCACCACCATTTCGTTTGGCCGCCCTCCGACAACGAAACTTCCACGCATTTCCGAACCCGACAACCGTAACGTCAAAGTGTGACCTTTCCCGGCCAAACGGAACCCCGGACTCGCAAGGGCACGCTGTGTTGAAAGAGCGGACTCTCTCGCAAGAGCACACCATATCGAAAGAGCTGACTCTTTCGCCAGGGCACCCCATAACGAAAAAGCGACTCTCCCGCCAGGGCAGTTCACTGGCGAGTTCCAGTTTCCGTTTTGCAAGACTTCCCTGGCGGGCGACCCCCTTGCCTTTACGGTTCTTCCTGCCCTCGCGATTCAGCGCCTACCTTTTCCAGTAAAACGGAATGGCGGTGGGTTTTTCGTTATGGTGTCGGTTGCCGGTCCCCCGCGCCCGCACTCAACCCCGCTCAACCCACCACCATTCCGTTTGGCCGCCCTCCGACAACGAAACCCCCACGCGTTTCCGAACCCGACAACCGTAACGTGAAAGCAATACCTTTACTGGCCAAACGGAACCCCGGACTCGCAAGGGCACGCTGTGTCGCAAGAGCGGACTCTTTCGCAAGGGCACCCCATATCGAAAAAGCGGTCTCTTTCGCAAGAGCACGCTGTGTCGAAAAAGCGCCTTTTTCGCCAGGGCACACTATATCGGAAGAGCGGACTTTTTTCGCAAGGGCACGCTGTGACGAAAGAGCGGTCTCTTTCGCAAGAGCACACTATATCGGAAAAGCGACTCTCCCGCCAGGGCAGTTCCCTGGCGAGTTCCAGTTTCCGTTTTGCGTGACCGCCCTGGCGGGCGACCCCTTGTCTTTACGGTTCTTCCTGCACTCGCGATTCAGTGACTCCCTTTTCCGGCAAAACGGAATGGTGGTGGGTTTTTCGTTATGGTGTCGGTTGCCGGTCCCCCGCGCCCGCACTCAACCCCGCTCAACCCACCACCATTCCGTTTGGCCGCCCTGCACTATCGAACCCCCCACGCATTTCCGAACCCGACAACCGTAACGTGAAAGCAATACCTTTACTGGCCAAACGGAACCCCGGACTCGCAAGGGCACGCTGTGTCGCAAGAGCGGACTCTTTCGCAAGGGCA
>JAEEIG010000204.1 GCA_016281255.1 Bacteroidales bacterium
CATCTGTCAATATGTCGGGCTAATGTATGAAGATGGACAGGCTTGTTTCATTCCAGAATATCCAGACCATGTCAAAAAACAGTATTCCATTAATTGGGTAAAGTTGTTATACCGCATGAGGAATGATCTTCGTCAATGTCAGTCGGACACAATTCCGGGGACGAATGGGAATTATTTGTTAGTGCGCTTCAATGGGCAGTGGTCATACGTAAATGGATTAGATATGAAAACACTGAAAAGATGGCTGAAAATGATGGAGCGTGTGGTCCCGATATCATATCGTAAATCATTCAGAGGCAAAAAAAAACAATTAATCCTGTCGTGGGAAAAGAAATAGCCGAAAAAATCCTATCTTCGCGGCAGGATAATGATAATGATGAATAAGTTCCGCATACTGCTTCTGCTGTTGGTCCAAGTGATTTTTTTGGCATCCTTGAAAGGCCAAAATGGTCCATGCTTCCGATTCGTTGACACGCTGTATTTGAAAGCGAACGTGTTGCACGTTTGGCATGCCACCTGCGTGTGCCCGTCTTTGTCCTGTGTGGTTCGGGATGAAGCAGAAAAGGAGATTGCCCTCTCTTTGTTCAGCGGGGAAAACCACTTTCCTGAAGAGGCGATGCCACCGCTGCTCATACATACCGCAGACAGACAGTTTGTCCTGATGCGGAATTATCTCGAAGACAGCCTCTCCAATAGGTTTACGTGGAAGCAAATCCGCCATTCATTGGAGGATGGCATACATGTTGACACCATGGAGAGGATGGACAATTACCACCGTGAAGTGATGATGAAACGCGAGAATCCAGACCAGCAGTTTTATGACTCCATTCATGATGTTATGATAGAATGGCTTGACAGAATCTTAGAGATGTCCGAAGATGAGTTAAGCATAGGGAACTTGCTTTTCGAAGAGAAAGGGAAACTCAATCCACAACCGGATGATGCCGCGCCCGTTGACACTATCGAGTGTAACGGGGAACGGTATTGCTTGAAAATGTCTCCTTTTGAATCGTGGGGAATACTGGCCGAGGTTCAAAACGAGTGCAATTTCTTTAATAATGACACAGCGGAGATGGATCTGCTGCAACATCGGAAATTCAAGAAAATTTTGTTGTTTATACCTTTGAAAGAAAAGGGTACTGGACAATAATATGTTGTCCCAAGTTGTCCCCGTTGTCGTCAGTAGGCAAACTGCTAACTACTTACTGCCAACTGCTAACTGAAACCGCGCCGCCACCCATTTGTCCTTGGATTTGTGATCCAGATATTTCAGGCCGTTTTGGGCGCAGCAATGGCGCAGGGCGGGCAGGTCTTCTTCGTAGAAACCGCTGAGGAAGAGCAAAGCGCCTTCGTTCATGCAATTTACATATTGCGGAATGTCTTGCAAGAGGATATTCCGGTTGATGTTGGCAAGGATGATGTCGTAGCGTTCATTGCCGAGCAGGGAGGCGTCGCCCAACAGGACCTTAAGCTCGTCGCAATGGTTGTGTTGCGCGTTCTCCACTCCGTTTCTATAGGCCCATTCGTCGATATCGATGGCCGTGACGGGATTCGCCCCTTTCATCGTGGCAAGGATGGCTAACACACCCGTGCCCGCACCCATGTCGAGCACCGCTTTTCCGCGCACGTCCGTCTCCAAGAGGTAGGAGACCATCTGTGCGGTGGTGGCGTGGTGTGCTGTGCCGAACGACATCTTCGGCTCAATCACGATTTCGTATTCGGCCTCGGGTTTCGCCGGATGGAAAGGCGCGCGGATATAGCACCTCCCGTCGATGAGGACAGGCTCGTAATTCGCCTCCCAGGCGGCATTCCAGTCCTTGTCTTCCATCGGCGCCACAGTGTAGGAAATATTCACTTCCGGAAACTGCGACGCACCCAACAGGTCTTGGAAAACCTCCTCCTGATAGTCCTTCTCCGGAATGTAGCACAGGAGCTCGTTCTCGCTGTCACCGTCCATGAAGCTGTCGCACCCGGCATCCGCCATCAACGAGGTATAGACCTCCTTCCACGGATCTGCGGGGGTAATATTCAATTTGATCTCGAGGTATTTCATTGGCTTGGTTTTTTGAGACTTGAGACTGAAGACTTGAGACTTTTGGGGGTATTACGTTACGTCTTACTTAAGTCTTAAGTCTTGAGTCTTAGGTCTAATACTCTATCGGTTTTCCAGACAAATTGAACCACAACTCATGTTCTTCCTGAGTCTTTTTGTCCACAACAATGACCTTGTAGGCATTCAACTTGTCAGCGAGGCGTTTCACGGTGTAGAACTCCTTGAGCTTGCAACCCTTGTACTCTTTTTTCAGATAGTCCTGGATGGTGGCGGAGAGGTTATCGTTCTTGCCCATCACCCATGTTTCGACAATCTCGCCGTAGCTGTTGAAGACACAGAACTCCTTGCCGCGAGTGGTGTAGAAAGCGGCGATGTAGTTCATGTAGCCGTTCTCCTTCCACTCCACATTGGTCACCTTCGGATACTTCAGGTTGAAGGCGGCCTTCACGTTGTCAGGCACACTGGAAGCATCGTCGTTGTCGAGCTCCATGTTCATCTTTTCGTAATACTTATTGAGCGCGTCGTCCTCGACACTCTCCTTCTTGTCGTTCGTGCCCAACTCATAGTCAGGATCGATGGTGCGGATCAGCTTGCCCGCCTTGTCAAAGAAGACCGTGGTGACCAATTTGCCCTTGTAGTTGGCCTTTTCATAGAACTCCACCATCATCTTGTCGTCCTTGTCGGCGCGTTGTTCCTTGACGGCGCTCTTGAACCGCCAGCCGGGATAGAAGTCGTTCAGATGTTTGGCCATCAGACCGGAGACAGACTCTTCGGGCATAATGGTGAGCGTTTTTTCCCACACGCCCTGCGGGGTGATATAGACCGCGGTTTTCTTGTCCTGGTTGAGACAGCGGGCGATATACATGCTATCGACGAGGAACCAGTTGAGCTCGGCCGGATGCAGCACCTTCTTCACCAGTGTTTTGGAGACAATTTCGGGCACTGTGCTGGCCTTGATGGCGATGTTGCCGTGCTCGTCCTTCACCACAGGCTCGGGTTTCTCCTTTTTGGGTTTAGGCTCTTTCTTAGGCTCTGCAGCCTTTGGGGAAGAGGCGGTGGGCTTGTTCGCGGCGGTGGTGGATTTCGGGGTTGAAGCAGGTTTAGCGGCGGTATTGTTCGTCTTGGGCGAATTCTTGGCAGCCTCTTTGGCGGCCTTTTCGGCGGCGGCCTTCTCAGCGGCCTCGCGTTTGGCAGCCTCCTCCTTGGCAGCCTGCTTCTCAGCGGCAGCGGCTTTGGCCTGCTCGATCTTGTCGGGCTGCTTCACCGTCGGGTCCTTGAAACCTTCAGGGTCCTTGCGCGAAATCAGCTGGTTCTGGCCAATGCTGGAAAAGGTCAGCACCGACGCCTTCATGCCCACGCCGTCCGGCTTCACTTCAAGGTAATAATGTGTGTTCTCGTTCTCCTTCTCCTCCAAAGCGCTGACACTGATGATAAAATCAGGGTAATTCGCCTTCACATAGTCGGTGATGGCAGACGGCAGCTCCGCAACCGGGACGGTGAACAGCGTGTTGATCCACTCGCCGGCAGAAGAGATGAAAACCTTGCCGTTCGTGGAACCGTCCTTGATGCTGGCCACGTAGGTGTTGCCCTCCTTCATCCATCCGGTCACTTTCACGTAGGAATACTGCTCGTCAAGCGTTTGGATGACATCCGACGGCACTTCCGAGGATTTCAGCTTCTGCGC
>JAEEIG010000205.1 GCA_016281255.1 Bacteroidales bacterium
CCTTTGCGGGCGGAGTCGAGGGCGAGGTACGGACGGATGTCGTCGTCGTTGAGGTCATATTTCTCTTTGCGCAGCTTCTCCGTGTAATAACGCCAGTCGTAGGGCTGAAGGTCGCCGGAAATGCCGTCTTTGTTCATCATCTTCTGATAAATGGCGGCCTCCTCCTTGGCCTTGGCGAGGGCGGGCTCCCAAACTTTCATCAGCAGTTCATAGACGTTGTCGGCGTTCTTGGCCATGCAGTCGTCCAGGACATAGTTGGCGTAGTTGTCGTAGCCGAGGATCTTCGCTTTTTCCAGTCGGAGGTTGACGATTTCGTTGATAATCTGCTTGTTGGAGTTGTCGCCATCCAGGCAACGGGTGGAGTAAGCCGTCCAGAGTTCCTTGCGCAGCTCGCGGTTCTGGCAGTTCTGGAGGAACGGCTCCATAGAGGGGATGTGTACCGTGAAGGCGTACTTGCCTTTGGCGTCCTTCATGTCGGCAGCGGCTTCTTTCGCGGCAGCCAACTGCCCCTCTGTCAGACCTTTGAGGTCTTCTTCGTTATCCACGAACAAAGCGTAGGAGTTGGTGGCGGCGAGAACGTTGTTGCCGAATTTGAGGGTGAGCGAGGAGAGCTTTTCGTTGATCTCGCGGAAGCGGGCCTGCTTGTCTGCGGGCACGTTGGCGCCACCGCGTTCGAAATCCTTGTAAATGACCTCCAACAGACGTTTCTGCTCTTCGTTGAGGTTCTCTTTGTCACGGTTGTTATAGACGGTCTTGATGCGCTCGAACAGCTTGGCGTTCAGCATGATGTCGTCGCCGTGGCGCGTGAGCATCGGGATGATGGTGTCGGAGAGCTTCTCCATTTCCGGGCTGTTCATGCATTCGGCGAGGTTCATGAAAACGGCAGAGACTTTCGTCAGCAACTCGCCGCTGTATTCGTAAGGGATGATGGTGTTCGCGAAGGTGGGCTCCTCCTTGCTGTCGCAGATGGCCTGGATGTTCTCCGCCTGCTGGCGCATACCCTCTTGGATGGCAGGAAGGTAGTCGGAGGTCTTAATCTGGTCGAAAGGCGGAACTCCGTAAGGGGT
Organism: Bacteroidales bacterium; assembly: GCA_016281255.1. Lineage (GTDB taxonomy): Bacteria > Bacteroidota > Bacteroidia > Bacteroidales > WCHB1-69 > F23-D06. Next base: position 1,068 of record JAEEIG010000205.1, read on the forward strand.
GTTCCACTCCTTCATGAAGGGGTTGTTGGCCAGATCGGGGTTCTCGGCCGTCTTCTTTTTGCACGCGCCGCCTAACACTGCGGTCGCCACTACTAATGTCATAATCGTTATTTTACGTTTCATATTTTGAAGTTTTAATTAAAAATCTGTTGGTAGATAAATTTTCGGCAAAAATAATGCTTTTAATGTTTGGAAATCGGACTGTTCATAAATAATCATAAGTTTAAGGAGTTGCGTTTTCGGCTAAAAAGTGTATCTTTGCCCCCTTGTTTTTGGAAATAGGAAACAGACGACAGACAATAGGAAACAGACGGTAACCCTAACCCCTGAACTAACAACTTCAATAACCCATAACCCATAACCAATAACCATTTTGATGGAAAAACGTTTTTGGAACGAATATCAAAAAGAGATTGCAGACGACCACTTTTTCTACGAGCGGAGTTGCATTCGGCAGACCTTCTTCCCGGGTTCGGAGGCCACCTTCCTGAACATCATGCGCGATGATTTGGGGAAGGACATCTACGACTCTTCGCACCAGCACACCTGTTCGGGTATCGGCTACCATTCCGACGTGGTGCCGTTCGAGACGACCATGACCATCGTGGCGAGACTCTTCTCCCTGATGACCGAGCGCGGCTACAAGAACTATGTGCCCTCGTGCGTCACCTCCTTCGGGGTGATGACCGAGCTCATCGAGAAATGGAAGGAGCAGCCCGAGATTCTGGAGAAGGCCCGCGACTATCTGTACAAAGCCACGGGCCGGACGTTCGAGATGCCCGAGAACATTGTGCATCCTTCGGATTTGATCTTCAAATTCCGCTTCGAGTTGAAGGAGAAGATGAAATACCAATTGATTAACCGATTCACCGGCAAGCCGTTGCGTGGCGTGGAGCACATCGGTTGCCACTATGCCAAGATTTTCCCGAAGCACGGAATCGGCAATGCCGAGTTCCCTTACGTGCTGGCCGGCATGATCGAAGCCTGGGGCGGCGAGGTGGTCGATTACCCCGAACGCCGTCACTGCTGCGGCTTCGGCTTCCGACAGTACCTCGTGCAGGAGAATCGCGGCTATTCCATCGCCAATTCCAAGAAGAAGTTCGAGTCCATGGAACCCTACGAACCCGACTTCATCGTGGCCAACTGTCCCGGCTGTGCCATGTTCCTCGACAAGTGGCAATACACCATCGCGGAGATGGAGCACAAGACCTACGACAAGGAGGGCTACGGCATTCCGGTGCTCACCTACGAGGAACTGGCCGGCATGTTGCTCGGCTACGACCCGTGGGAGATGGGCATGCAGCTCCACCAGGTGCAGTGCGAGCGCCTTCTCGACAAGATCGGCGTCGCCTACAATCCCGACGACAAATACCGCGGCGCCTCCGGCAAGATCCTGCGTGCGCCCGAAAAACCCGAAGTACTGAAGGTGTGACGAATTAGTAGTTGGTGATAAGTGATTGGTGATTAGTGATTGGTGATAAGTGATTGGTGATAGTGATAAGTGATTAGTGATTAGTGATTAGTGATTAGTGATTAGTGATTAGTGATTAGTAATGATAACCTCTAATGTTATAGAAGCTTTCTCCTCGAACAGCCTCGGAGAGGCTGAACGCGCGAAGCGCAATTAACCCCATACAAGCGCAGCGCAGTGTGGGAAGTCGACGTCACGGTGCAGCGCAGTGTGGGGAGTCGGCGTCACGGCGGGGGGTATGAACCCCTCAAGCGCAGCGCAGTGTGGGGGTATAAGGATAAAACAAGTGAATATGAAAAACATCGCAATCATAGGCGCCGGCCCGGCCGGCATAGAAGCCGCCTCAGTGCTGGCGAAACAACATCAGGTGACGCTCTTCGAAAAAGAGACGCAACCGCTGTGTAACATCCGCGACAAGGCCTTCCTGTTCCCGGACTTCAGCTCCGCCGACGAGCTGGCCGACAAACTGGAAGCCAAGTTGCAGAACGGGAATATCACCTTCAAGCCCGACTGCGCCGTGACGGCGCTGAGCCGGATGGGTGAGCAGTGGGCGCTGACCCTCGCGGACGGCACCACCGCCACCTTCGATGCGGTGCTGCTGACCACCGGCTACCGCGTGTTCGACGCGCATCAGAAAGAGGAGCTCGGCTACGGAATTTACCGTGGCGTGATGACTTCGCTGGAAATGGAGAAGATGATCAAGGAGCATAAGGTGCGCAACATCATGGACGAGGTCCCGAAACAGATCGTCTTCCTGCAGTGCGTGGGCTCCCGTGACGAGAAGTCGGGCAACCACTACTGCTCGAAAGTCTGCTGCGTGACCGCCGTGAAGCAGGCCATCGAAGTGAAGAAGCAGCATCCTGAGACGGATGTCTATATCTTCTACATGGACCTGCGGATGTGGGGTCAGGGCTTCGAGGAGATGTATCGCGAGGCGCAGGAGAAGTACGGCGTGAACTTCGTGCGCGGACGCATATCCGAGGCGGCCTCCACCTTCGACAACCGCGTGCAGATCAAGGCGGAGGACACCCTCATGGGCAACCCGATGACGATGAACTGCGATCTCCTGGTGCTGATGGTCGGCATGTGCGCTTCCGAGGGCACCGCCATCCTGTCGAAATCCGCCGGCATCGACGGCCTTTACCGTTTCGCGCAGAGCCTCTCCCCGCACACCGACGACAACCTCACCGCCCAACCCGGTCTGTTCGTCGCCGGCGCCTGCAAACGCCCGATGAGCATCAACGACACGATTCAGGACGCGCGAGCTGCTGCCCTGGCGATTAGCAATTAGGAATTAGGAATGATAACCCCAATATTATAGAAACTTTCTCCTTGAGCAGCCTCGGAGAGGCTGAACGCGCAAAGCGCAATTAACCCCACCCAAGCGCAGCGCAGTGTGGGGGGGGAGAAGTCACACAAGCGCAGCGCAGTGCGGGGCTAAAACAAAAATGAATAATATGAAGAAGAAAATAATAACACTGATAACCACCCTCGTCCTCTGGGTCGCCCTCCCGGCCCAAACCAACTACACCTTCATCACGCACCATAACGTGGTGAAAAACAGCTACAACTTCTGGGTCTCGGTGCCCGATACCTACGAAGAGCAGAAAGGAGTGATCCCCGTGGTGCTTTTCCTTCACGGTGCCAGTCTGCGCGGCACCGACTTGAATCGCGTGCGCAGATACGGTCCGTTAGACGCCATTTCCATGGGTCGCGACATCAACGCCATCATTATCGCCCCGCAGAATCCAGGTGGTGCTTGGAACTCCGTGAAAGTGCTCGACATCCTCAATTGGGTATGCAGCCAGTATGCTGTTGATACCAATCGTATTTACTTGATAGGCATGAGCTTGGGCGGTTTCGGAACGATTGAGTTCTTGGCCAACCATGCGGAAAAGATAGCCGCTTCGATGGAGCTATGTGGCGGTACCATCCGCAAAGACCTCTGCAAACTGAACACGGTGCCTTTGTGGATTATCCATGGTACGGCGGACAGGGCCGTGCCCGTCTCCCGCGCCACGGAAATCTACGAGTCCATGAAGAAATGCGGCCCCACCGACCTCCTGCGTCTCGACAAATGGGCGGGAGTCAATCACGGCGACTTGGCACGGCTTTTTTACCTGAAAGAGACCTACGACTGGCTCTTCTCGCACTCCAAAGCCGACAACCCGCGTCAGGTCAACAAGGAAATCAAATTGTCGAAAGAGGATATGTCCCGCGCTTACAAGGACATTACCCGAGGCTCCAACGTGATCACGGTGAAGGCTTACAGCCGGAAGAAGCAGGATCCCGACGACATGCGTCGCACCGACGATGGTGACGACGAGGTGGTGGACAGCAAACAGGCAGGGCAACCACTGACTACTCCCGAAGCTCCTTCTTCCAACCAGACGGTTCAGAAGCCTGATCAGAACATGCAGCCCGCCTCCAAGCCCGCTGCGCAGCAGCAGACGGCCAATAAACCCACCTCCACCGCCAAGTACCATACCGTAAAGCAGGGCGACACCCTCTACGCCATCGCGAAAAAGTATCACACGACAGTCGATAAGATCTGCAAACTCAACAAGATCAAGGAGACGACGATATTGCAGATTGGCCGGAAATTGCGGGTGAAGTAATTAAGAATGAAGAATGAAGAATGAGGTGGGTATGACTTCCAATATATTAACAATACTTCCTTAAACAGCCCCGTAGGGGCAAGAGCTTGGTAGCCAAGGGTAAGCGAAGCGCAACCCCTGGGATAAAAAAGAGGCAAGGCTTCAGAAGAAGAAAGAAACAAATATGAACGAAAACATCAACAATGTCAAGCGCCGTTTCGGCATCATCGGGTTCGACCCTGCGTTGGACCACGTCATCGACGTGGCCATGCAGGTGGCCGTCACCGATCTGTCGGTGCTGGTAACCGGCGAAAGCGGCTCCGGCAAGGAGTCGGTGCCGAAGATCATCCATGCCTATTCGCCGCGCAAGACCAAAACCTACATCGCGGTGAACTGTGGTGCCATTCCGGAGGGTACCATCGATTCGGAACTCTTCGGTCACGAGAAGGGCGCGTTCACGGGCGCGGTGGATACCCGCAAGGGCTATTTCGAGGAGGCCAACGGCGGCACTTTGTTTCTCGATGAGGTTGCCGACCTACCGCTCTCCACTCAGGTGCGTCTGTTGCGTGTGCTGGAATCCGGCGAATATATCCGTGTAGGTTCCTCCAAGGTGATGAAGACCGACGTGCGCGTGGTAGCCGCCACCAACGTCAACATCGCCGACAGGATTGCCAAGGGAAAATTCCGTGAGGACCTCTATTACCGCCTCAACTCGGTGCCGATCCGTGTGCCCGCGCTTCGCGAACGCCCCGGCGACATTTACCCGCTGTTCGTCAAGTTTGCCGCCGACTTCTCCGACAAGTACCACGTCCCGACCATCTCGCTCACCGAGGAGGCACAGGCCATGTTACGCGCCTACCGCTGGCCCGGCAACGTGCGGCAGCTCAAGAACGTCACCGAGCAAGTCTCCCTCATCGAGAAGGAACGGCTCATCACCCCCGACATGTTGAAACCCTACCTGACAGGACCCGTCGGCTCGAACCTGCCTGCTGTAATGCCTTCAGACACAGACCGTCAGGATAACATGCATCGTGAGATCGTCTTCAAGTTCATCGCCGAGTTGCAGCGCGAGGTGCAGGAACTCAAGACCACTGTTGCGCAGCTGACCCAGAATCCGCAAATGTACGTCCCGGGCACGCATCCTCATCATGTGCTGCCCGACACCCCCATGACTGACGGCTCTCAATACCCGTTGGTGACGACCCACGAGCATCACGGCTCAGACCCCGAACAGTACGACGATTCCGAAGTCATTGAAGAGACCGCCGACTACTCCATGGAAGGACTTGAGAAACAGGCTATTATCGCCGCCCTCAAGCGCCATCACGACAATCGTAAACTGGCCGCGCAGGAGTTGGGGATTTCGGAACGGACGCTGTACCGGAAAATCAAAGAATACGGAATCAGTTAACAATGAAGAAAGATGGAACGAATCCCCCCCATATTAAAAGATATCTTCCTTAAACAGCCTCGGAGAGGCAACACGCGCGAAGCGCAAATAACCCCACACAAGCGCAGCGCAGTGTGGGGATCATCAGATGCCTGCCGCGCAGTGTGTGGATCATCAGATACCCGCAGCGCAGTGCGTGGATCATCAGATGCCCGCAGCGCAGTGTGGGGATCATCAGGTGCCCGCAGCGCAGTGTGGCCGCGTATGAGTGTCATCCTGATGGTCCTGTTGCTCGCGGGCTGCCGCATGTCCATCTCCCTTACGGGCGGAACCGTCGATGCAAGGGCCAAAACCGTGGCCATCAATACCTTCCCGAATAACGCATCGTTGGTGAACCCGCAGCTGAGCCAGGAGTTCACGACCGCGTTGAAAGACAAAATCCAGGGGCAGACCCCGTTGACCATCGTGGCGACGAACGGCGATTACGAAATCGAGGGTGAAATCACTGACTATACTGTGAATCCTGTCGCCATCCAAGGTAACGATTCTCCCGCCATGAACCGGCTGACCATCACGGTGAGGGTCCGTTTCACCAATAAGTTTGACGAGAACCAGAATTTCGCCCAGTCCTTCTCGCGCTACGCCGACTACTACAGCTCGCAGAACTTGAGCAGCGTGGAGACGGCGCTCGTCGCGGAAATCACCGAGGCACTCACGGATGACATCTTCAACAAGGCTTTTGTGAATTGGTGATTACCAAATCCAAAAAAATGTATTTTTGCGAATTGTTTCAGAATCGGATAAACAATGGAAAATCAGTCTAACCAGGCTACGAAAAAGGGGCTCATCCTGCTGCTCGGCGTCATCGTCGGGCTGCTGACCGGCGTGTTGGTGACCTTCGTGATGTTCAACAAGCTCAACAACCGCTCGAAGAAGAACGATGAGCTTGCGCAACCCGCCCCCGACAAAGGTACCTCCGATACCATATATAAATATATAGTCCACCAATATGTGCCCGGTTCAAGTGATGTCCAGTCCCGCGTGTCGTCCGACAGCCTGTCGTATGATTCGGCCTTTGTGGATGAATCGTCGATGGATTACATGCTTGAAGAAGAAGAGCCTCTCGCTCACGGTGAGATTGAGAGCGCCAATGTCTCTTCCTCGAAGCTTGTTTCCAAATACGAGGCGCCCATCATCTTTTTTGACGCGTCTAAGAATGCCGTCGAGGCACCCGCCAACGCACCCAAGTTTGTGGAGGTCCAGTTCTGGAGCACCCCCATCCACAACAAAGTGGTCTATATGTTCGAAAATAATGTGCTAAAAATCAAAGGGCTCAAAAGCAACGAAGTCTATGTCATCCACTTCAACAATCACTATTATTTGCAGAACGACAAGCGAGTTTACCAGATTTCTCCTTCGAACGAATATAAGCGGCTGACCGAAATCCAAGAGGGGACCTTCTTCTAATTCCCATGGATACAGCGAATTATAAGAAAAATTTTTTTTTGTTGGGCGTTTCAAAAAAAAGTGTATTTTTGCCGCCGAATTCTTGGGACGTTAGCCCAGTCGGTTCAGAGCGCTGCCTTCACACGGCAGAGGTCACTGGTTCGAGTCCAGTACGTCCCACCAAAGCGAGCAATCCTGCCCGCTTTTTTTTATCCCCTAAACCTGAAAGCCCGTAAGCCCCTAAACTCTATTCACATTTTTTAACAACTATATTTAGAAATTTGTATTTTTGCCGATTGTTTCTAATATCTGAAAAATTGATGTAACTATACAATTGTCTTATGGAATTGAAAAGAATGTTGGTGGCCAATGCTTTACTGGGCATGGCAGGCGGTATTCAGTACCGTCAATTGGTGAAAGCGGACAAGGATCCGCGGAAATCCAGCGAACAAACCCTCCGCAATATCCTTGCATACGCAAAGGACACGGTTTACGGCAGAGAGCACGGTTTCGAGTACGTTTTGGCTGCTCCCAACGACGAGGAACTTTACAAACGCTACCAAGAAAAGGTGAAGGTCAATGACTATGAAGACCTTCGTCCCTACGTGGAACGCCACAAACAGGGCGAGCCGGACATCCTCTTCCCCGGGAAGCCGGTGCTCTACGCTACCACCTCCGGCACCACTTCCGAACCGAAGTGGATCCCCATCACGCAGGAGTATCTGAGCAATATCTATGGAAAGATGACCAAGGTGTGGCTCTATAATTTCATAAAGAACAAGCCGAAAGTCTTCAGCGGCAAGATTTTGTCCATCGTGGGCAAGGTGATCGAAGGCTACGCACCCGACGGCACGGTCTTCGGCTCTGTGTCGGGCGTCACGCAGCGCGACTGTCCCAACTTCGTGAAGGTGCTCTACTCGAACCCGCAGTGCGTCTATGGCATCGCCGACTATAACGCACGCTACTACGTGCTCATGCGCATGGGCATCGAGCAGGACATCACCCTGATTGTGACCGCCAACCCCTCCACCATCGTGGAGCTGCAGAACAACGTCAACAAGTTCTATGACGAGTATGTGAAGGATATCGAGAACGGAACGCTGAACAAGGAGCTGAACATCGATCCCGAGATCCGTGCCGAGCTGGAAGCTTGTTTGAAACCCAATCCGAAACGCGCAGCCGAACTGCGTGAGTTGAAAGCCAGATACGGCACGGTGCTTCCGAAACACTATTGGCCGAATCTTCAGTTGCTTAACACCTGGAAGTGCGGCAATACAAAAGTCTATCTCGACAAGTTCAAAGACTCCTATCCCGAGACCATGCTGCATCAGGAGTTCGGCTATTTCGCATCGGAGTGCCGCTTCGGCCTGGTGCTGGACGACACGGTGAACACGGTGCTTTTCCCGCATTTCCACTACTACGAGTTCATCGATGAGGCCGATTTGGACAATCCCGATCCGAAATATTTGCAACTGCACGAATTGCAGCAGGGCAAGCGCTATTGCCCGTTTGTGACCACTTTCGCCGGCCTTTACCGCTACAATATGAACGACCTGCTGGAAATCGGCCCCAACTTCCAGAACACCCCGACCGTGCATCTGATCCAGAAGGTGAACGGCATAGTGACCATCACCGGGGAGAAACTGCACGAACGGCAGTTCATCGAGGCGGTGCGCGAGGCGGAAGAGACCACCGGACTCAAAACCCGCTTTTTCATCGGCTTCGCCGATCTGAGCATTCTGGGCTATAAGTTCTACTATGAGTTTGCGGACCGGAATGTCACGCAAGAGCAGGCCGGGAAGTTCACCGAGGAGGTCGATCGGATACTGAAGCGCATCAACGTGGAGTACAAGACCAAACGCGACTCCCTGCGTCTGAAGATGCCCGAAACCTACCGCATGATCCCAGAATCCTTCGAGACCTTCAAAGCGCAGTGCATCGCCGAGGGCGCCCGCGACGGCCAGTTCAAACTGCAGCTGCTTCTCCAAGACGAAAAACGCCACGAGAAGTTCAAACGATTGGTCGTTGAATAATCGACCGGAACTGTCGAAATCATTTTTTGATAAACTATATCGGAATATTATTTGCTTTGTTGCGTATTACAAACTTAAAATTAAAGTCAATATGGAAAAAAGTACGAAAATTTGGCTCGTGATTTCGGGAGTGCTCCTTGTGGCACTGGGTGTTATGTGCATTGCAAATCCTGAGGCAACCTTGTTTGCGACCGCTTGGCTCATCGGTTGCTTCACCCTTCTTTCTGGTATCTCCAGATTGGTGTTCACGTTCAGGACAGAACGTTTCCTTCCCAACAGCGGCACTCGTATGTTGTCCGCCATTCTGCAGATTGTCATTGGTATCCTCTTCCTTTGCAACAACATTTTTGTGGCTATCTCTATCCCGATTGTCTGCGCAATGTGGGTGACCGTCGAGGGGATCATTGTCTTTGTCCAGAGCTTCGATTTTAAAAAGGTCGGTTTCGGCAGCTGGTGGCTCCTGATGCTTCTCGGCATCGGAACCGCAGTGCTCGGTGTGCTCGGAATGTATCATCTGGAGACGATGGGCTATATCGTGGCAATTCTGATCGGTGTCGCCATCGTCGCAATTGGCATCGCCTACCTCATCGCATTCAGGGGCATCCGCAAATTCGACAAGGAAGTGGAAAAATTCGGCAACAATATCAAAGATATGATGAGGCCCTGAACCTGAAGAAAGTTTTATGTCTTATGTTTAACCGCGGCGTTTTAGCCGCGGTTTTTTTGTATCTTTGCCGCTTGAATCTTCTAACGGAAGGAATAAAATGTCGATGTACAAAGCAATTATTTTCGATTTGGACGGAACATTGTACGACAAATCAGGGCTGGCACGGCGCTTGGTGCTGAGCCAGTTGAGGAAGGGCGGCTTGTGGCTGCTCAAACGGGAACGGGAAGTGCGCAAAGAGTTGCGTGGTCGCCACTTCGGGAACGAAGAGGCTTTCTATGAAGCCTTCTTCGCCCGATTCCCCCGTCCGGAACTGGCCCGGCGATGGTATTTCGGGACCTATATGCCCGACATGGTCCGCATCCTCAGAAAGCATTACAGGACGGCTCCGTGGGTGAGAACCATGGTCGCGGAGTGGCGCTCCCGCGGACGGAAAGTGGTGGTGTTCTCCGACTACGGCTGTTTGCGGGAAAAATTGCAAGCCGTCGGCTTCAACCTCGATTGGGCGGATGCGCTTTTCGATGCGCCGGCCCTGGGCGGATTGAAACCCTGCAAGGAGTCGTTCGAACGAATCTGCCAAGAGATTGAGGTGCTGCCCTCCGAATGCCTGATGGTCGGCGACTGCGAAGACACCGACGGCGACGGCGCGAGAAGCGTCGGGATGGCCTTCGAGCATGTTGTGAAGGCAGGGAAACCGAATGTGGAATTTTAACTTGAAAAAAGAAACGATGATGATAGAGAAGTCACAGCTGATCAACAGAGATCCATACTTGGAACCGTTCCGCGACGCTTTGCAGAGACGGATGGAACGCGCCGCACTGCGCGAATTGCAGCTCACCGACGGGAAGAAACCGCTGACCGATCTGGCAAACGGGCACCTCTACTACGGCCTGCATAAAACAGCCACGGGGTGGGTTTTCCGCGAAAAAGCCCCAAATGCCACGGCAATTTACCTTTTTGGCGATTTCTCCGAATGGAAAATAGAGCCCCGTTTCGCGCTGAAACCCATCGGCAACGGCGATTGGGAGATCGAACTCCCTGAGTCCGTGCTCGCAAACGAAATGCTATACAAGCTTTGGATGGTTTGGCAGTCGGGCGCAGACGAGCGCCTGCCCGCCTACTGCCAGCGCGTGGTGCAGGACGATACCACGAAAATCTTCAGTGCACAGGTCTGGGAAACAGAACCTTACGTATGGAAGAACCCGACACCTCCCAAACCCGAACATCCGCTCATCTATGAGGCGCACATCGGTATGTCGTCGCAGGAAGCCAAAATTTCCTCCTACCTCGAGTTCCAAAAGACTGTGCTCCCGCGAATCAAAGCACTGGGATACAATACGATACAGTTGATGGCGATTCAGGAACATCCCTACTATGGATCCTTCGGCTACCAAGTGTCGAACTTTTTTGCGCCTTCGTTCCGCTTCGGAACGCCTGAAGAGCTGATGGAACTCATTGACACGGCGCACGGTATGGGCCTCTCCGTGATTCTCGACATCATCCATTCCCACGCGGTCAAGAATGAAAAGGAGGGCGTCGGATATCTGGACGGCAGCGACCACCTTTTTACGCACCATGGCGAGAAAGGACACCACAGGGTGTGGGATTCGCGATGTTTCGACTACGGAAAACCGGAGACCATCCAATTCCTGCTCTCCAATCTGAAATATTGGCTGGAAAAGTTCCGTTTCGACGGCTTCCGTTTCGATGGGGTGACCAGCATGTGCTACTTCGACCACGGACTCGGGGTCGATTTCCTTAGCTATGACCAGTATTTCGACGGAAATGTGGACGAAGACGCCATCACCTATCTCACCTTGGCCAACAAACTGGTGCGCGAGGTGCGTCCCGATGCCATGACCGTTGCCGAGGATGTGAGCGGTATGCCCGGAATGGCCTTCCCCACCGCGCTGGGCGGTGTAGGCTTCGACTTCCGCATGTCGATGGGCATTGCCGATTTCTGGGTCAAGACGCTCAAGACCACCAGTGACGAAAACTGGAGCGTGGGCGAAATCTACTATCGGATGACCGACAAGCGCGCTGAAGAGCAAACCATCAGTTATGTGGAATGCCACGATCAGGCGCTTGTGGGTGATAAAACGCTGATATTCAGAATGATTGATAGCAAGATGTACAGTGCCATGTCCGTGAATACCCCCGATTTGGCGGTGGACAGGGGAGTGGCGCTGCACAAACTTGTCCGTTTAGTGACGCTGACACTCTGCTCGGGCGGCTATCTCAACTTCATGGGCAACGAGTTCGGACATCCCGAGTGGATCGACTTTCCGCGCGAAGGTAACGGCTGGTCGTGCTATCATGCCCGTCGCCAGTGGAATTTGGCTGATGATAATAGTTTGAAATACAGTGGCTTGAATCGCTTCGACCGCGACATGATCCATTGTGTCACCGAGAATCGCCTTTTGGATAAAGCGCCGGTCAGACTTTGCGACAATGACGGCGACAAAGTGTTGGCCTTCGAGCGCAACAACTGCATCGTTGTCTTCAATTTCCATCCGGAAAAATCATTTTCGGATTACTCCATCTATTGCCAACCCGGTGATTACCGGATAGTCCTCAACAGCGATGACCCTATCTACCACGGCTTCGGCAATGTAGATACCACCATCACGTACCGTACCCAACTTCACGAAGGAAACCCCCGCCTCATGCTCTATCTGCCTTCCCGCACCGCCCTCGTCCTCCGCCGCCAGTAAACCAGTAAGCCCGTAAGCCAATAAGCCTACATGAAATCCCGGAAATCCTTCTCCTTCTTATACTTCAACACATCCCGCAGCGTGGAGGACTTGACGTTGATGGAGAACGACCATCCTTTGCGATAGCCGACCGGAATCCAGTTGAACCCCATCTCCCAGCAGTGCATGTCGCGGTAGAATTCCAATGAGGTGTAAGAGAGCTCCTTGTGTACAAAGTCGTAACCTGTGTGGAATGCGAATTTCCACTTCCTGGTGATGTAGATGTCGCCGGCCAGGTTGATGGTGTGCACGATATTGTTCGTGTATGGTTTCAGCTCGACGTTGTGGTACAAGTAGCGGTAATATTCCAGGTTGTCGTTGATACCGTAGGTGAAGGTGTAATTGATGGTGAGCGACCACGGCAAACGGTTCTTTTGCCGCTCCGGATCCTTCGATTTGAAGGTGTTCTGGTCCATGCGGTAGTTCAAGGATACGCTGTATGTGCCTGATGAAAAGCGCAATATGCGGCGATTGGCCTCCCATTCGGTGACGTTCACGCGACGGCCCTCCTTGTTGATGCTGTAAGGGTCGAAAATGAACGAGTAGGTGAGGTAGAGCTGCTTGAAGAGTGTGCTGCGGCCTGACATGGTGAGCAACGACCAGTTCAGGGAGTCGGCGGCAAAATCATAGTACATGGAGATGTTGAAGTTGTCGATGAGAGGTATCTTTTTGAGTCCGGTGATGGTGTCTTTGCGCGATCTTACCTTTATCTCCAGATTGTTGCCGATCGAAATCTGCGCGCGCGCCGCCATGCGGGAGGGACCCGCGCCGAAGATGGCGTTGTCGTAGTAGTCGTATTCCACGGTTTCGCCGGTCATCGGGTTGACGAACTGTCCGGTGTTATGTCCGTTGAGCTTCGGCTGGAAGGTGAAGTTCAGCGTCGGGGTGATGATGTGGCGGATGGCATTCAGCCCGCCTTTCTTGAAAATGTACATCACATAGACCTTGGTGGTCAGGTTGGAGGAGATGTTCAGGTCGTGCACCGCCCCGAATTGGCGGTTGAAATGCTGTACCAACTGCGGCGTTTTCGAAACGTTCGTGTCCCAGACCATGTCGCGGGTGTAGTGTTGCAGATACCATTTTTCAGAGAACGTGATGGTGTTGTTCCAGTTGATGGTCTTGGCAATCTTGATGGGACTGTTGATCTGGAAGGTGTGCAGCATGCCGGTCTCGAATTGCTGCCACGTGATGGGTTGGAGGAACATCGAGTCGCTAGTGTTCACTTGCCCCACCAACTGCGAGTTCCACTTCATCGCGATGTTGTCGTACCATTTCAGCTTGCCGATTTTGCCTTTCTTGCGGAAAGGGTAGAATTGTGCCACCGACATGTTGATGTTTGGCAGCTTGAAGTTGACGGTGTGGGCCCCCGTGTTTTGCGAGTAGGAGAGACTGGCGTCGAAGTAGAAAAAGTCGGCGGCGGAGGTGGAAAAGGAGATCGTGGAGGTGAACTGGTTGGAGAGGTAATCGTTGGCGGAGGTCATGTTGTACTTGGCGTAGTTCGCGCTCTGCATGTCGATGTGGGCGTTGAAACGGGTGGTGGGGTGCGACTTGTTGTCCTGCTTGTGGTCCCAGTAAATCTTGTAGCTGTTGGATTTCTTGAAGTTGGCGGTGTCGATGCGGTCGCCAGTGAGTGTGCGTGAGAAGGCAAGCTCCACCTGTCCGGTACACATGTATCGGAACACGTAGTTCGACCTGGCCTTGAGCGCCCAGCTGCCTCGCGTGTAGATGTCGCCCGAAAGCAGCAGGTCGATGTTGTCGTTGATGGCGAAATAGAAACCGAGGTCGCGGAGATAGAAACCCTGGGAGTTCGACTGTCCGAATGAGGGCATCACAAGCCCCGATTTGTGCTGGGCGTCTAACGGGAAAAACCCGAAGGGGAGAGCCAACGGGGTCGGCACACCCGTGAAACTCAGGTAGGCCGGACCGATGAGGATTTTGTCATGCTGGATGACTTTGGCCTTGGAGAAGGCGATTTCGAAATGCGGGTCCCCCAACTCGCAGGTGGTGTACTTGCCGCGCTTGATGAAGGCCACGTTGTCGCCCATCTTCTTCACCTGCTCGCCGTGGATGAAACCGTCGTCCTGAGTGGTGATCACGTGCGAGATCTTGCCCTTCTTGGTGGTGAAGTTGTACTTGATTTCGCGGGCGGTGTAGGTGGCGTCCGACTGGATGAAAACCGGTGTCCCGTACAGCCGGCCGTTCGAGTCGGCCACGCCGCTGGCATACAACTCGTTGTTCTTGAAGTCGATCTCGATGTACTCGGCGCGGAGCTCCATGTCCTCGTACTTCACCACCGCGTCGCCGAAGAGGTAGGTGAAACGGTTCTGCAGGTCGTTGACCACGGAGTCGCGGGCACTGTATTGCACGATGTCGGTGATGGCGTTCCGGGAAATCACCTTCGGATTATGGGAAAAACTGGCGGCCGTGTCCGCGGAATCGCTTGCCGCAATCACTCGCTGACTGGTGTCCGGCTGATGCCTTGCCGGACGACGGGACCGGATGTCCTGAGCCGATACGATTGTACACAACACACTGAAAATGAACGCTATAAATAGCCTCCAAAAATATGAAACATCCAGTGTGTATATTTTTTTAATCAACGAGCGAATTCTTTAGTCAATAATTATAATTTTGCACCGAAAAAGCGGCAAAAATAATCAAATTATCGAAAGCGATGAACTCGAAAATATTTTTCTTAGTATATTTGTTCATAACTATTTTGGCAATCCCCGTGACCGCCCAGAAAGACGGCAAGACTTTCAAGGTGGTGATCGATGCCGGCCACGGCGGCAAGGATCCCGGATGCCTCGGCGCATATACCAAGGAAAAAGACGTCGCCCTCAATGTGGCATTGAAAACAGGTAAGCTGATTAGTGATAACTGCCCGGATGTCAAGGTGATATATACGAGAAACACCGATGTTTTCGTGGAACTCTACCGCCGTGCCAAAATCGCCAACGACAACCATGCCGACCTTTTCATCTCTTTCCACTGCAATGCCAACGACAACCATGGCGCGCATGGGGTCGAGACCTACGTGATGGGACTTCACAAGAGCGAGGCCAATCTGGCGGTGGCGCGCGCAGAGAATGCCGCCATGCTGATGGAAAAGGATTACGAAAAAAACTATGGCGGCTTCAATCCGAATTCTCCGGAATCTGCCGTGATGTTCTCCCTCTATTCCTCTGCCTACCTGAACAATTCCATCCTGCTGGCCGACAAAGTGCAGAAGAATCTGGTGGGCACCACGAAGATGCTGGATCGCGGCGTCAAACAGGCCGGATACTGGGTGCTGTGGGCCGTCTCCATGCCCAGCATCCTCATCGAGATGGGCTTCCTCTCCAATCCCGCGGAAGAGAAATACCTCTCCGACGAACAGCATAAGGAGGCGATCGCCAACGCCATTTTCCAGGGTTTTGCCTCCTATTATTCGCAGATGACAGGCAATAAAGTCAATGTTGCCGACGTTAAGCAAAAAGACAATTCTGAAAAATCGAACACCAATACAAGCCGAAGTCATGATAACAACAATAGTAATACTGTTGATAATCAATCAGATACGAAAATATCTGTCGAGGAAATCCCGGTAGAGGCTGCACCGGCTGACCCCGACGGTGTCCGCTTTGTGGTCCAGTTTATGGCACTTCCCGAAAAAATCGCCCTCACCGACAAACGCTTCAAAGCCATTCCGAAAGTGAACTGCTATTTTGAAGGAAATCTCTGGAAATATACCGCAGGGAGTGAGGATAACTTGCAGTCTGCCAAAGAGTTGCTGAAAGAAGTCAAAGCCAGGTATCCCGATGCTTTCATTATCGCTTTCAAGGGCGACCAGAAAATTCCCGTCTCCGAGGCGGTGAAGTCGCAGAAGAAGTAGCCCCTCCTCACGGCTTCTTCTTGAAATCCATTTCATAAACGTATTCCGCGTTTTTACGCAACGCCTCCTCCAAGGAGATATGTTCCCTCTTGGCCTGCTTTTCCACGCTGCCTATCCATTCGGGGTCGCTCTTGATGCGCTCGATGATGTGGCTGATTTGCTCCTCCATATATTGCGAACCGTCATAGACGTCCCCCTCTTCGAAGGTCTTCAACGCCGTTTCCACGAATCCGAACAGGTAGTCGTAGGCGAACATCGTGGTGAACATCACCATCACTACGTCCGCGTCGGTAATGGCCGCATACCGGTCGATGAAGGCAATCTGGTTCTGCCGCTCCGGAATCTTCGAGATGGAGGTCTCGTTGTATTTCCAGTAATCGACATTGCCGAATGCTTCACTGAACGGGCTCGACTCCAACAGGGTGTAATAGCTGTCGGCGATGACCAACAGGTTCGGTTTCCGGTAGTTGCGCGGGATGTCGCACAGGGTGTATTTCGGCCACGGCATCTTCGGGTGACGTAGCGGGAACATCAGGTTGCAGGTCGATTCCAATTCCATGTCAGGACGGGAGTATTTTCGGGTGATGTTGCTGTCTGTGAGTTGGATATGCGGTAAAGGACGATTCAGAAGCCCTTCCATGGAACGTAACAGCGTGTCGGCCACAAAGGGGATGGTGCCGTTGCTCCAATGGGTCCCGTATTTTGTGTATAGTGGGTATTTCGATCTGGTTTTCAAGGTGTTGAAGACCGGGAGGAAGTCGATGTGCGGGATGTTGAATTCCTTGAGCAAGCTGGCGTATTCCTTTTGCAAAACGAATCCGCAGGGACGTATGCTGTCGGGCAGCCATTCGGGGTAAATGGCCGTTTTCGAGGGCGCGAGCACCACTAAGAAGGCGATGTCGTGCGCCTTCAGACTGTCAATGAGCTCCAAGGTCTTGATAACATTCTGACGGGCAGCACGTTTCGCGCTGTCAACGGTGCCGAACTTCTCCCTGAGCGTGATCCCGGATACATCGTCGGTGTATTGTTTCAGGAACATTTCCCCGTTTTCCCCGATAATGATGTTGTCATTCGTGGTTTTATGGAAGACACTGTACATGAGTTGGTTATAGTAGCGGATGAAGAAACCGCGTCCTCCGAAACGGGCCGCCGCTGCTTCGTCCAGATAGTGTTGGTAGCTGCCGTTGGTGATGCTGCCGCGCGAAGGCTTCACCTTCTCGATGGGCGCGGTGTAACCGGACAACTCCCGGATGGGCGGGATGTGCGTGACCTGCAGAACCAAGGGCAGAAGCATCATGCCCATGATGATCAGGAAAAGGCGTTTGTATGTTTTTTCTTGCGGCATCAGAATCGGAAGTAGATGAACGGGTTAAAGTTGTTGGAAGCTAACGAACCTACGGCTAACGGCAATATGATCAGTAGGAGAAAGACGATAATGACGGTTAGGCTCTTTGAGGTGTAGTGGTCAGCGAAGAGCTTTTGCATCGCCTTCTGCCCGATTGTGGTGGCGGGCGCGAAGGAGATCAGCGCGGCGAGAACCAGGAAGAGATGCTGGGGTTGCCACGGCAGGGATGCGCCGCTGCGGAAGGCAAACATCGCTTGGTAGAATTGCAAGGCGCCGCCCGGCGTTTCCGTGCGGAAGAGCACCCAGCCGGCCGACACGGCGAAGAAAGTGAGCGCCATGGCCGGGATCTTTCCGAGCCTGTCGAGCGTTTTCAGCATGAAAAGTCGGTCCAAGATCAGGAACGCGCCGTGAAACGCGCCCCACATCACGAAATTCCACGATGCGCCGTGCCAGAAACCTGAAAGCAGGAACACGACGACGAGGTTGAGGTAGGTGCGTGCGACACCTTTGCGGTTGCCGCCCAACGGGATGTAGAGGTAGCTCTTCATGAACGCACCGAGGGTGATGTGCCATCTTCTCCAAAACTCGCTGACACTCAGACTGGTGTAAGGCGCGTCGAAGTTCTCGGGGAAACGGAACCCCAGCATCTTCCCCAATCCGATGGCCATGTCGGAGTAGCCGGAGAAGTCGAAGTAGATCTGGAAGGTGTAAGCCAAAATCCCGATCCAGGCCGTTGCGGTGGAAATGTCCTGGTAGGACATGGCGAAGATGGGGTCCGCCAGCATAGCCAACGGATTGGCTATGAGTACTTTCTTTCCTAATCCTATCATGAACCGGCAGAATCCGTTCACCCGGTCCTCCATCGGAATCTGTCGCTCGCGGATTTGCGCGGCTATGCTGTTGAACCGCACGATCGGCCCCGCAATCAGCTGAGGGAACATCGAAATGTAGAGCATGTAGTCGGTGCATCGCTTCAACGGAACCGCGTCGCCGCGGAAAACGTCCACGGTGTAGGTGATGGATTGGAAGGTGAAGAAAGATATGCCGATGGGAAGCGCTATTCTGTTGAAAGCGATGAGGTTGTGGTTCGTGAGCTGAAGAAGCGCGTTGAGATTGTCCACAAAGAAGTTCATGTATTTGAAGTATCCGAGCACTGCCAGATTCAGGGCGACGGAGGCGGCTAACAGCCACTTTTTCCGCTTTGGGGTAGGGGAAAGGTGCATCCGATTCGTCAGCAGCCAGTTCAGGACCATCATCACGATGAAGACGGGCAGGAATCCCGGGGCGCCGTAGGCATAGAAGACCAGCGAGGCGAGGAGCAGTGTGGGATTCTCCCATTTGGCGGGCACCAAATAGTAAATCAGCAAAAATACTGGCAGAAAGTAAAATAGGAATGCGATGCTGCTGAATACCATAACTCCTTTTTTCGGGCGGCAAAAATACATATTTATTGGCATGGGATAACGAAAAAAATGTATTTTTGCCGTTTAAGTGTTCTGAAAGAATGGAGAAAAAGAATAGCAATCAATATTCTGTAAAAGAGGCAAAAAGCATCAAGGTCGCGCTGTTCTGTGTTGCGGCGGCGCTGATTTTTTATCTGGGAGCCACTTTTTTGAAAGGGATCAATGTCTTCGGGAAGAAAACATACTATTATGCTGTGTTTGAGGATATTGGCTCTCTGCATGAAAGCACGGTCGTGACCCTTAACGGCTACGGCATCGGCAAGGTGACGGACATCGAGCTGCTGAGCACCAATCCCGTGCGCATCTGTGCCGAAATCCTGATCACCGAGAAGCTGGACATCCCCAAGGATTCGCGGTTTGAGGTGGCGCAGAAGGATGTTTTGGGCGGTATGGTCGTGAACCTCCGTCTCGGTGAGTCTCGGGAATTGGCCCGCAAGGGCGACACGCTGGGCTGCTGTCTGGCCGGCGGAATGCTCGACGGCGTGGGCGACCTGGTGACACAGCTGCAGAGCGTGGTCGCTTCGGTCGATACCATCGGACAGAACATCAAGCTGGCGTTCCGCTCCGACGACTCCGTCAACGGAGGTATGATGATCAAAAATACCCTTGCAAACTTGGAGGCTACCTCCCAGAACCTCTCTAAATTGCTGGCTGACAATGGCGCTAAGGTGAACAGAGTGGTCTCGCAACTCGATGTGCTGACCAAGACGCTGAGCGATGCCAGCCCGAAAATCGACGCCATCGTGGCCAATGTGGACAATATCACCGATTCGTTGGCACAGTCGAACATCCGCCAGCTGGTCAACAATGCGCAGAGTACCATCAATAACGCCAACGACGTGATAGCCAAGGTGAAAGCCGGCGAAGGCACCGTGGGTCAGCTGATCCAGAACGACACCCTCTATCGCAACATCAACCAGACGATCGAGTGCGTGAATGCCCTGATCAAGGACATCAAGGAGCATCCCACCGATTATCTTAATGTTACTGTTTTCGGAAAAAAGGAAAGAAAAAAAGATAAAAACCAATAGGAAATATGGAAATTACAGGAAAATTAATTCAAAAGCTGCCCGTGCAATCCGGTGTCAGCAGTCAAGGGAACAACTGGTCGAAAGCCGAATTTGTGATTGAAACAGTGGAACAATACCCCAAGAAGGTGTGCGCCAACTTGTGGGGTGATCGCGCCAAGGCGCTGGACCAGTTCCAGTTAGGGAGTCTGATCACGGTCTCTTTCGATTTGGAATCTCGCGAATATAACGGCCGTTGGTACACCGATGTGAAGGCCTGGCGCGTGGACGCCGCCACTCCCGCCGCCGCTGCCGGTGTCCCGAATCCGGCACAAGGCTATGCCGCGCAACCCCAGGGCTATGCGCCTCAAGGTTACGCGCAGCAGCCGATGTACCCGCCGCAAGGCTACCCGCAACAGCCTCAGGGCTACGCGCAACCGCAACAACCCGCATATCCTCCCCAACCTCAAGGATACGCGCCCGCTCCGCAACAGGGGTACGCACCGGCACAGCCGCAAGCCAACCCCTACGCACAGCCGCAGACCGACATGGGCAATCTCCCCCAGATGCCCCAGGAGACTTTTGTGGATGAGGGTGGCACCGACGACCTGCCCTTCTAATACCATTTAACATGTAACCGTCTAACCGTTATGAACACGGGAATCTGTCCCCTTACGGTAATCCCCATGCGGGCGGAACCGTCGCATTGCGCCGAAATGGTGAGCCAGCTCCTGTTCGGCGAGGCTTATCGCGTGCTCGAGGAAGCGGTCGAATGGGTCAGAATATCGGCTTGTCACGATGGGTACGAAGGCTGGATCCAGCGGAAACAGTTCCTTGGACTATCAGATGATGTTTTTGACAACTATTTGAATTCGAATAAGCTACGACTGAGCTTGCCGTTCGCCTCGACAAGCGCCCCCCGCCCCAAGGTGCTTACGATGGGGGCGTTGATGGTGACGGATTCGGAAAAGAGCCCTTTCAAGGAGCGTTTCCCCATTCCGAATGCGGAAAGCTGGTGGCCCGCGGAAGCGGTTGCCGGCATCTCCCGCATGAAGCGCGCTGAACTGCTCCGCAAGGCAGCCCTTTCGATGCTCGGAACTCCCTACCTCTGGGGCGGTCGCACCCCGCTCGGCATCGACTGCTCTGGCTTCTCTCAGCTGCTCTACTCGCTGGTGGGCGTGCAACTCCCCCGCGACGCCTCCCAGCAGGTGCTTTGCGGTGAACCGATCGACTTCATCCACGAAGCGCAACTTGGCGACCTGGCCTTCTTCCACAACGAAGAGGGAAGGGTGGTGCATGTGGGCATGATGCTCAACAACCACGAAATCGTCCACTCCAGCGGATGCGTCCGCATCGACCGCATCGACGAAACAGGCATCTTCAATGAGGACGTGCAACGATATACGCATCAGTTGCGGGTGATCGTGAGGGTGTGACGCGATGATGCGATGATACGATGATGCGATGATGCGATGACACGATGATGAATGAATGTTTTTAGGGGCGTATCGCATACGCCCTTGTTTATCAATGATTGTTTTCATGAATAAGAAAAAAATCCTCATAACCGTTGTTTTGTGCACCGTGTTTTTGGCGGGCATATCGGGAGTTGTGTTTTTCAAAACCTTTTTCGCGGAGAATGTGAAAAACCGGGAAGTCACCGTGATTGTGCCGCCGGGTGCGGATTTCGGACAGGTGGTGGACACCCTGCGCAAGTACGAGGTGCTGAAATCCGAAGAGTCTTTCCGGAAGACGGCGGAAGTGTTGAAGTACAAGAGGATCAAGATGGGCAGATACGATATCTCCGAATGCAGGACGAACCTCGATTTGGTGCGGTTGTTGCGCCGCGGACAGCACTATTCGGTGAAGTTCACCTTCAACAACGTGCGCACCGCCGACCAGCTCGTGGAGAAGGTCGGCCACAAGTTCTTTTTCGAGCCTTCGGAATTGCGGGCCTTGCTCCGCGATCCTGATACGCTGAAGAAGTACGGGTTGGATGAAACGACCGCCGTATGCCTCTTTGTCCCGAACACTTACGAACTCTATTACGACATCACCGCGTCGGATTTCCTCGACAAGATGTACGGCTATTACCAGCAATTCTGGAACGAACAGCGCAGGGCGACCGCCTCGGAAATCGGCCTGACGCCGGTGCAGGTGGCCACACTCGCCTCCATCGTTGAGGAGGAAAACATGCGTCCGTCCGAAAAGGCGATTATCGCGGGATTGTACATGAACCGTCTCCACAAGGACATGCTGTTGCAGTCCGATCCCACGGTGAAGTTCGCCATCGGCGATTTCGCCCGCAAACGTATCCTCAATGCAGACCTGCAGGTCGATTCCCCCTATAACACCTACAAGTACAAAGGGTTGCCTCCCGGTCCGATACGCATTCCGGAGGCCTCCACGATGGACTCCGTGCTGCATTACCGTCACCACAACTACCTCTACATGTGCGCGAAAGAGGACTTCTCGGGCTACCACAACTTCACGGCCAGCCCCGCCGTCCACGCGCAGAACGCCGCACGGTACCGCGCCGCACTGAATGCGAGGAACATCAGGAAATAAAAAAAAGGTTGCATTTATCGCAACCTTTTCATTTTCAGTGATCTGTACTGGATTTGAACCAGTGACCTCTTGCCTGTCAAGCAAGCGCTCTAAACCAACTGAGCTAACAGATCGTTATGCTTGAAATCGGCTGCAAAAATACACTTTTTTTCGAATGATACACCGCTTTTTTTTCAAAAAAAATTTTTTTGTGAAAAAAATCTTCTATTGTATTGATTGTTAAGTGATTATAGTGCGTATAAAAACATGAAAATTCCGATTCCCAGGTAGTTCCCGACGGCATATCCGAGCAATCCGATGGCGATTCCGGGCAGGATCACCTCCTTGTTGTGCAAAACAGCGGCGACCATCGGTACAAACGGCGGCGAATTGATAAGCGAGATGGAGGCTGCCAAAGTCATGTCGCCGTCGATTTTGAAAATCTTGGCGAAGAGAATCTGCAACACCAGTGAGCCGAACACCGCGAACGCTATGTAATACAATATGAACAGGTATTTCGAGAACTCAAGGTCGTGGACATTCACCATCGTGGCTACGGCCAGACAGAAGACATACACGAAATAGAGCCCCACATCGAAGGTCCCTTCCAGCTTTTTCACAGGCTTCCAGAAAGATAGGAGCAGGGAAAGGGTGGTGAGGGTGATGATGATAATCGCGGTGGAGTTGTCAACCGGCAGGATCAGCGACAGTCCGTAAGCGGCTGCCACGAGGAGTACGGCGACCCCGATGCCGATGGCGCGGTTTCCGGCTTTCTGCCAGAAGGTTTTGTTGTCGGTTGTCGTCGCGGCGGTCTCGTCTTGGATCTCCTGCCCGGTGGTGGCATCCGCTTTCTTGTGGAACAGCCAGCGCACGAGCGGCCCGCCGAGCGCAACGATGAAGATGAGGTAGAGACTGGTGACCACGAGGTCGTAGCCGGAGACCAGCAGGAAAAGGTGCTGCGGCAGATCCACGGCCTTGGCCACGGGCGCGAAGTTGGGGATGCCGCCGGTGTAGATGCCCGTCATGGCTGCACTCACACGAGCGAAATCGGCCGTTTCGAGACCTGCGCTGACCGCCTGGCCGCGGAATAGGAAGAAGCCCGCCACAGTGACGGCCAAAACGCTGAACAAACCCACTAAGAAGACTTTCAGAACAGCACCGGTGGACCAGTTCCGGAAGTCGCAGCCTAGCAGCATCAACGGGATGGAGAGCAGCACTGCCACGTTGGAGACGTTGGTGCACACGGTTTTTGCACTCTCCCCGACAATGCCGATGTTGCCGACGGTCAAGCCGATGATGTAGAGAATCACCATCGGCGAAATTTTTTCGATAATCGGCCACTTTTTCGCTGCGAGAACGACCAGCAGGGGGACGATAATGAGATACAGGATGACGATCATATTTTTCGGGAACCGTTAAATTCGGCGGCAAAGGTAGTATTTTTTTCGATGAAAAGCGATGAATAGACGATGAATGAAACGATGAATGAACGATGAATGAACGATGAATGAAACGATGAATGAAACGATGAATGAAACGATGAATGAAACGATGAATAGACGATGAATAGACGATGAATAAAACGATGAAAGTGATGAACAAAGATTGGTTTATAAATAAGACGATGATGATTGTAATTGACGTTAAAGTTGATTATATTTGCATTTTGAAATTAATAACAAAATGTTTTGAATTATGAAAACGTATTCATTTGAAAACTTGGATGTTTGGAAGGAATCGAGAAAATTGGTTCTGATGGTTTATCGGTTACAAAATTCATTTCCCCCATTTGAAAAATATGGATTAGGAGATCAGTTGAGGAGGGCTGCGGTTTCCGTCTCTTCAAATATTGTAGAAGGTAATTATAGATTTTCGTTTCAGGAACAAATTCGTTTCATAGAAATCTCTTTTGGCTCACTAATGGAAGTTTATTGCCAATTAATTTTAGCATTTGACTTGAACTACATTGATGAACAACAATTATCTGAATGCAAAACACTCATTGACAGAATAAAACAAATGCTCATTGCTTTGAACCGTAAAAAAAGAAAACTATTAATGACACGCCAACCCACCAAACAATGACAAATTGTCAGAACTTGACACCGCTTGTTCATCTCTGTTCATCGTTTTTCATCGTTTTTCATCGTCTATTCATCGCCATTCATCGTCCATTCATCGTACTTCATCGCCTTTGGCACGGAATTTGCATACTTCGCCGCCGTCAACAAAAGACAATTATTAACTTAAAAGTATAATCAATATGAAAAACATCAAACCTTTAGCAGACAGAGTTTTAGTGAAACCTGCAGAAGCTGAACAGAAAACCGCCGGCGGCATCATCATCCCCGACACCGCCAAGGAGAAACCCCAACAAGGCACCGTCATTGCAGTCGGCCCCGGCAAAAAGGACGAACCCATGACCGTCAAGGTGAAGGACACCGTGCTCTACGGCAAGTACTCCGGCACCGAAATCCAACTCGACGGCGAAACCTACCTCATCATGAAAGAAAGCGACATCTACGCGATCTGCAAATAGTTAGTAGTTAGCAGTTAGTAGTTAGCAGTTGATCTGATCACTGTTCACTAATCACTGCTCACCATAAACCTTAAACATTAAACCTTAAACTTTAAACTAAACAACAATGGCAAAAGACATAAAATATAACTGGGAAGCCCGCGAGAGC